>CAZNWT010000021.1:0-49112 GCA_964576795.1 uncultured Victivallales bacterium
CCCCCCCCCCCCCCCCCCCCCCCCCCCCCCCCCCCGCCCCCCCCCCCCCCCGCCGCCCCCCCCCCCCCCCCCCCCCCCCCGCGGGCGGCGGCGGATTGTTGGGTGGGTTTTGAAGTGGCAGGTTTTGGAATCGAATCGACACCTTGAGCGGCGATGGATTTGCTTTTAGACGCACGATTAATGCCGATGCCCTCGTCTGTTACTAACCCCGCTTGAGCGGTTAGTGTAACCAAAATAGTGATGCTTGCGACCCCTAGAACACGCTTCATGAGAACCCCTGTCTGTCGTTTTGCTAAATGGGCAGTTAAATGCCAAACATGGGCGTGAATACTAACGGAATCGTTGCTATGGGTGCAACCCTATAAAGAAAATAGCATTTAGAGCTGATACTGAGGGGCGTTATAGCCTCCAGACTGCGTCTGGCCAGACCACCCATCTGAGAGCGGGGATACGCGACACAGTCACGCACTACAATGCTCAGTTTAGGGACGCTCCTCAATCGGTACGTAGCTTCCCTTTGCCTGCACGCATTTATATGCTGGGCGAATGATTTTGCCTTCGCTCGCAATTTGCTCAATTCTGTGTGCAGCCCAACCCGCGATACGGGCAACCGCAAATAGCGGGGTGAACAGACTGGTGGGCAGTCCAAGCATGGCATACACAAATCCGGAATAAAGGTCAACATTCGCACAGAGGGGGTTTTCGCTGTTTTTTATGCGTTTAAAGACTTCTGGGGCAATCCGCTCAACGGTGTCGTAGATGGCAAATTCATCTAGCATACCTTTGTCTTCAGCGAGTTCTTGTGCCTTTGCTTTGAGCATAACTGCGCGTGGATCACTCAGTGTATATACAGCATGCCCCATGCCATATATGAGTCCCGTTTTATCGAATGCTTCTCGATTCATGATCTTCTCGAGGTAAGCTTCAATGGTGGCCTCTGTGGGGGTGTCGCCACACTCTTTTTTTAGATCGGCGATCATGTCGCTGACATGCAAACTGGCACCGCCGTGTCGAGGTCCCTTCAGCGATCCCACTGCAGCCGCAATGGCGGAGTAGGTGTCGGTGAGGCTTGAGGCCACAACATGAACCGTGAACGTTGAGTTGTTGCCGCCGCCGTGTTCTGCATGTAGGACGAGCGCAAGATCCAGCGTTTCGGCTTCCAATTGCGTGAACTTGGCATCTGGGCGGGTCATCCGTAGAAAGTTCTCGGCAGTTCCCATGTCGGTTTTTGGGTTGTGCAGATACATGCTTTTGTTTTCATAGTTTCGTGCC
Organism: uncultured Victivallales bacterium; assembly: GCA_964576795.1. Classification (GTDB taxonomy): domain Bacteria; phylum Verrucomicrobiota; class Kiritimatiellia; order UBA8416; family UBA8416; genus JABGOW01. Next base: position 1,273 of record CAZNWT010000021.1, read on the forward strand.
ATTGCTTGATAGCCATAGGCTACCATTGTCGGAAAGCGGGCGATAAGTTTCAGGCACTGGTAGAGTACGTTTCGTACATCAAGATCATCTGCAAGCATGTCATATGAGTAGGAGACCAATACACTTCGCGCCAGCTTGTTCATGATGTTATGGCTTGGAATCTTCAGGATCATGTCTTCGGTGAAGTTCTCTGGAAGGGCACGCAGGTCGCCCAGCAGTGCGGTGAAGGTAGCCAGTTCTTCGGTATTTGGAAGATCACCAAACAGCAGCAGAAAACAGACTTCTTCAAAGCCAAATCGATTGTTTTTCTGAAAGCCCTCCACAAGCTCGGAAACATTAATGCCACGATAGCGAAGCCGACCTTCGCGGGGCACTTTTTCGTTGTCTTCCATGACATAACCGTGCACATCGCCGATGTTAGTCAGGCCGACAAGAACACCGGTACCGTCAGCATTACGCAGACCGCGTTTAACGCTATACTTCTCATATAACTCAATCGCGATTGCATTGCTTACGGTTGCCTGTTCGCCCAGATGTTGTACTAATTCTACTTCTCTCATAATTCAAAAATACTTTCTATAGCTGTGGCTGTACACTTTCGATATATCCCACAGCTAGCTGACCACAGAAACTAGAAATCGTGTGAAGTTTGTTTATATCACAAGTGGCATAAATTGCCTAGTGCAAGCTTTGCTGTTCAGCGGCTTTCTGGCACTACTTTTCTGGGGGCAGGTTAGTCTTGGTTGCGTTGGATGGTGCGGGGCTACGCAGCCGATCGCACTGTTTACGCAGGACAATCAAGCCGGTGTCGGTGTCAGTGATTATTGCTGTAAGCTGGTAGTAGATGCCCTCGCCCTTGGCTGCGCGGGCTTCCAATCCGAGGGGTTTCTCAATTTTCGTGATTGTGGCTCTGAGCACATAGCGGGCATCCAGTCGGCGTCCCATATGGCGTTCAGCATCATCTTTACTTGGTGCGTTGGATTCTATGATGTCCATATGCTTAAGCAGGGCATCGCGTTGATTTGTGTTGATGAACGTTAGACGGCTGTTTTCTGAGAGAACGGTCATGAGTGCCGTTTCAACCGCAGTCATATCCAAACCGAGTTCCGTGTTATCGGCGATGTCGAATATCGTGATTTTTGGGGCAGAACTGGCGGGCGGAAATGGGTGGCTTAGAATAAGCTTGGCAATCTCGTTTGCCATCTCAATGAGATCGCTCTGGCTGAAGGATCCCACGCAGTTGGATGCCGTGTGTGGGGTGTCGGTGGGGGCAGCGGACCTGAATAGAGCGCATCCCACCACTTGGCTGAGAAGTATGGCTGCCACTACGGATGCGGTAGTGGTGTAATTCAATTTCATTCTCAACTCCTTTTGTGACAATTTAGCGTTCGACATTCGGCACGGCAGAATACCGTTGCGGCGATGGCATAAGCCGAGCCCCCAATTGCAATGCAGACGCCGACGATCGTGAATTGACCCATCTTTGAGAGTGCGAAGATGTCAGACAACTGTTGTGACAGTATGTGTTGGGTGATCGCAATCGCAAGCACCATCACAAGAGAGGCCGCTGCGATCTTGATGAAACTCCAGCCGAGGGATCTCCATCCGGGGGACCCGACGCGTTTGGTAATGATCAGTGCCAATGCGAGACCGTTTAGTCCACTTGAGATCACCGTTGCGCATGCCAGTCCTGCGTGTTGATAGCCCTCTGGCCAGGTCATAATAAACAGGATATTAAGCGTAAAGTTTGCAAGTACGGCGTAGATTCCGATTCTGACGGGGGTGCGTGTGTCTTTTAGGGCATAGAAGGCCGGAACGAGAATCTTATATAGGCTGAAAACAACGAGACCGGGGGCGTAGAAATAGAGTGCTCGCGATGTGAGTAGGGTGGAGGTACCATCAAATTCGCCTCCCTGAAAGATGAAACGCACAATGGGCTGTGCGAGAACGATAAGGCCTGCGGCGGCAGGGATCATGATCAGCATTAGACCGCGAAGTGAGTCGGCGATCGTTTTTGCGATGTCACCGAATTCTGTACGGGCGGCCTGGCGCGAGAAGGTGGGGAGCAATACCGTGCTGAGGGCGGTGGCAAAGAGTCCCAAAGGCAGATAGACAAGCCGTTCTGCATAGGTGAGTGCAGCGGGAGCCCACACTCCAACCCACAGAGCAAGGATGCCATCAATGATAAAGTTGAGCTGGTGAATGCCCATGCCCACGGCGGCTGGCCCCATGAGTAGGAGGATTTTATGGATGCGGCGGTCACTCCAATCAAAAGAGAGGCGAGGCCACATGCCGCTGGCGATGAGCGCGGGAATTTGGATAATGAGTTGCAGTACACCCGCGAGGAGAATGCCCCAGGCGACACCATAGATGCGCTCCTCCAGTGCTGTTCCAAATCTTGGGCAGAGGAAAAAGAGCGCCGCAATCCAGACAACATTCAGCAGAATCGGTGTTGCGGCGGGAAGGGCGAAGCGGGATACCGAGTTGAGAATGCCCATGCAGAGGGCAACCAGGCAGATGCAGATCATATATGGAAACATGATGCGTAGCAGGGGCAACACGGCGGCTGTCTTTGTGCCCAGTTCCCCATGGTTGATGAGTAACGTGATGACAAGTGTTGTGGCGGCGGCAATTGTCAGTAAGACGGTCGCTAGCATCATCATGACCTTGCCGGCCAGTTGTTTGGCTGCTTCTGGGCCTTCATTCTCGAGCGTTTCGGAGAAGATGGGAATGAATGCAGCGGAGAGCGCGCCTTCTCCAAAGAGACGGCGAAAGAGGTTGGGGACTCTGAAGGCGACATCAAATGCGGATTTGGCGAGGGTCGTACCGAAGTAGTGCGCCATCAGAACTTCGCGCAGAAGTCCGAGGAGTCGGCTCAGGCCAGTAAAAACACTCACCACGCGTGCATGTTTGAAGATGTTCATAATTGGAGTCATTGTTTTGTTAATTCAAGACGGCGTGTTGCCCAAACCGAGATTCCTCGGCTTCGCTCGGAATGACACCCTTTGAGAGCTCGGGTTTCCTAATAAACTGTCATGCTGATCTCGACGTATGTTGGGATGAAGCATCTCGCAGGAACTGTCATGCTGAGCTTGTCGAAGCATCTCGCCAAAGGCGCTCTTCCGATTTGGGCAAGATGGCCGCGTCAGGATTTCAAGTGCGGCCTCTGCAACGCGCTGTGGGAAAATACTTCTGAGTGCCTCGCGAGCTTCGCTTGAATCCCGAGGCACATCGCGTGACGCTGTGATGCCGTCTGCACAAATTAAATGGTGACCATCACCGAGCGGGCCGGTTTTGGTGGGGGCCGTGATGCCATAGACCGCGACAACGGGGACTCCGACTGCTGCGGCGAGGTGCATGCCGCCGCTGTCGTTACAAAGCACAGTGCTGCATCGCTCCAGCACTGCGGTGAGCTCGGGAAGGGATGTTTTGCCTGCCAGCGAAATGGCGCGTTCACCGAGTGCAGCGCCGATTTCTTGGCATAACAGTTCCTCGGCAGCTGTTCCAAGAAGCACGAAATGGCATTTGTGGGCATCCGCAATCTGCTTTGCGGCTGATATAAAGTGTTCTTGTGGCCACTGCTTTGAGGGGCCACGAGCCGCGCCCGGTAGAATCCCAACCCAGGGGGTGGCGTCGGCGGACAGGATTGCGTCTACGGTCTGCTTTGCGGCTTCGGGGATTGTTAAAGAAGGGGGAGGAAGCTCGGTCACGTTGACCAGTCGAAGAATCTTGACGTATTCCCACTGTTGGTGACAAGGGGGGGCACTGCGCATTTTTGGCTGAACCGTTTTGGTCAGGATAAGACTGCGGTGATGACCGCGCTGTGCAATACGGTGTGGGACGCGTGCGAAGTAGGGAATGAGTGCCGAGCGCCAGGAGTTCGGAAATATGTATGCCTCTTGAGCGTCAAGCGCCTTGACGAGCCGCGTTGCTTTACGCATCCCTGCAAGAGTGGGCGTAAGGGGAATGGTGCTGTCAATGCAGGGGTGCAACTCCCACAGGGGTTTGAGGGCGGGGCGCGTGAGCATGGTGATTTTTAGATCGGGTTGCTGGCTTCGAAAAACTTGTAGAGCGGGCATGCTCATGCATGCATCCCCGAGCCAGTTGACGCCGCAGATTAGAATGTTCATGTATTGCCTTACGCTGCGGCAACAGAGTCCACATCTTGGAAACAGATATGGGCAATGCTGTCTCTGAAGTCCTGGGCGCCGCTGAGGATCTCAATATCAACCCGCAGGTAGTAGATGGGGATGTCACGTCGCCCGATATTAGGAAACCGTACGGCATCCTTTTCCGTCGTAATAATGGCATCAGCTCCGAGATTGTCGGAGGTGTTGATGATATTGATGAGTTCCTGCTGGGTATAGCGATGGTGATCTGCAAAGCGGTGCCGTTCGAGAATTTCGGCGCGGAAACTTTCGATGGACTTCTCAAATCCGGCAGGGGCAGCAATTCCTGATAGTGACGTGACCTTGAGTCCTTCCAGAGACGAAAGATCGCGTCGTTCATTGGTGAAAACATTCTGTAGATAACGGGGGCAGTGGCGGCACTCAATGATTTCAGCATTGGGATTGAGCGTGCGGATACGTTCGCGGAGGGTATCCGTATTTTTGCCGTCCGATTTTGTGATGAAGATGAAGTTAGCACGTTTTATGTTTTTGACAGGCTCACGTAGAATGCCCCGGGGGAGTACGTTCTCGTTTCCAAAGGGATTCGTTTTGTCTACCAGTACGATCTGTACTCTCGGTTTAAGCGAGAGATACTGAAAGCCGTCATCCAGAATGAGCGTATCACATCCCAGTTTGTTGATCGCATAGCGCCCGCTCTTGACCCGATCCTTATCCACCAGAACGGCAACTTCGGGAAGGTTTGAAGCCAGCATGTATGGCTCATCTCCGCTCATGGCAGAATCTAGAAGTAGGCGAGTGCCATCAGAAACAACGCGTGGTGGACTGAGACGCTCCTGAAACGTCAGTTTGTTTGCAAGGCGTTGGAAGAAAGGGGGCTGAGACTTTTTGTAACCACGGCTGAGGATGGCAACGCGGCGACCAGCCTTCTGTAGTTCGCGAGCAAAAATCTCTACCACAGGGGTCTTGCCAGTGCCCCCAACGGTGAGATTCCCAACGCTGATGACCTGACATCCCAGCGTATGGTGGCGCATGATACCCTTATCATAACAAAATAACCTGAGTTGTATGATTGTACGGTAAAGATGGGAAAGCTGTTTCAGTACGCCAAGCAGAAACATTGTCGAACGGGGATGCCCTTTATCTGCTCCCGCACGCTCGATGAGTCGGACGAGGTGTTTTTCTGCCCGCTCGAGTCGATTCTGCCGCATTTTGTTGCTCTTGTTGTCGTTTTGCATTGCTGCGCCATAACGTAGGGGATCGTCTCGGGGATGTCGAGATCAGAGGGGGGGGCAAATTTATTGCGGAGGGTCGTGAGATCGGGTATACCAAGGCCCATGATTACCACAGAAGAATGCAAACAGACGGTGGTCGAGGCTCTCTCAGGATGGATTCGATCAGTTTTTGAGTCACAATTTGGCGATATTCCAGCTTTGGCTGCCATTGGGGTTGTTCAATCTGCAAATAGCAAGTTTGGTGACTATCAGTGCAATGCGGCAATGTCCCTCGCAAAAGTGCTTAAATTGCCTCCTCGGGCCATTTCTGAGAAGATTGTTGCGAATGCTCAAGATCACCATGCTGTTGACCACCTTGAGATTGCGGGTCCTGGATTCATCAATATATACCTTTCTGATGCATGGCTCCTTCGAGCTGTGGTCGCACTTGATCAGGATCCGCAGTTAGGCGTTCCCAAAGCGGGGGAGGGGCATACGGTTATTTTGGACTATTCAAGTCCGAATGTCGCGAAGCCAATGCATATTGGGCATATTCGATCCACCATCATTGGCAATTCAATCGACCGATTGTATCGCCTGTTGGGATATCATGTGATTGCGGATAATCACATTGGAGATTGGGGTACTCAGTTCGGGATCATCATCATGGGCTACCGCAATTTTCTTGATAAAGAGGCGTTGTCTCGCCATGCCATCAGTGAGTTGGAGCGAGTCTATGTAAAGAGCTACGAGAAATCGCGTGAGGATGAGACGTGGCTGACACAATGTCGTGAACAGCTCGTAAAGCTTCAGGCGGGGGATTCCGAGAATACGGCGCTGTGGCGGGAATTTATTGAACTGAGTCTGAAAGAATTTGATCGTATCTACAAACGGTTGGATGTCTCCTTTGATCTGTTGCGCGGTGAAAGTTTTTACAATGACAAGCTGGCGGGAACTGTTGCATTGCTCGAGGAGAAAGGTCTGGCTGAGGAGAGTGACGGAGCCAAGGTGGTCTTTCTTGAGGAAGACAAGCTGCCCGTCTGTATTGTGCAGAAAAGTGACGGCGGCTTTAACTACGCGACAAGTGATATCACCACGGTGGCCTCGCGCATTGAAGAATTTCAGCCTGATAAGATTGTTTATGTGACCGATGAGCGCCAACAGCTCCACTTTAAGCAGTTCTTTACCATTTGCGATAAGCTTGGCTATCAAACCGAGTTACACCATGTCTGGTTTGGATTGATGCGTTTGCCGGAAGCGACCTTTTCAACGCGGCAGGGCAATGTGATTAAGCTAGAGGTTTTGTTGGACGAGGCTGAGCAGCGCGCGTATGACATCGTTAAAGCGTCGAGTCCCGAAATGACAGAGGCTGAACAGCGCGAAGTGGCGCGCGCCGTGGGGATTGGTGCGGTCAAGTATGCTGATCTTAGTCAGAATCCTCAGACAACCGTTACGTTTACCTGGGATAAGGCGCTCGCGTTAGACGGAAACTCGGGCCCGTATTTGCAGTATGCCTATGCTCGAATTGCGAGTGTTCATGATAAGTATAAGGAACGCTTCCCCGAAGGTGATCTGGATGCTCATGAGCTCATGTTCACGGAACTGATTGAACGGGAATTGGCAATGAAACTGGTTCAGTTTCCAGATGTGGTGCTTCGGGCGGCAAAAGCTTACAAGCCCAGCACGGTGGCAGACTATCTTTACGAGTTGGCGCAGTGCTATAGTACATTTTACCAGAATGTGCCATTTCTGAAGGCGGAAGCGGGCATTCGCGAAAGCCGGGTCAAGCTGTGCGGCATTACCGCTCAAGTCTTGCAAGGGGGCCTGCGATTGTTGGGGATTGAGACCCCCGCGCGGATCTAGCGAGATCCTGTTCGAAAAGGGGATAGACACAGAAAGAAACTGAATATCCAATATCGAACACGGAATATACAATGCCCAAGTTCTTGCATCCCGAGCTCGTCTCGGGGGGAAGAAAAACACCAGAACATGGCTCATCTCCGCGCATTGCAGAATTCACTATTACTCGACGACATTGATAACAGTAACATCTCCGCTGCCATGCGGTGTGTTGGCGCTCAGCGAGAGATAGCCGCCGACAGCATTGCCGGTCAGGTCGCTGTTCAGTAAATCGATGCTGGCATAGCTCCCAACAGAGACTACCAATCCAAGACCAAAACTGTCGTTAGATTGAGCGCTGATATTATCGAGCCTAATGAAGGCTTCCCGCTCGTTAGCGATAGCTGTTATTTCATTTATGCCAGTCAGACTATTTTCTGTGGCACTTACGTTATCAAGTAAGATGGATGAAGGCCCCACCTGGGAGTAGGCAAATATTTTGCTAATACCGTTTACACCGTTGTTGTCTGCGCTAGTATTGTGGATTTCGATGGACGTACTTGATGTGCTTCCGTCAAGGCCTGAAGCGTGTATTTGATAGATGCCAGTTTCGCCGTTGTTGGGATCAGCCTGACATTTCTCTAAGGAATTTAAATATCTTGAGACTGTCATGCGGAGCGAAGTCTACGAAGTTTCAGTTTTTCAACAGCCACTGAAGATGTGCCCTAAAACCTTTCTGTATTCGCTGTTTGCATCTTGTCGCGAAGGGTCTACAATGACCGCCAATCATTTTTTAGGGAGTCATAGACATGGCAGAGCAGAAGGACAAAACTTCAGAGCGCGAATCGGCTTCGGCTACAGGCGACCTGATTCTCGAATTGAATTTTGTTCCACAGTGGGCGCGTAAGCCTGCGGATGAAGTCCGATACGGCAGTTTCGGGGGGGGCGATTCGGATCGTGGTCGTGGTGGTCGATCATCGGGACGTTCAGGAGGTCGGGGGGCACCCTCAGGCCGTGATCGAGATTCGCGCAATCAGCGCCCAGCTCGAAGAGATGATCGCTCTTCCTCTCCTCCGCCCCGTGGTGCATCGCCGAGAGATCGTCAGCCAGGGGCGCGCAATGTGCCGGATTCCGGAAGGGACGCCAGTTCAAATCGGTCTTCATATGGGGGTGCTGTCAATATCCCCGTGAACGTTCGCTTTTTGCCTGAGCAGAGCGCTTTGTCCGGATTGGTTCGGCAGATATCCTCCACCAAACGAGCGTATCCTCTTATTGATCTCGCATCCATTTTGATGTCGAAACCGGGTTGTTGCTTCGTAAAGTTGGACGTGGATTCAGCAGCTCCGGACGCAACGTTCTATCAGTGTAAGATCTGCAAGACGTTGTCGACCGATCGTGGACAAATTGAGTCGCATATCATGTCAGACCATTTGGATGCCTATTTTGATGTGAACGAGGTTGAGGGAGAGAAACCTTCAGGAACGTTCGTGTGTGTCGCCAAATGTGGATATAGCGGATCCCTGCTGGCCCCGCCGAATCATCACAGCTACGCAGAGGCCGTGAGGCGTTTTCACACCGCACGGTTCTCTCATATTGATTTTATTACTTATAAGGAACGCATTCAGCTATCGCACAGTCCAGAGGATGTTGAGCGATGGAAAGATGAGGCATCGAAGACCGTCGCGTATGTTTTAAAAGGGGACTCGGAAGAAGAGTCCGTTCCCATGGTGCTAACGAACGCTGAGCGCTATATGCGTGAAAATGTGATTCCAAAGTCGGTGGTGAGCACAAAGCGTGCTGTGATTTCGGAGGACGTTGCCCACGAGATTAAGGATCAGGGGATTAAGCGAGCACTGCGTGAGGAGTGGCAGCATGAATCCCGTTTCCCTTTGAAGGTCTCATTTGCTTTGAGGGCGGCCTTTAAGCATAAGCGTTTTCACGTATTTAAGGCGGGCAAGGGAAAGGGCGTCAATTTTGTGACATCTGTTCAACCCGTGCCGCTAGATCCGGAATCCGCCATTCCCTCGATCAAGGAAGTCTTGAACTATCTACGTGAGAATCCGGGATGCACCCGGCAAAAGATGGTTGAGGCGCTACGCCCCGATGCGACCGTGGACTCCGATGAGGTGAAAGAACTCATGCAGCCATTGTATTGGTTGATTGACCGAGGGCATATTATTGAGTTCTTCAACGGAACGCTCTCGGTACCGCTGGGCCGACACTGATCCTAAAAGGGCAGTTGATTAGGAGTTTGGACCTCTGGTAGGGGGGGGCGGAGAGCAATATGTTGTCACGGGGAATCCCAGATGCTTCGGCTGCGAATTGACGAATAAAATCTGCCGTGTCGCCTGTAAACGATTTCAAGTCTGCACAGGCAATGCAGTCAAACACACCCTCGTCTTCGAACAGGGCAAGGCGCAAGTAGAGTGTTCCATACGCCGGTTCGTCCATTACAATCAACTTACCTCCGGTCTTGGTCACTCGGCCGGGTGGTGGCGTAATATCTTTTTTTCAAATGCGGCGAACATCTCATTCCTTTCTTGTCGTGCCCCTTCAGGGATCGGATATATGATTCTAATGTGCCCAAGTCGTTGGTCTGGGCTACGATGAGGGAGCCCCTTTGGGGCTAAGTGTCTCTGCGACGGAAGCATCCGCTGGTCCACTCTTCATCTGTGATCCTGTTGACTTCCTCAAATCCAAGCGCCGTGTAGGTCTCGCACACGTCGTTATACTGTTCCGTCAGGATTCCTGCCAACAGAAGGTTTCCCTTGGGGGATATGACTGTTGCTGCAATGTGGGAGGCGTTGGCAAGAAGTACGGGAGCAAGTATGTTGGCCGCGACAATGGAGTAGGGGTGCTCTACATCCAAGGTTGAAACATCAGCGCCATAGACCTCAACGCGATCACTTACATGGTTCAGAGTCATGTTCTCCCCTGCAATCCGGACGGCGTCCGGATCGAGGTCAATAGCGGTGATTGGTTCGTAGCCAAGTTTTGCTGCGGCGATGGAGAGAATTCCAGATCCGCAGCCTAGATCAAGAAAGCTTCCAGGTGTCGGACCGTTTGTGAGCGTATCCAGGAAGCAGAGGCACCCTTTTGTTGTGGCATGCTGTCCCGTTCCAAAGCTCATTCCCGGATCTATTTCAATGACACAGTCGCCCGGCGTTGGGGTGTAGGGTTCCCATGTGGGTTTGGTCACGATGCGTTCTGAAACGCGATCAACATGAAAATACGCCTTCCACGATACCTGCCAATCTTCGTTCGGTATCGCATCCATATGAATGTCCCAGGCCTGGTCGCCAGCGATACTTGTGAGCAGTTCGTTCAGAACCGATGCAAGCTGTTTCGCTTCTCTTGCGTCATCGAAGAAAACATCAAAGCGATGTTCGTTGCCATCGGCCTGCTCCCAGCGGCTGACGGCAATGTCAAGTTGCACAAGAACAGCTTCCAGTGGGGCAGAAAGTGTAGGCCCTACGGTGATCTTGATAATATGAAGAAGCTCAGGAGAGGACATCAATTGCCAGTTCCACTTTTCCAAAGGGTGCGCTTACCTGAAATCCTGCAACGGTATCGACGACAGCATTACGAATTTCCCGGCCAATCTCGCACCCAATTTTGATTCCATCTTCGCGGGTTTTGCCCTTTTTCATGCGCTCAATGACGGAATCAGGCACCTCAACACCGGGGACTTCATTCTTCATAAACTCTGCATTCTTGAGGCTCGTGAGTGGCCACACGCCTGCCACGACCGGAATGGTCTTGGGGAGCTTGCTTGCCATCTCGAAAAAGCGGAAAAGCGCCTCGGGATCAAATACTGGCTGGGTGATGGCGTATTCTGCACCGGCTTCGATTTTGCGGCGATAACGCTCCATCTCTCGCTTCATATCAACGGCGCATGGGTTTACCCCTACGCCAATTAAAATACCAGCAGGTGGCGTAATGGGATTGCCGCCAATGTCGATTCCGTGGTTGAGATTAGATGCAACCTGCGTGAGTCCTATGGCATCAACGTCAAACACGCCGGTCACATCAGGGTAGTCTCCGATCTTGGGTGGGTCGCCCGTGATGATGAGGAAGTTGGCGATACCGGCGGCATACCCTCCGAGTATATCGGATTGCATCCCGATTAGATTTCGATCTCGGCAACAGTAGTGAAGAATGGGCTCAATACCAATCTTCTGTTGGATCGCGATTGACGCGATCATTGGAGAAATCCGTGCGCTAGCGCGTGGGCCATCGGGAATGTTGATGGCGTCAATGCCCGCATGATAGCAGAGCTTAACTTTCTCCAGCATTGGCTTGAGATCGCAGGAGCGTGGTGGCGAAATCTCAATGGAGGTTACCTTTTCTCCGCGTGCCAGCTTTCCGCCAAGGCGTGATTTGTGCGCCATGGGAATGGGGTCGACCCCGACATCCTTGGGAACAATCGCTTTGATTTCAATGTGGTGTTTGACGCCACTTAGCGCGTGCACGGCGCGCGCGGTATCCCGAATATGGGCAGGGGTGGTTCCGCAGCAACCCCCAACGCCCCGAGCACCCAATTCAATAAACTTTTTAGCATATTCAGTGAAATACTCAGGCGTGGCGAGGTAGAGCATGCGGCCATCCACCTCTTGGGGTTGCCCCGCGTTGGGCATCAGCACAAACGGTTTGCTTGTTAGTGAAATGGCGCGTTCGGCGGCGTTATAGAGTGGAGCTGGTCCGGTTCCACAGTTGAGCCCTATCGCATCAATATGGGGGGATGCGGCAATGCGGGGGACACTGTCCTCAATACGCATACCCCGAACGGTTTCGCCGATACGATCAACGGTAAAAGATGCCATCACGGGAAGGCCTGTCTGAGCCGCCACTTCGGCAGCCAGTAAGAGCTCTTCAATATTGGAAAATGTCTCGAGACAAATAAAATCAACCCCGCCCTTTGCCAGGGCTTGAGTACATTCCCGAAAAGCGTTTGCGACGTCCTCGCTGTGTTCATCAGTGAGTATTTGTCCAGCCCTGAGGCAGGGGCCCACAGAACCGGCTACGAAGACATCATCTCCTGCAGCCTCTCGCGCCAGTTTTGCCCCGGCAAGGTTGATCTTGACCGTCTTTTCTGCAAGACCATATCCCTGAAGCCAGATTCGATTGGCTCCAAACGTGTTGGTTTCAATGACATCAGCACCTGCTTCTATATAATCGCGATGGACACCGCGCACTAAATCGGGATCGGTAAGGCACACTTCATCAAAACAGCGGTTAATAAAGACACCGCGGGAATAGAGAAGGGTGCCCATTGCCCCATCAAACACGACGGGGGCCTCTTCCATTCGTTCAATAATAGATTGCTTAGGCATGATGACTTCTCCAGTGCATCGAAATTTTCTTTTGACACGTAACAGATAAGACATACCCAGTCTTCTGGAATGTCCTTGAACAAGATTCCGGAGCGGTACCAGCGCTCGGATCTCCCACGGCAGGATCATAAATGTAGCCACAGTTGATGCATATATACTTCATAATGCTCCTGAGATTACGGCAACTGGCTTGGGATGAAAAGCGATATTAGCTTATAAATCGTGGATGCGTAGTGAGTTCAGAGTTCGGAGTTCAAACTGAAGTCGTGCTCCAAGTACAGGGCGTGTTACTTGCCCTGCACGGGAACGCACCACACTCTTGTTTGAGAGGCCTCTTGAGAAACCCACTCTTGGCCCTTTCTTTAGCTGCGCCATATGCCATTCTTGAACACGCAAAGAGCGCGTGATCTGTCATCCCGAGCTTGTCGAGGGATCTCAGGCCCCCAGTAATGCTTGAGATTCCTCGGCAAGCTCGGAATGACAACAGCCTCTTTTGGATGGTCTGTGTTCACGGCCTGTTCATGCCATATATCATAAGCTCGGAGGGACCTGAACACGGAACTCCGAACTCTGAACCCCAAACTCCGGTTCTTATACCGCGAAATATTTTGCCTGTGGATGATGGGCGATGATGGCAGAGGTCGTCTGCTCAGGGACCCTTTCCATGGTCTCCGTAAGTGTGCCGTCAAATATGATGAGTGATATATTGCTTAATGATTCAGCCATGGAGCTTCTTTATAGTAAGTTTCCAAATGATACGCAGATGGGGGCTATTTTTCGAGGAGTAATTTATCTCGGAGTTCAGAAGTCGGATATCAGATGTCAGAAATCCGAGGACGGATATTCGAGATCAAATGTTGGAGATTCTTGGTCCGTCTTCCGGCTTCTGATCTCCGCCCGCCGTACCTTGCCCTACCGTGCTCCCATACGGAAGACGAGCACGGCGGCCGTGGCGTAGACGACGAGAATGGAACACGCTTCCCACCCGAGTGAAAGAAAGGATCTCTTGGATTGGGCAAGAAGCCCAACAATAAATAGTGTTGTCATGGTGATTGCGGCAAACAGCATGACAAGACTAGATGGACTGATTGCGCTGTAGAAGCCCATTTGTCGTGAGACGAGGTGCATAATGGGAATAAAGGACATGTTCATGATGTTTGAGCCCAGAATGTTGGCAACGGCCATATTGACACGCCCGAGCTTCAGCGCACCGAGAGACACAAACAACTCAGGAAGCGAAGTAGCCATGGCGAGCAAAAATGAACCGACGAAAGAGTGTCCTAAAATGATGTGATGGGTGCCTATTGTTATGGGGCGAATAGCCATGGTGTTACAGATGTTTAGCAACCAGATGGAGGCAAACACAACCCCCACTGCGGCAAGACTGAAGATCGTGACGGTGCGCTTCAGGCTGGTGTTGGGTGGGAGTTCTGGTTTTTCTTCAGTGACAGGAGGTCCGTCATCGCGGTTCACGAGTAACCAACTCACTACGAGAAATGCCACGAAAATAGCAACGCTGAAAGTAATGCTGGTGAGCCCCCCCAGGCCCGAGACCGCACCAGAGGGGATGCCGTGAGCAATTGCTCCTCCGACAGCCGCCATCAGAAGAATGCCGGCAGCGGCCACAAATACCTGACTCTCCTTTACCATCAACAAGATGGGGCCGGGGCCTTGCGCCAAATCCAGGGCGACAATGATTAACAAGTTGAACATGTTTGATCCGGTAAGGTTGCCAACCCCCAGATCCAGAGCTCCCTCAAGAAGCGTGGCTCCGATTGAGTTTACTGCCTCCGGCAGTGATGTGACAAATGCAAGTAGGAGCATTCCGATCCAGAGTTCAGAAAGCGGAGTAAGGCGTTCGAGTTGATCGGCTTCGTGCGTGAGGCGAATCGACAAGGCGAGCACAACCCCACCTGCAATCAGAAACTCAAGGAGGAGCAACGCGAACCCTTGATAGGAGGGAAAAAGAAAACTGGTTAACATAAACCCCTTTGATTGTAATGTGTCAAAGCGCTGTAGACGCTATCAGGTAAGCAGAAAGGTTGTCGAGCCGAATAGCCGGATGTGTGCTCCCCCTAAAGCATTTCTTTGAGGGCTCTGAGGACGGTGCGGTTCTGTGCGGGTTTGCCGATGGTGATACGGATCCATTCAGGCAGGCCGTAGGCATCCATGGGACGCACGATGATTTTGCGCTTCTGTAGTTCGCTGAACACCTTGCGGCCGTTACCGGTTTTGATAAGGATAAGGTTGGCATAGGACGGCACGAATTCCAGTCCCTTTTCCCCAATTTTTGGCAAATTTTTGGCAAAAAGTTCCAATCCTTGGAAATTTAGCTTCCGAATTCTCGCAAGATGTTTGTCGTCGTCAAGCGCGGCGAACGCGGCAGCCAAGGCCATCGCGTTGACGTTGAAGGGTTGACGGACGCGGTTGAGCAGCGCAATCAGGTCTTCGTGTCCAACCGCATAGCCGATGCGTAGTCCGGCTAATCCGTAGGCTTTCGAGAAGGTGCGCAGGCCGATAAGGTTTTTTCTGCACTTCTGAATTTCTTTGATCAGATCCGGTTTTTTGTCGTCAGGCATGTATTCCAGATAGGCTTCATCAAAAACAGCCAGAACATGTGCGGGAAGTTGTTTTAGGAATGTTTTAATCTTTGTTGACGAGACGATGGTGCCGGTCGGGTTGTTGGGATTGCAAATGATGACCATGCGGGTTTCGGGCGTGACAGCGGCGAGCATGGCGTCGAGGTCGTGCGCGAACTTTTTCATCGGCGTGGCGATCACCTGCGCGTTGAAGAGTTTGGCGATGAGGCGGTAAACGACAAAGGCGCCTTCGCTCATGATGAGGTTGGTGCCGGTGCCGAGATAGATGTGGCCGAGAAACTCAATGAGTTCGTTGCTGCCGTTGCCGAAAAGCAGATTCTGCGGTTTTACGGCGAGTTTGGTGGCAAGTTTATCTTTTAGATAAAAGCAGCCGCCATCTGGGTAGCGGTGCATTTCAGTTGCAGCGGCAACCATGGCCTTGATCGCTTTTGGCGATGGGCCAAGCTCGTTTTCATTCGAGGCGACTTTGATGATCTCAGAACAGTCGTTGAATCCTAATTCGCGGGCTACTTCTTCAATCGGTTTGCCAGGCTCGTAAACCGGCACACTGGAAATCCATTCATTGGTGATCATCATTTCTCCTATGCTTCAGTATAGAATTCCGTTGCGGAAACAATTCCAATGCCCGCTGATTTTAATATGGTGCAGGCGTGGTCGGGGTCGTCAAAGCGAATGACAATCAGCGCGCATTCTTTCGGCTTGCAGGCAAAGGCATACATGTATTCGACACTCAGTTTTCCACCTTCGGCCACCTTTAGAATATTCGCCAACCCACCCGGCTCATCGGCCACTTCAATGGCCAGCACATCGGTGGTGTTCACCGTAAAGCCAGCAATTTCAAGCACCTCTTTGGCGCGTTGCCAGTTTCGGATAATCAGGCGCAGAATGCCGAATTCACTGGTGTCGGCCAGTGTCATGGTGACGATATTGATCCCGGCTTCTGCTAGGACTTCGGAAACATGGCTGAGATGTCCCGGCCGGTTTTCAAGAAAAACAGAGAGTTGCTTCAGTTTCATCGGATTTTCTCCTCTTTGCTTCGTTGATCAATCACCCGTTTTGCTTTTCCCTCGCTGCGTGCGATGGTGTTGGTCTCGACTAGATGGATCGGTACGCGTAGGCCGACGGTGTGCTCGACTGCGGCGGCCAGTCTTTTCTGCATGGATTCAAGTTCACGGATGCGATCGCCAAACATTGTTTTGGTCACTTCAACCTGCACTTCGATCTGATCCAGCCCGCCTTTACGGGTGAGGATGATTTGATAGTGCGGCGCCGTTTCTTCAACGGAAAGCAGTGCGGCTTCAATCTGCGATGGAAAGACGTTGACGCCGCGAATGATCATCATGTCGTCACTTCTCGACCGGATGCGGTTAATGCGGCGGATCGTGCGGCCGCAGGCGCAGCGTTCGGGAATGATTGAGGTGATGTCGTGTGTGCGGTAACGGATCATCGGAAAGGCCTGTTTGGTCAGCGTGGTGATGACCAACTCGCCTTCGTCGCCGTCGGGCAGCACTTTATCCGTTTCTGGATCGACGATTTCGATCAGAAAATGATCCTCAAAAATATGGAGACCGGCTTGCTCGGAACATTCGATGCCGACTCCAGGGCCAATGATTTCAGAGAGCCCGTAAATGTCAAATGCCTTGATTCCGGATTCACGCTGAATGTATTCGCGCATGGCCTCGGTCCATGGCTCTGCGCCAAAAATGCCAATTTTTACGCCGAGACTTTCAAAACGCACTTGTCCGGCGTTCACCCGTTCTATCAGGTGAATAAAGTAGCTTGGCGTGCAACAGAGAGCCGTGACGCCGAAGTCTTTCATCACCATTATCTGGCGTTCTGTGTTGCCGCCGGAAATTGGAATTACGGTTGCGCCGAGTCGCTCCGCGCCGTAATGTGCGCCAAGTCCGCCAGTGAAGAGTCCGTACCCGTAGGCGTTCTGCAGTACATCGCCTTCATGCATGCCGGTGGCGACGAAAGAGCGCAGCATAACGCTGCTCCAGACCTCCAGATCGTTTTTGGTGTATCCCACGACAATCGGCTTTCCTGTGGTTCCGCTGGAGGCGTGCAAACGGACGACGTCCTTCATAGGCACGGCGAACAACCCGTAGGGATAGGTGTCGCGTAGGTCGATTTTCTGTGTGAACGGAAGCTTGGCAACATCGTCTAGACATTGTATGTCCACCGGTGTTAGCCTGCGCTCATCCATTCGGCGGCGGAAAAGGTCCACGTTGTCATAACAGCGCTGCACGGTGTCATGTAGGCGGGTCATCTGCAACGCGCGGAGTTCGCCAGGCTCCAGATAATCGGGCATACATTCCGGGTGGATATTCTGTTCCATTCTTATTCCTTATTCAAGAGTTCAAGCTCCCGTTCCGGGCGTGAACTGGTTGCCTCTCTGCTCCGAGCATCGCGTGCCCCGGGATCATCTTGAACGGTGACGCGGTCATCTGTAGCGTGCTCCCCATAAGCGGTTCCAACTAACGCCAGAAGATCACGCCCTCTATTCCTCGATCATTGCGATGAGGGCATCCAGTTCGTTGCTTACAAAGTGGGTGATGAGCTCGGTGTTTACGTATGCGTTCAGGAATGCATCCCGATTGCTGATCAGTCTGAGGCGCTTGGTTTGGCATTGTGCTACATGGAGAATTTCCTCGGACATTTTGGTAACCATCTTTTGCGCCTGCTTGATGTTTCCTTTTGCCGCAAGATAGATGTTCTGAAAAACGGCTTTGCCAATCTTGTCTAACGGCATGAGGGGATTAACCCCTTTGAAGAACGGTTCGTACGCTTTGCCCACTTCGCAGTAGCTCGTTAAGCTCAATATAGTAACAAACTGGAGGGCGTTCGCCATTGTTGTTTCGCTGACGATAAGTGTTGCCTCTTCAGAATCACGATAGACGGCGGTGACGCGGTCATAAGAGACATAGCGGTCGATGTCGTCGAAAAAGGGAAGCGTGGGCATCAAAGCATGGCAAATGACGGCCGTATCACGTTCTGGACAGATGTCACAGGGATGGTATTCTGTTGCGGCTCTGATATGGGGAGGGATTGCATTCGGGTCATCCAGGATGGCTTGTGTGGTCGCTTCTATCGCGCATCGTGTGAGTACGAGCTCTTCACCATTAGGCAGTAGAAGGTAAAGTCCTGGTTCGCTGTATTTGGAGACATCAACGTTGGCCATGCTGTTCTCTTTCTAGAACGCCGATCCTTAAATCTGGTACCGGGGACGGGACTCGAACCCGTATGAGTTTAACCTCGCTAGATTTTGAGTCTAACGATAACACCCGTAAACATTAACTAAATCCACTATCTCGTGGGTTGGCGTGGTATTAACTTGATTATTGCCCCTTAATCAGGCACCGTAAAGGGCAGATGAACGCACTACACGAAACCAATGGAAAAGGGGACGAGATGGAGGCTACCACTACACGGAAAAATGGCAAGGTCAAACGCCGCAACCGGGGCATGGGGTATCTTTACAAAAGAGGGGGCGCATATTGGCTAGAGTATCGCCCCAATGGTGAGCGGGTCCGACAAGCGTTACGGGATGCAGAGGGCGAACCCATCACAACCAAGACCGATGCCGAAACCGAACGACTCCGAGTTGTTGCCCCGTTTTTGGCAAAAGACAAACTTGAAGCGCAACGCCAAATCCTGAGCCGCCTCCGTTCAGCCAGTGAAGAGCTGGAAACCGTTACGGATGCCGCAAAGAATGACATTCAGATTACGGACGCATGGGAAGCCTATATTGCATTGCCCCCGGTCGACACCCGCAAAGCGCAACCCGGAAAACGACCGGACACAGGGGAGGCTACTCTTGAAGTCTATCGGCAACAGTGGCAACGCTTCGCAAAATGGATGAACGCAAAGCACCCCGATCACCCGGCGCTTGGGAATATTGGAGCGGACATTGCAAACGAGTATATTTCACGACTGGACGCCGCCGCCATATCTGCCAACACCCGCAACAAGCATGTTGACACGTTAGCCCGCATTCTGTGTGTCCTCTCCGTTCAAGCCAAGATCACAAGCAACCCGTTTGCAGGACGCCGCCGGGGGCAGGGCACTAACACACGGCACGAACTTACGACAGAGCAACTCCGTAAGCTGTTAGACGGCACGACCGGAGAGCTTCGTTTACTATTGGCGCTTGGCACCTATACCGGATTGCGCCGGGGCGATTGTTGCACCTTGCTATGGGATGAAGTCGACCTGAAGCGGGGGCGCATTGTACGTGTCCCGAACAAGACTGCCCGACATGATGGAAACGCCGTCACGATCCCGCTGTTTGTGGATCTTGCCGCTTTACTATCCAATGCGAAGAAGAGCGCCGCCGGGGAGTATGTCTTGCCGAATATGGCAGAGCTTTACAATAACCGCCGGGACACCCTGACGGCAAACTTGCAACGGCACTTCCTGAATTGTGGGATTGACGTACACCGCAAGGGCACCGGGCGACAGATTAAGCGTGATACGGATGGAACCCCGCAACGCTACGCGAAGAGCGGGAACGTTATCACAGAGCCGACCGGAAAACGGGCCGTGGTTGCAATCGGCTTTCACAGCTTGCGTCATTCCTTTGTCAGTCTATGCCGTGAAGCCAATGCGCCGCTCTCAGTGGTCGAATCTATCGTAGGGCATAGTAATCCCGCCATGACACGGCATTACACCCACACAAGCGAATCTGAAGCCCTGAAGGCCGTTTCTGCTTTGCCGTCCATCACCGGAAAGGCAAAAGCAAAACCAACACGCGAACCAATACCAGATTGGGCCGTTGAATTGATCGAAAAACAGAACTCGGAAACGTGGAAAACGATCAAGGCCGAACTCTTGAAAGGGGGCGTGGAATGAGTCAAAAGAATGAAATTGATGCTGCGTTTTTAGCGAGTCGTCTGAGCACATCGGGTGAACGTATAGACTCGGAGATACCTATCATAAGAAAGATTGAGGCAGGAGAACCCGTGCTACTTGATGATTGGAAGAATTACACGCGGATTCGACAGAGGCAGCTTGATGAAGGGCACACGACGGCATTGGAACTAGTCAGACTTTCAGACGTAAAGCGAATGAATGAAGCAGAAGCAAAAGACGCGGCGCTTCAGATTATTAAGGGGTTTGGAAGCTACCGTTCTGTTGCCATTTGGAATCTGTATGCGCTGGGGTACAGTCAGCGCAATATTGGAGAGGAACTAAAATTGTCTGTAGGAACCGTCAACTCAACATTGAAGGAGCTTGAATTGAAGGGTTTGGTAAAGATCCGAAAAACTGGGGGAGCTTGCCCGGATGCGATCAAAAAGAGTCGAAAAGCACGGAACACAACACACAGAGATTGAACACTTTTCCAAAGCGCAACATGCACAATTTCAGACACTTGCAAAAAGACAAAAAGCGATAATTGAACAACTGCCCAAGGGTGTAGATGAAACACCAAACATAAAGGGGCAGTTGATGAAACAAGAGACACTGACAACAGTTCGAGCAATCCTGAGCGCCGACTCGGAAACCACCGAAGAACAGACCGCTGCAATTCTTGCGGTATGCAGTCGAAAGCAAACTCACCGCCGACTCGGTACCAAGCACGATGCCGCCGCTATTCTGGGACTTCACCCGGAGTCAATTAAGCGATACGCCCGGCGGGGGCTACTTCACCCGATTAAGATCACGGCACGCCGCGTGCGTTTCGATCTTGATGAAGTGACCCGACTCGCAAACTATGGGGCCGAAGCGGGTGAGGGTGTCCAGTGAAATACGACACGAACGTAATCAAAGCACGCGTGTCTTGCGCCGACGTACTCCGTCAACACGGTATAGAGTGGCAAGGGCGGGACATTAGCTGCCCGCTTCCCGGACATGAAGACAGAAGCCCGAGCTTTGGTCTATTCGATAACGCGCAAGCGTTCAAGTGTCACGGCTGCAACGCCGGGGGCGATGCAATCGAGTTGGAGGCCGCTCTTAATGGCGGCGACCGTGGCAAGGCGATTCAGAGGCTTGCAGAACTGGCAAGGGTAGACCCCGAGCCAAAACACAAGCAACGGCAAACCGGGCGCATAGTCGAGACTTACGACTACACAGCCGCCGCTGGGCAACTGCTTTTTCAGGTTTGCCGATATGAGCCGAAAGACTTCAGGCAACGCAGCCCCGACGGTCAAGGGGGCTGGATCTGGAAAATGAAGGATATCGAGCGCGTACTATATCGGCTATCCGCAATTATGGAAGCGGTAACCGAGGGGCGCACGGTCTACGTTTGCGAAGGTGAAAAGGCCGCAGGCGCTTTAGTCTCGTTAGGGCTGGATGCCACATGCTCACCCGGAGGCGCTTTGAAATGGAAAGCAAACCATGCCGACACACTCACCGGGGCGCGCGTTGTCATAATTCCAGACAATGACGAAAAGGGCCAAGCGCACGCCGCGCAGGTCTTGCGATCACTCACGGGCAAGGCTGAATCCGTCAAGGTTGTGGAGATCCCAGATTTACCACACAAGGGCGATGCGTTTGATTTTGTAGCCGCCGGGGGAAATGCCGCGCAACTTTTCGAGATCGTAGAGAGCGCCCCCGAGTGGATCCCAACGCGAAACGAGGAAGCCCCCGAAATCGAGATGCCGCTAAGACCATGGGAAGGCGTAACGGACGACGATATCCGGGCGGCAATCAAAGGGACGGCGCTTGAATGCCTTGTGAGTGAGTTTGAAGCCGTGACACGCCCCAAGTTACCACTATCGGCAACACTACCCAAGGCGCTTGCCGTTGCGGGTTGTGCGTTGTCACAAGAAGCCGAGAACCCCGACGAGGACGCGCAAGGAATTGAGCGGGCGCGAGTGAGTATCAATACAGCGGGCGGGCAGGCATGCAACTTTTACACGCTGCTTGTTGCCGAGTCTGGCACGGGCAAGGACATTGGCAACCGCCCCGACAAACACGCGGCGCGGCAAGGCTGGGGGCTGGGAACATGCGGAAGCGCGGAAGGCATAGCCGACAGTCTGAAGGCCACTCCGAACGGCTTGCTTTCAATCAGCGAGTTTCAGAACTGGATTGATGAAAGACATTGGCAGAGCAAGGCCGCTTCATTCCTGACTGATGCCTTTAATCGAGGTTGGTTCAAGTCAATCCTAAGCGCGCGCGGAAAAAGCGAACCACGAGAAGCGGCATATTGTTACCCGTCGATTATGGCGAACATTCAACCCGCAACCCTTGCACGCTACGGGACACAATCCGCGCTTGATTCTGGATTCCTGCAACGCTTCTTGATTACCACCATGAAGCCAGGCAACCGCCGCCCCGCCACGATCGACTTTGCCGACTTAGCGAAGGCAAGCGAGCGGGCTCTAAATTGCTACAAAGAAAAGTGCGGTGTCGTGGAGGTTCCAGAAAAGTATATGCAGGAATTACACGACGAATTCCACGAAGCCGATGCACCTATGCGGGCTCATTGGGGGCGACTGATTAACGAGTATGCCCCGCGCTTTGCCGTTGTGCTTTCCGTAAGCGACCGTGACGGACTCCCGACCGTGGAGCTTGCTTCTGATTGCTGGGAACGGGCGGCGCTCTTGGTTCGTTGGTTCTATGCGCAGGGCATTGACTTATTGACACAGATCCAAGAGGGCGAACAAGAAGCAAAGTTTGAGCGCCTCTTACAACGGATATTTGACGCCGTGCGGAAATATGGCCCCGTTTCTAAGGCGTGGATATCGCGCCGTATTGGACGCGGCACAAAAGCCACACAGCGCGCGGAAGGATTAGAAGAGCTCACCGAGCGGGGCATTCTGGAACTCTTGCAAGACGGCAAATATCGGGCGCTAGTCCGTAGCATGGGAGGGCTCTCATGATGTCAATCAGGGTTATGCGTTGGGTTATGCGTTTCGTGGGGGTTATGCGTGAAATCGCCCGTTTAGGTTATGCGCTCATCTTGGTTATGCGTTGCGACTGTATAACCCTAGCCGTCATGAATAGCACTATAAACAAAGGGCAATATAGATAGGTTATGAAGTTATGAAGGTTATGACATTGAGTCTGAGAAGGCATGCAATTCAGAGTGTGGGATATGGGGTGCATAACCCGCATAACCTCATAACCCAAGGTCACCCCAGAGACAACGGCAACATTCAGCGGTTGCTCTATCTCAATCCGATCACCACGAACAAAGAGGCACGCAATGACGGTTGATAAACAACGCGATAACAACGAAGGCGGGGGCTGTACTGGCAAGGGCTGGCAGAAAGGCCAATCAGGCAACCCAAACGGAAGACCTCCGAAGGATAGATGCTTGCGCGATATTCTGACAGCAATCGGGGAAGAGACCCCAAACGGAACGGAAGCGACCCGTATAGAGCTTCTTTGTCGCAAGGTATATGAGCAGGCAGAGATCGGGCAACGCTGGGCTTTCGAGTTCATTGCAGACCGCACAGAGGGGAAAGCGGCAACGCGCTTAGAGCTGAAGGCCATGGAGCCGCTACCACCACGAGAGCCGACGATCATAAGATTCGTAGATTGAGAGGGAAATCAAGACTGTATCCGTAGACGATGAGAAACGAAACCCCATTGCCGCCGCTCCCAGCTCTTCGCAGTCTTGGCAACCTTGCCGACCGCGTGCCATGTTTTTACAATTGTTGGGGGTTGTTGCGGAGATCATTCATCTTGCGTTCAATCTCTACGAGTTTCTTTGTCAGAGCTGCTACACGGGCAGGCGGTATAGTGGTGTACGCCCTTACTTTGCTTGGTGCTCCCCGTGTATTTAAGTACGTGTAGAAACCTACACCATACAGAGTGCCTCTCCATGAGTCTCCATCCGCAAGCCCCCCGCCAATGCCGTACACGAAAATAGGGTTGGAAGAATCACCCTCATAGCAAAGAGCATTTTGACCAATCACCTGCTGAACTCTTATTGTCGTGTTCGCCCGGAGGGCTTCGAGAGAGCCCTTCACTGAGGCGTATTCACCTGCCAGTGTCTGCATGCTCTGGAGCTGAGCTTTCTCGTTCTCGTTTGCAAGACTTTCCTTCTCTTGTTGAAGACGGTTGCGCGCGTGGTGGGTTGCATAGTCACGTTGGTAAAGCTGCACTCTTGCACTTGGCGCTAGGTCTTCACGGTAGATTGTAGCCTGAGCTTTGCCACGTTGCAGCACAACGGCGGACTCATTCACCGAAACCAGCCCCCCCTTTACCGTATGCCCTTTGAGCATCTCCAGATTATACGTTGCACCAATCCGTGGGTTTTTGAATTGCCGTGCGTATTCTTGTTCCCATGCAGATTGACGAATATCCCAATTGATTCTTTCGTCACGTGTGTTTGATGGTTTTTGGATTGGTTTCTTTTCAGGGCGTGAATGTATCACAGGAATGGTGGGTTGCGGGGGTAAAGCCGCTCCCCTCTGTGAATTGTGAGTCCGTGATTCATCACGATTCGGCGTGCCTTTATCTTCGGATTGAGGGGGGGCGATTCCGCCACCGAACAGAAAGAATGCAAAGAGAGCGGCTATAAGCAGGAACCCGATCCACCACACCGTGGTAAAACTTACCGAACCGCATTTTGATTTAGGTCTGGAGCCGCTCAAAGCGCCCTCTCTTTGTTGATGTTGAAAATGTGCAAGGTGACGTTACTTCTACGAATGGGAGTGTTCAAGGCAAGAATTCAAACTTCGTGTGGGTTAGTGTGGTATTAACTCCCCGAAACAGTCGATTTAATACCACACACAAGCGAACACAAGCGGGTAGGGCGAAATGGGGTAAATAGCCCTAGAAACGACAAAACCCCTTTAGATAAAGGGGTTTAGGATGGTACCGGGGACGGGACTCGAACCCGTATGAGTTTAACCTCGCTAGATTTTGAGTCTAGTGCGTATGCCAATTTCGCCACCCCGGCAGAAAATGTTGGTGAGGTATAGCATGAGATCTATGTCGGTTCAACGATGAAATCGCACTGCCAAAACTCCCCTTGAAGCTTATTGGGCTTGGGCGTAGGCTTTTGGTATGAAACAAGCGCTTTTTTGGGATACGACTGATGAGGGGAAAATACGATGTGGGCTTTGTCCACATGGGTGCCAGTTGGCGGAGGGCGATGTTGGACGTTGCCACGTCAGAGCGGTCAAAAATGGTGAATTGGTTGCGGTAGGGTATGGATTGATTGCTTCTGCACATGTAGATCCTATTGAAAAAAAGCCACTCCACCATTTTTATCCCGGTTTGGATATTTTCAGTATTGGAAGTTGGGGATGCAACTTTGCGTGTGCATTCTGTCAGAACTGGTCCCTTTCGCAGCAGGGTGCCATGAAAGGGCATGTCTATAGTCCGGCAGACGTTGTTTCGCAGGCCAAGGCCTCTGGAGGAATCGGAGTTGCCTACACCTACAATGAACCGCTGGTTTCTTATGAATTTGTGTATGATTGTGCCACTTTGGCGAGAGCGTCGGGGCTGAGAAATGTATTGGTTACGAATGGGTATGTGTCTGCATTGCCTGCTGCCCAGTTGCTCCCGTTGATTGATGCGCTGAATATTGACATCAAGAGTATGGATGATGCCTTCTATACAAAGCAGTGTCGCGGACACGTCCGCCCTGTGCTGGATTTTGCCATGCAAGCTGTTGCATGTGGCTGTCACGTTGAGATTACAAATTTGGTCATCCCGGGGCTCAATGATGATGATTCGTTAATTCTATCACTCGCTGAATGGATAGCAACTTCGCTTGGTGTCTCCACCCCGCTCCACCTTAGTGCATATTATCCGCAGTATAAGCTAAGCGTTCCTGCGACATCCGCTCGACAACTTGAACAGGCGCGTGAGCATGCCCTAAAGCATTTGGACTATGTGTATCTTGGAAATACGGGGTCCGGGGTGGGGCAGGATACGGTGTGCCCACATTGCGGAAATACATTGGTAACTCGGAAGGGGTACGCCACCTGCATTTCGGGTATTCATGCAGGGGGGTGCAGTCGCTGTCATCATCCGGTTGATATGATTACTCAAGATAGTCGTCATCATCGGAGAGCGTGACGTCTTGAGCGGCATTGCCCCGTGCTTCAGCTAAGATACCTTCGGCCCATGTATCGAAGTGTGCCCGCAACCGAGTGGACTGAATGCTGCGCGCAACATCGGGTTTCAGGGATTCCGCGATGGCAATGTCTCCCGGTGTCCGTTCCCGGACGGCAATGATGATGGCCCCGGTCATTGTAGGTACCGGTTCGGACACCTGGCCGACATCGAGACCGAGGAGAGCTGGTGCAATTTCGGAGAAGTCCTCTTCCATTTCTTCTGGCGTGCCTTCATAGCTTGCCTCATAGATGGAGAATGGGGCGGGAGATCTGAAGGTGAGGTTCTGCTTGTTGGCGGCGTCTTCAATGCTCTTGTTTTCTTTAAAGACTGTAGCAAGTTGTGTGCGAATGTCATTGCACTTTACGGTGAAAGCGTCTGCCTTCGCCAGTTCATCTGCGAGGGACTTTGCCATCACTTTGACGGTGCTAAACTCTGGTATAAAGGCGGGCTTTGATGTGTTGGCGGCGATTACGTAGATAGCATCATCTGCTACGATTGCGTGGCTGTAGGAGTCTTCAGGTGGTGCTTCCTTCAGTCGAAAGGCTGCGGCTGTGAACGATTGTCCAACATTAAGTCCCGGAACGTCGCCTTCTACAGTGAAGAATGCACTTGTCTGTACGCCAACGCTGTGCTTGATGGCTGCACTTTCCATGGTGATGCTTTTGTCATCTTCCATCTCGGTGAGGTCATCGGTGAATTGCATGGCCGCTTCGCTGGCGACACCAATAGCTGTTTTCCAGGCGAGCGACTGACGAATGCTGTCGGCTACCTCTTCAAGCGATGTATAGGTTGTTGTCATCGTATTTGTGTCTTCAACGGCATAGTCGCCAAGATGCAAATCGTAGTAGTCCTGTATGCTCTCTTCCGTAACATCGGCTTCTACAACGGAGTTTGAGATTGGCCATTCGGTATATTTGACGTTGCGTGTTTCGGAAACTTCAAACATGTTGGGGTTAGTGTCAAAGAAGTCGCGTACTTCTGCCTTTGTAGCCTCTACTTCCGAAACAAGGTTTGAGTAGGGGAGGTCGACGATTTGAATGGAGAAAAGATCGGTGAGCTGAGAGACGCTGCGCTGTAGTTCATGTGGAGAGACCCATAGGCTCTGTGACACTTGGGTGGTAATTTTTCTCAACATCAACTCTTCGCGGAGATATTGCTCGAATGTTGTCACACGAATACGCATGCGCCCTTCAATAAGCTGTTTGTAGCGTCGACGATCAAAGGTTCCATTGGTGGCAAAGGTGGGATCGTGCTGGATGGTTTCGCTGAGTTCCTGATCTGTGACCACGATGCCGCGTTGACGTGCCACGGCAAGTATTGCCAGACGTTTCCACGTTTCTTCCCGGATTTGTTCTTTTTCTTCCAGAGTGCTGCCTTTTTGCGGCTGAAAGGACTGGTTGAAGATACGGGCGCGGTTGAAGGCATCTCGCGTTACGGATTCTCCAAATAGCTCTCCGATGCTATTGGCTTTCTGAGGTGCACGACCGCCGTTGCTGCTAGGGGCAAAGAGACCCACCATAGCAAGACTAATGATTATGGCGAATGCAGCCCATATAAGTTTGTTGTGAATGAGCTTGTTGAACTTTGAAATCATCATGGTGCGGTTCCTCTGTCTTCGTATCGTCCCGGATGCCATTCTGTCGTGGTCAGTGGCTTTTATCTCTGTCCACGCGGCTTCATAAATAAAGATGCACCTCGGGCAAGCCCGAGATGCATCAAATGGTTCTGATTTTTAAACGCTCCCCCCCCCCTTTTAGCGCCTGCCTGATGGGGTCGGATCTCTGTCACCACTTGTTGTTGCGGGGGTGTCAGAAAGTGGTGTCAGATCGCTGTCAGTACCTTGTGCGGGTGCATCGTCTCCAGGATCGGGATCGGGGTCGTAGCCGTCAAAGAGTATGATGGGCTGCGGGTTTCCGGGGCGAATATTCGAGCCTTGTGGGCGCTCCCCGACTTCATCACCCGGTTTGTCTTGCACGGGCAAGGTTGTGGTGCTGTCGGCTTTGAAAGTTGCAGTAACGGTTGCGATTAGTTTTCCATCGGGGCCGGTCAGTTCGGCTACAACAACACGTTGTCCGGTACCGGGAATCCTCCGCTGCCAGATCTTAAGTACAGTACCTTCTTCTGTGGGTAGATTTCTGTCCCCTAGGTTCTCGTCTTTAATCGTGATCTCGAACTCGCCCTGCATGGTCTTGAGGCGAAGGAAAGAAAGGTCAGGAGGTGTGAGCAGTGAGAGCCAGTCACCTTCATCAAGTTCTGCGGCCGAAAAATTCTCGCCATTCACGCGAATCATGCCTTCAATGCAACGAATGATAATGATACGCAGTTGCTCTTCTGTTTTGGATGCGACGCGGAACTTACACCCAATCGCGCCGCAGATAGCTGTGGCTGTCTCGACGTTGAGGGCATTGCCATCGCTATGGAAGTCCTCAAGAAGTTCCACTTCCACTTCACCTTCGTTGAGGCGGATAATCTTAAGTTTTTTGTTTGTTGTGCTCTCGCTCATGGTGAGGTCGGCATTGGCAAGAACCCGGCAGACATTGCCTTCGGAAAATACAATGACAAGGCTGGAACGCATGCCGGTTCGAACCTTTGTTCCGTAGGGATACGCTTTGGATTCCTCGGCGGGAACAAAGTCATTTCCTTTTGGAATCTTAAGAGAGCATTCCCCAGTGACCTTGATGACTTGGAATAGCGGTTCAAAGCTGGCGAATGCGTTGGCTCCAATTGCGGTGACTACAAACAAAACAATGACCAGCCCAAATCCACGTAATTTCATCACGTTCCTCCCAATGGTTTACAGTATTAGCTCTTTCAATGTTATCTCACGGCTTAGCGCTAAGTCAAGCCCTGAGGGTTGCTTTCTGCGCTGTGATCTGGGCCGTGGATTTTAGTGCGGATGGAACCGAATGCGTAGGATGGCGTGTTGAGTGTGGATCTACCATTTTTCGTGTGTTGGCTCGCCGTGTTTGTCGCCGTGTTTGCCGTCGTCGTTAGGGGCGTCTCTATAATCTTTCTGGTGTAGCGGCGGGAGCTTTGGTTGTGAGGGTTCTTCCTTTCGCCCGAGGAAGTGCTTTGAATGTGAGGTTTCTTCCTTCCGCCCGGGGAGGTGCTTTGAATAGGCCGGATCGTAGTGTAATGGCTTCGTCTCTCTATATGGCAATTCTTTCTCCTTTGGGCTGTAGGTTTGATAAGTGCTGGTGTGACGATCATAGTCGTAATCCGACGACCGCGTTGCTTTAATATATTCTTTACGCATGGCTTTGAGGAGACGCTTGTCCTGATCGGGTTCGTGGTGGCGGATTGGCTGCGTTGGAACCTTCACAATTGCCTGACGGAAGCCCCTCCAGTCGCGTTCGGGCACCCAGTACCAACTGCCGGCAACGTTGCGCCAGCTGCCGTCCGCCGTATTGAATACAATGTATCCCCAGCTATAGTGGGACATCCATTCCCGCGAACCGTTTGAAAAGGTCCATGATCCATCGTCACGATAGGGATGCCAAGAGCGCTTGGTCAGCTCGACTGTGGGATGCCAGGCCAATCCGAAGTGACGTGTGTCATGCCAGGTCCCATAGTTTTCTAGCTCCTCATAGGCGGTGTAAACATTTTCATATAAGGGCCTTATCGTAGAATAAACCTGAGTTGAATGATGCTGTTGGCTATACTCGTGTCTATCGCCAGCGATCGTGACGTGGCTTGCAGAGCAGAGGCTGACGATGGTGACCAGTGAGATTATGACTGTTTTGTTCATGACATTTCTCCTTGTTGTGTGATGCGGCTTCATGCTGCCTCGCTGTATAGGAGACGCCGAGTTAGGTGTTATTATTCACAGCTTTTTGAGAGCGTGGAGTTCGTGTTAGGGTACGGTGCACATTACGGTAGTGAGAGTCGTTCTAGGATAGCTAAAGGTTAGGGGAATGGTATTCGCTTTCGGAACATGCCGTGCGAATGCTTCGTTGAATGTTATGTTGATGATGACGCCTCCCCCTGTAGGACTACGACCGATAGGGCGTGTGACAAGGGAAAGCGCCGCAAACCCGTAGGGCTGTGGATTGCTTGCGTGCGGCTCGAAGGGCTCGTTTGACTGTAGGGCTTTCGATGTCACCGTCCAAGTCTAAGAGAAATGCATACTCTTTGTGCACGCCGCGAATGGGGCGGGATACGAGCCGCGAGAGGTTGACGTTTTCCTTTTCAAAGGCGCCCAGTAGGCTGTGAAGGCTTCCCGGTCCATTTGGGAGCCTTATGGCCAGGGTGATTTTGTCGTGGCGCGGTTGTTCAGTTCGTTTATGTGAGATGACAACAAAGGTTGTGATGTTGGGCGTGTTGGATTCAACCGGGAACTCCAGAATATCCAACCCGAACTGTTTTGCAAGGTGACGACCTGCCAGGGCGGCTGCGTAGGGATCCACTGAAACGTGTGCCGCGGCAATGGCTGTACTGCTTTCTTCCTTTTTTTCGACTCGCCCCAAGTTCTTCTTGATCCAGGGGGCACAGTGTTCCAAAGGGACGAAGTGTGAATGCAGTCGTTTGATGGGATAGGTTTTATGCCCCAGAAGTGCCAGTTTTACGTGTAGGGACAACTCTTCCGCGATGTGGATGCGTGGGCAGTTG
The DNA here is from genome assembly GCA_964576795.1 of uncultured Victivallales bacterium. Taxonomy (GTDB): domain Bacteria; phylum Verrucomicrobiota; class Kiritimatiellia; order UBA8416; family UBA8416; genus JABGOW01. The sequence continues at coordinate 32,013 of CAZNWT010000021.1, forward strand.
TTGAGAAGAATGTCCACGGTTTCGTGGATCGTACCCCCGGAGGAGTTTTCGATTGGTACGATCCCTTTTGCACCTGGAGTTCGGGAAACAAAGGCACAAACGTCCATGATTCCCAGCAAAGGCATAAGATTTGCCTTGGTTCCGAAACGCTTACGCGCTACGAGATGGGAATAGGTTCCGAGGGGGCCGAGGAATGCCACGGTCTGCTTTGTCATCTTTTGAACTCCCTCTTGTTGGAATACTGTGTTATACGGGTCGCTAAATTATCAGGCCCTTTAGTTTAAGAGAAGCAGAAATTCCCATGTCCGATGCATACATCAGCCAGACCAAGCGTGATCAGCTCTTAAAATTCATGGAACGCATGGATGTGAGAGACGCGGATCTAACCGAGAAGTTTATTCTGGGGTCGGGAAAAGGTGGGCAAAAGGTCAATAAGACGGCCTCCTGTGTATACTTGAAACACGAACCGTCCAGTATCGAAATCAAGTGTCAGTGCTCGCGGTCGCGCGAATTGAATCGCTACTATGCTCGAAAAGAACTTTGCGATCGGCTGGAAGAGCGCAAGTTAGGTGCGGCGAGTCGCAGGCGGCAGGCGGCGGAGAAGATCCGCAGACAGAAACGCCGTCGCTCGCGTCGTCAAAAAAATCGAATGTTGGACGAGAAGCATCAGCAGTCGGAACGGAAGGCGCGCCGACGTCCGGTGCGTGAAACGGAATAGGGCGATGGGCAAAGTGGTATACTCTAGAGATCTGTGTTCACGCTTGATTACGCGCATTCGAGAGCTTGATCTTCGAATTTCGTATCGGTTGCGTCGCTATGAAGATGGTGACTCCCTTGACCTTCAAATTACCACAGCCTGGCCCGAAACAGATGGGACGGCTCAATTTCACATCGAAAAGTTTGTGGGAGGTGGGTTTGCGGGCCAGGTGTATCGCTGTCGATTGGAGTCCGTTGTCTTTGATGATCCCTCTGTTCATTCGGGTCTCAAAACGGGTGGTCTCTATGCTGTGAAGATTATGATTCCCCCCAGTCGGTTTTCGGCAGGGTTTCGTGATTTTGTCTACAAACTCGCATTCCAGGCTCCGTTCAGTGCGCAGGTGTTGAAGTCTGCATGTCGATCCGGCTTACTGTGGCCAAAGTTACTACGGGTTGCTGCAAAAGATGTTTTTGGTGATGCGGATGCCATTGCAGACACCTATGCCTCTTTTTACGATGACAACTTTCGCGCGTATGGCGAGGTCCGCGAATGGGTAGAGGGGCGGACCTGGCGACTGGAGGCCGATACCCATCTGCGGAAGCGATTTTGTTGGCGGACGATTGATCCGCGTGAGACTGACAGCCCGGAGTTCATTTCCAAACACCAATTCATGGTGAATCTGGTTGATATGCTTCACGAAATGGGCGCGCCGGAGCTGGCGCGTCAGTACGAGTGGACAACGCTGAAGAGTCAACCTAATGCTTTGAAGCGGGCTTCTGGTGATGGGGATCCTACAGCGGGTCTTTGTGCGGTTGACTTCAGAGCCGGTCTTGCCTTGATTCCGTTTCTTCCGATGAGCCCTGCAGATTTTGGACTTATATTTGCGGGTCTGAGGCGTGGATCGCTGGCGCAGTTTGATCGGTGTGACTTTGCAAAACTGCGTGCGTATATGGCTGCCCGGCCCGATGTGTTTGAAGGGGCTGGCGATTTAGTTGATGCGCTTGAGCGTTACGACTCTGAGTATCGTCGCTCTATGCCGGATCTGACGCATCAAGGTTTTCGCCTTTTGGTGGATTCCGAACTTCGCCGTGATGTTTGCCGTGGATTGGTTGCAGGGTATTGGTCAAACAGCCTTGTGGATCGCACCATGGCTGGAAAACTGGAGCAGGGAGGTTCTCGCTTTGTTCTGTTCTATCTGCTGGGTTGCATCCCGCTGCTTGGAAAGTTCGTGCGACGGATGTGGGGAAATCGTGATTTTCGCGGGCATGTTTTTGGGTTGTTTTCCAGTGCACGCTATCTTCGGACGTCTGGCAAAGCCAGTGCTGCTGCCGCTGCTATTGATTGGCATCGTTCCGGTCGGGTGGGGGAGGCGCATGCCCAGCTGCTTGCTGATCATGTTCCCTTGTTCTGGTTGGAACGGTTGACCGTGCGGTTGCTTCCTTTTCCGGTATTGCACCGCGCGCTTTGCGAACCATGGCGTATTTACTACAGGCTGCGAGATGGCATTCTCTACATGCGCCGTTTCTTTCGCGATGCGGCATTTCGGGAACAGTGGTTGCGTGATCAGGTTGAGGATGGCTATCGCGAGGGGATGCTTCACGAGGATGAGCGCGATGCGATTTTGGCGCAGGTAAATGACCCCTTTATAGCGCAGTACCTTAAAAGCGTTGGCGTGCATTTAGCAACGCTGCCAGTGACACAGATTGTCTCTGTTATTGTAGGGAGTGTTGTTGCCGTGAAGGTGTATGCGGCAACGGGCGATTGGAAGAGTACGAGTGGTGCATTTTTAGGAATTCTTGCCTTTTTTCAGATCACACCTATTTCCCCCGGCTCCATTTGCCGGGGCATTTACGTTGTCTACCTGATGATTCGTGACCGCAATTTTAAGGACTATATGGTGGCGGCTCCGCTATCTTTCGTAAAGTACATTGGGTATCTCGCATTTCCTTTGCAGATGGTGACCGCATATCCTGAGTTCTCACAGTTCATGGCGGGACGTTGGGCAGCCTCGGCGGTTCATATTATTCCGGTGTTTGGCGAGAAGGGAGCATTGGTTGAACACATGGTCTTTGATCTTTTCTTCAATGTGCCTCGTGTTATTGGTGGCTGGGCGGGACGCCATATCAAAGGCATTCTGAATGGGTGGCTTGTGCTGGGACTGCTTTTTGCCGGATATGTGTTTGGCTTACGGGGTATAGACTGGGGCGTACTTGAGGAGATAAAGGTAGGCGTCAACACGGGACTTGGCGTTTTGTGTGTCTTCATCTTGCCCCGCATCTTATTTTACCCCGTTTTGCATTGTCGTCGCACCAAGTGAAGGGAGATTGGATCATGGATCAGAAATACGCTACGAAGGCGCTTTTAGATAACCTATTGAACCACAGTTCAGACAACATCTACTTCAAAGATCTGGAATCCCGCATCATCTTGGTGAACGGTGCGTTTGCCCGTTGGGTCGGCGTTTCTTGTCCGGAGGAGCTCATAGGCAAGACTGATTTTGACCTTTTCAAGGATGAGCATGCTCGCCCTGCATTTGAGGCTGAGCAAGAGGTGATTCGAAGGTGCGAGCCCATTCAGGGACTTGAAGAGAAGGAAGTCTGGCCGGACGGACATGTAACTTGGGTATCCACAAGTAAGATGCCCCTGTTGGATTCCAACGGTGAAGTGATTGGAACCTTTGGTGTCTCTCGCGACATTACGGCCCATAAGGAATCGGAGCATAAGCTTGCTGAGAATGCGAAGGAACTGGAAGCCCTGAATAGCCAGATTCAGGAAGATATCGCCATGGCGGAACGCTTTCAGAAAGCGTTCTTGCCTGATGCGTACCCCCGATTTGCGAAGGCAGGTGATGCACGGGCAGTGGAGTTTGGCCATTTCTACAAGTCTGGCGGGCAGATTGGCGGAGATTCTTGCACGATTCGGAAACTGTCAGAAAGCAAGACTGCTATTCTGGTTTGCGATGTGATGGGGCATGGGGTTCGGTCCGCTCTCGTGGTGGGGATGATGCGGGCGCTGAGTGAGGGGTTACTCCGGGTGGATCAAGATGCCGGGTCGCTACTCACGAGGATAAACGCGCAGATATATCCGCTGTTACGCCAGGGGGATGATTTTGTATTTCTGAGCGCATGCTGTATTGTCTTTGATGTTCGTACAGGTGTTTTGCAATATGCCTGTGCTGGGCATCCGGCCCCCATTCATCTGAATGCTGCTTCTGGTGCGGGGCTACTGCCTGTTCCCGGGAGCTGCGTTCAGCCCGCGATCTCCCTTTTCCCGGAAACTGAGTATGTCACGCGCGAGATTGAATTGATGCCAAACGACGTTGTGTTCATCTACACGGATGGGTTGATAGAGACTGCAAACGAAGGGGATGAGGAGTATGGCACCGATCGCTTAATCGCTTCGCTTCTATCAAATCAAGAGGGGTCGCTAACATCTGTCTTTCGTACGTTGGTTCGAGATGCCTCGACGTTCTCTGGCCGTGACAGCTTCGAGGATGACGTCTGTATTGCCGGACTGCGGTTCTGTGGCAAGATAGGCGAAGCAGAATGTTCCGCCTAATGAGGCCGGGCTTATGTTCTGCGGGCCGAGTGCCCGCTATCCGCTCTTGCTCCCGGGATCGGCGAGTAATGCGTTGAGGTCCTCCTCAGAGAAGGTGACTAGCAGCCTCGACCTTTGGTCTTTTCTGGCACTTGTCAGGCTCTCTCACTTGCTCAACGCCGTCCGGAGGCCGGCGTCCACCTTGCAGTCAACTTGATCTTCGCGACCCGGTGGACCGTGGCGTCCTGATGCGGTTGTGCAAAGAGGGCGCCAAACATTGGCCCCGGTGTTTCACATGACCTCAGTCAGAGAGCGTTTCCGTCTTTTGCTTTTTGATCCTGTGAATGAAAATGCCCCATGAAATACGGATAATCAGCGAGGCGACGACTAGTATTGCGGCATACTGAACCAAGAGTCTGTGGACCTCAAAGGGGTGATTTCCCAATCGTGCCGAGAGGCTCAAGACAAGCGCAACCACCAGTAGTGTGGGGGCCAGCGCATTCAGGGTGTTCATGGTGATGGCTAAGGGGCGTGAGACGTTCAGGCGACCTTTGGGACTAAAGAATGATGGCATAGAGCAAGTTTCCTGATGTTGCTAGTTCAATCATAGGGAGATCTAGTCATGCTTTTGATAGGCTTGGTGCCTCCTAACAGCAAGCAAAAAGCAAACCGTGGGTTAATATTGACGTGGAATACATTCTTGGAGATGGTAGCGAAGCACAAATTATAGAGGGGGAAGGCGCGGTGGTTGGCTGCAAAGCTTTCGTTCCCACCAGGCAAGCTGGTGGGGGGCGGAGAAACATCCGTCGAAATGGCAGGGAAATGGGGGAGACGTCAGCTAGACCGATAACCCTTTTAAGAAAAGACGGTTAGAGATAAAACAGAGAAAAAGTTTTGATGGAACCTGTGAATATGGAGGGATCAGATCATGAAAGTTGTTGCGTTTAATGGCAGTCCACATGCAGAAGGAAATACGGTCCGGTTGATTCGGATGGTGTTGGCGGAGCTTGAGGCTGAAGGGGTTGAAACCGAAGTGGTGCAGGTGGGCGGGAAGCCAATACACGGCTGTACGGCATGTTACCGCTGTAGGAAGGAACCCAACGGGCGTTGTGTGATTGAGAGTGATATGATCAATGACTGTATTGCCAAGATGCGTGAAGCGGATGGTATTCTGTTGGGGTCGCCGACTTATTTTGCCGATATTACGCCTGAGCTCAAGGCCCTCATTGACCGTGCGGGTTTTGTGTCGCGCTCAAATGGCCATTTCTTACGGCGTAAGGTTGGCGCGTCTGTGGTGGCGGTGCGGCGTGCGGGAGGAATTCATGCTTTCGACTCCATGAATCACTTTTTTCTGATTGGTGAGATGATTGTGCCGGGGTCAAGTTATTGGAATTTGGGCTATGGCGGCAAGGTTGGAGAGGTTGAAGAGGATGCCGAGGGAATGAAAACCATGGTTGCCCTTGGTCAGAATATGGCGTGGCTTCTGAAGCGACTGGCGTAATTCAGGGCGTGACAGGATAAGGAGTTTGGGATGATGCAGAAGCGGGAAACGGAAGTGGAGAAGCGGCAGCGACTTAGTGCAGAACTCGCGCGTGATCGTAAGATTCGTGCTGCGGGCTACCGCGATCGAGCGTTGAAGCTGCTTCCTCATGTCTGCGCGTGCTGTGGGCGTGAGTTTTCAGGAAAGCGTTTGCGTGAATTGACGGTGCATCACATTGACCACGATTTCAGAAACAACCCGAACGATGGCAGCAATTGGATGCTGTTGTGTTTGTACTGTCATGATAATGAGCATGAAACCCACTCGCATAACGCTCGCTCCTCAAAACCGGTTACGGTTGGTGAGGCTGCGCCACCTGTGGCAAATCCATTTGCCAATCTGGATGATTTGATGTTGTAGTGCGTCATTGCATGACGTATGCCCGCCCTGCGGGTGGGCCGGGCCAGAGGCCCGGAATGCCAGACGCAGTCTGGGTCTACATTAGGCCGGAATGCCAGATGCAATCTGGGGCTACATCAGGTAGTTCTGAACGTAGTCGCGCACGGCATCTTCGATCGACGTAAAGGGGGTGGTGCAGCCTGTTGCGTGGAGTTTTTTGACGTCGGCCAAGGTGTGATATTGGTATTTATCGCTTAGGTTTTCGGGCATATCTATGAACGTGATGTCGGGGCTGCGCTCCATGGCCGCGAAAATCGCGTGTGCCAGATCCAGCCACGTTTTGGCCGTTCCGGTTCCGCAGTTAAAAAGTCCGGAACCCTCAGGGTGGTCATGGAAGTAAAGTGTGGTTGCCACAGCATCTCTGACATAGACAAAATCGCGCTCTTGTTTTCCGTCTTCGTAGTCTTCCCGGTGAGATTTGAAAAGCTGCAGTTTTCCCGTATCGAGAATTTGTTGGTAGGCCTTGTTGATGACTGAGCGCATGTCGCCTTTATGGTTTTCGTGAGGCCCGAAAACATTGAAGTACTTGAGTCCCACGATTTGCGATAGCAGCCCTTTGTTCAGGGCCCATAGGTCGAAGTCCTGCTTGGACTGTCCATAGAGATTGAGAGGCTTGAGCTGTGGTGTCATGACGTCGTCATCGCAGTAGCCAAGAGCGCCGTCGCCGTATGTTGCAGCGCTGGAGGCGTAGATGAAGCGTGCCCCATTTTTGAGACTCCATTCGCACAGTTGCTGTGTGTAGAGGAGATTGTTGTCGTTGAGGTATTCGGCGTTTGTCTCGGTCGTGGAGCTACAGGCCCCGAGATGAAAAACGGTGGTGACGGGGGCTTGCGCACCAGAGAGAAAGCGCTTTCGAAAGGCATCTTTGTTTAGAAATTCGGTATATTCAACGGCATCAAGATTATTTTGTTTTTCGGGATGATTCAGGTGGTCGGCAATGAGGATGTTTTTGTATCCGCGCGCATTCAGGGCGGCCACCAGATTACATCCAATGAGGCCTGCGCCCCCCGTGACGATGAAAGACGGGTGGGATGAGTCGGCGATGGGTTTGTTCATGAGATGTCTTTCATTTTGTTGCCCGTTCGCGTCCACCGAGTTCCCCGTTTTTGTATTTTCATGATGCTGTTAACCCCACCTGTACGGCAGAATGAATTAGCTTTCCGTTGATAGAATTTTGTCAATGGTGCTTGTGGTTGATCGACCTTCCACCATTTGGGCTAGCACAACTTTGCCGCCATGGGACTCCACAGTCTCGCGGCCGCTGACGTAGTGTGCCCAGTCTGCCCCTTTGACGAGAACATCGGGGATGATTTCGGCAATCATTTCGGCGGGTTCGTCTTCGTTAAATATAACGACATAATCAACGGACTCAAGAGCAGAGAGGACGGTGGCTCGGTCTTGTTCGCTGTTGATGGGACGCCCCTCTCCCTTGTTGCGTTTGACAGAGGCATCAGAATTCACCCCCACCAAGAGGGCATCTCCCTGCGCGCGAGAGAACGTGAGATAGTCAACGTGCCCTACGTGGAGGATGTCAAAGCAACCATTGGTAAAGACGAGCGACTTTCCGTTGCTGCGCAGGGCGTCTCGTGCCGTCACCATTTCGGCGCGGGTCTGTATCTTGTCAGAGGGCTTTCGCATGCGGATAAGGTACGCATGGGCCACGGATTTGTAAAGATCCTAGCAGCCTGTCGGTCATAAAAAGATTAATGAAAGTGCTTTGCGTCCCTCGTCTTTACCTTAATCACTACCTTTGTTTGCTTGGTCAACTGCTCTTTCCGGGGGCATTGTGGATATTGGACATTCCCGAGCACAGTGCCCTGTCATCTCGAGCTTGTCGAGGGATCTCAGGCCCGCAGTAATGCTTGAGATTCCTCGGCAAGCTCGGAATGACAACATCCGCTTTTGGTTGGTCCGTGTTGACGACCTTTTAATGCCATACGACAGAAGCTGGGAGGGGGTGGAGGTGGGTTCTTCAGGTTCTCAGTTCAGCTCTCACCCTTCGCCGTCCCTGATTTATGATTTCTTCCTTGGCTTAAAGTGCTTGCTCAGAAGCGGGGCATGCGATTGAATGTATGGATTGAGAACGAAGCGGAATATGATTTTATTGTCGGATGCCGAACGTGAAGCCACTCTGACGTGAAAGGATAAGATAATGCGTCCTGTAGTATTGATTATACGTGATGGTTGGGGGCTGAGTGATGTTGAAGCGGGAAATGCGGTTATGGCAGCCAATACACCGAATTGTTCCGGCTATAAATCGGTCTATCCCTGGACCACGCTGGATTGTTCTGGAGAACCGGTTGGTCTGCCGGATGGATATCAGGGCTCAAGTGAGGTAGGGCATCTGAATATGGGTGCGGGGCGTATCGTTGAACAGGAGTTGAAGCGTATTGACGATGGGTTAAGTACTGGCGAGCTGTTTGAAGCGGATACGTGGCGCGATCTTGTTTTAAATTGGAAAGAAAATGGTAGCCGCCTTCATCTTCTGGGGTTGCTACAGGATGAGGGGGTTCACGCGCATCAGGAACATCTTTTCAAGATTATGCATCGGGCCCGCGATGAATATCCCGATGGGGAGATCGTGATTCACCCCTTCCTGGATGGTCGTGATACGCCTCCCCGCAGCACGTTGGAGTATATCGCAAAACTCAATTGCGTGATTGCTGAAGTGGGAAATTGTCGGATTGGCACTGTCATGGGGCGCTACTATTCCATGGATCGTTCGCAGAACTGGGATCTGACGGATACGGCATATCATTGCATCGTTGCGGGTGAGGGACGGTCAGAGGTGAGTGCGGAGGCTGCGGTCGATGCCTCTTATGCTAATGACATGACACCTGATGGAACCGAAATGGTTGATGAATATATCCCGCCATGCTGTATTGGGGGATTCGATGGTGTGCGTGATGGCGATTGTGTCCTGCATACCAATTACCGCCAGGATCGGGCTATCCAACTGACGTTGGCCTTTGTGGATCCGGAGTACTTGGGGACGCTTAAGGTGAAACCCAAAATCACCTACTTGGGGCTTACGCGCTACTACGATGAGTTCACGCAGTATCTGATGGGTGCAATGGGGGGCGGGGGCGCTATGGATAATCTGTTGGGCGAAGTCATCTCTAAGGCGGGCCTGCGGCAGCTTCGGATTGCGGAAACGCAGAAGTTTCGTCATGTGACCAGTTTCTTCAATGGCAAATCCACGACACCGTCTGAGGGGGAGGATCAGATTGACGTTCCTAGCCGCTTTGATCCGGCGTTGTTTGCCAGCCATCCTGAGATGGAAGCCTATAACGTGACAGATGCCCTTCTGAAGCGACTTGAGAATAATCCTTATGCGTTTGTAGCTGTCAACTATGCAAATGGCGACATGGTGGGGCACACCGGAAATTTCGATGCGGCCCGTCGTGCCATCGAAATTGTTGATGAATGTGTGGGGCGGCTCGTTGAGCGCTGTCTGGAATTGGATGCGTATGTTCTGGTAACTGCGGATCATGGAAATGCAGAGCAAATGTTGGATACTGAGACGGGGATGGTGAAGACGAGTCACTCGTTGAACCCTGTTGAACTCATCTATGTTGCACGTGATACAAGCGGCAAGGCGCTTGTGCCGCGGGGTAAGCTCTCTGATATTGCCCCAACCGTTCTAGCCTTGTTGGGGTTGGATATTCCGGTTGAGATGACGGCAGAGAATCTGGTTGTGGGTGCATAACGGCTGCCATTCGGCGGGGAGGGTGTCACGAAGACGGCGTGGATAGTAGTGGGCTTGGTTTGGGTGTGTGCATGTGAGGCTTTTGGGCTTCAATTCACAGATTGTTATAGTCCTTTGAACTGTGATCGTGCGATTCGAAAGCGTACGGATCTTATCGTGCTGCACACGACCGAAGGTCCTACAAAGGGGTCGCTTAATAAACTCAAACGCTATGGAGAAGCTCACTATCTTGTGGGTCCTGATGGACAGATGTATCGGATCATTAACAGGCGGCGAATTGCCAGGCATGCCGGGCGAAGCATGTGGGCGGGGAAGACAAACCTGGATGAGTCTTCGTTAGGCATTGAGGCGGTTGGTTATCACAACCGCGATTTGACTTCCGCGCAGTATACGGCCTTGCGTGAGTTGATTGCTGAACTCCAGCAGATCTATCAGGTTCCAGATGAACGGGTATTAACGCACTCTATGGTTGCCTATGGCGCGCCTAACCGCTGGCATAAGCATTCGCATCGGGGCCGCAAGCGGTGTGGCATGTTGTTCGCAAAACGCTCTGTGCGGACACGACTTGGATTGGATAAACAACCGCTATTTGATCCCGACGTGAAAGCGGGGCGACTGGTAAATGCTGATCCTTACCTTGCAAAAGTGCTTTATGGAAGTGCCCGGGAGCAGCTTCAGGCAGCAACCCGTTTTGAAGGGGATTCTGCTTTGGTTATCTCCCGTGCGCGTTCGGCGTGGGATATTGCGCGCGACAAGTACCGAAGCCCGGAGACGGTCTATGTCTTTCCGGATGGCAAACAATTGAGAGGGGATACGATCACGAATTGGAAGGCGATCCCCGCTGGAACGCGAGTGATCTTGTCGAATACGCAGAGTGAGAATGAAGCGGAAGGATTGCTCGTTATCGGAAAAGATGGAACCGGTGCGGCTGACATTGCCGGAGATGAAGTGCATGCATCATCGACAATTTATCTGCTGAATGATGGTCGTGTAAGGCAGGGCAATGAACTGAGCAAAGCGACAGTTTCAGCGTTGCCGGCGGGAACGCGCATGCTGGTTGGCTATGTGCATGGAGGTTATGCAACAGCCAAACGAAGCCCATTTGATATCTGCGGACAGAAGTGGAATCTTGAATCGACGTTCTACCGGCTTGACGATCGACGCATTGTAGCGGGTAACCAGATTAGCGAAACTGCTATTCCACCCAATACAATGGTATTCTTTCAGTGATAATCAGTTCTGATTTCCATGGCCGCTCATTTGCGATGCGGTGTGTTGCTACGCATTGTAGTGCTATGCGACGTGCAAGTTGTCGCGTGTAGGACGGGCTTCCCGTATTCGGGAGCCCGTGGTGCGTTGCCAGAGAGCCACGCGCTCTCGGAATACCGGGAAGCACGTCCTACAAAGCCACTTTGAAACGAATCGCAGATGTTTCGGACGAGACCGCATTCTTGCTTTTCCGCTTGCGTCCGAGGTGCTTATCCGTGATGATGAGGCTTGTGCATATAGACACTAAATTTCGAATGAGAAGGCTTCCTTTATGACGGCTTCTACTCGAAGCGCTCATGCGTTTCATATTCCCGTAATGGGAACAGGTTTTACGATAGATTCCGCCCTGCATGTTGCGCGGTATGGTATTTCGTCTGTCATTTCCCTTGTTGATGACATTTTGATTGAGCAGATGCGGCGTTTTCACTGTAAACGTTTGGGCCGTCCATTCGCCCCCGTCAGCATCAAGGATGAGGACGCACGTGCAAGGCGTATTACGGCGTATCTGGATCTGCTTCATGATGTTGTTTCCGATCAGGTTGCAGCGTTGCAGAGCAGCCCTTTTGAGCCGGGCAGTGAGATTACGCGCTATTATGACTTGTTGCCTGAGGGGGCTCTGAAGGAGCAATATCAGACCATGCTTGCGTGTGAGGATGTTGATTGCAAGAAAGCGCTTCAAGCTGAACTTCGCACATTGGCTGTTCCGGGCGGCATAGACGTCAACATTATGACAAAACTGGATCGCGTTCCGCTTTGCGATGGGGTTAAGGTTCCCCACGAGTTTAGCGATGCAATCTCGGCTTTGCGTGGATATGCGCGTAGCAAGGTGTCGTCCTCCATTATATTCTCAGCAGGGTTGAATTCTAAACTCTATAGCTATTTAGCTGAGTTTCCTGATTTTCTTCCGAATGCGGAAGGGGTTTCCAAGAAGACGGTCACCCTAAAGGTCAGTGACTATCGCTCCGCACTCATTCAGGGGCGTTTTCTGGCGCGGCGCGGTATCTGGGTTTCTGAGTTCCGCGTAGAGTCAGGCCTTAACTGCGGGGGGCATGCCTTTGCCACCCACGGCACCTTGATGGGACCTATTCTAGAGGAGTTCAGAAGCAACTGCGTTGAGTTGAGTGCACGTTTGCATAAGGACTACAACAAAGGCCTTGTTGCACATTCACTTAAGCCATTGGACAGTGCTCGTGAAATGTTGTTTACGGTTCAGGGTGGCATTGGGACCTCGGCGGAACATGATGCGATGTTACAGTACTACGGGATGGATCGAACGGGGTGGGCAACCCCCTTCCTGCTTGTGCCGGAAGTTACCAATGTTGACGATGAACATCTTGAGAAACTACAGGCAGCGACAGACGATGACATCTATCTGAGTGAGGGATCGCCTATGGGGGTCCCATTTTGGATACTGGATACATCCTCAAGTGAGGACGCTCGACGCGAGCGGATTGCCGCACAGACCCCTGGCAGCGGTTGTCCTAAAGGCTACCTTAGGCTTGATGAAGAGTTTCCGGGTGTGCCACGGTGTCGCGCTTCCCGTGATTATCAGGCGCTCAAGCTTGCTGCCATTGATGCAGAGGATCTTGGGGAGTCCGCTAAAGCCATGCTTCGGGACGATGTGCTAGCAAAAGCCTGCATCTGTAATGATCTTGGTGGTGGTGCCCTGTTGAAGCACGGAATTGTCTCCAGAGCCTATACGACAATTTGCCCGGGTACTAACATTGTCCACTTCACTCGATTAGCGTCGTTGGAAGAAATGATTGGGCATATTTATGGACGTCTATCCCTATTGGGAGACAGCGATCGCCCGCATATGTTTATTCGGGAGCTTGGTCTCTATGTGGATTATCTACGCAAAGAACTGGAGCGTATTTCGGTAGGTCTGCGATCACGAAAACTCTCCTATTATGCCGAGTTTCGCGAAAACCTCTTGCATGGAGTTCAGTACTATCAGGATCAGTTTCGGGACTTTGTCTGCGAGCATCAAGACCGCTTTCATCACGATTTGCAGCTTCTGAAAGAGCAAATTGAAGGCATCAGCATTGAGACCTCTTCGTAGGTCGAGCGGAGGAGCGGGTTGACGATTACGGTGACGATTACGGATTACGACGATAACCCTCTCAATCGTCCACCGCTATCGTTGCCGTAATCGTTATTTTCATCCTTCCAAAATCTAAGGCAGCCACCCTCGACATCTGAGCTCGTGCCGACCCTAGAACACTCCCTAGATATTGCCATATGGCATTGACAGGCTCTGAACACAGACCCTACAAAAGAAGCTGTTGTTATTCTGAGCTTGCCGAGGAATCTCAAGCATTACTGGGGGCTTGAGATCTCTCGGCAAGCTCGGGATGACAGATCACGCGGTCTTTGCATGTTTAGAGATGTCACATGGCACAAATATAGACGGGCAATTTCCGAACACGGACCCTTGTCACTTGTTGCTGGGATCTGCTACGGGAGCTGGAGCGGTTTTTGGGGAAGGGCGGGCTGATGTGGTTTTAGTGGGGTGGAGATTCTCGACGCGCGCACGAGTGGAGGCTTTCCTTGCCTGAATGGCGGCGTCTTGGGCTTGGTATACCAACGAGCGAGTGAGCGTGGTTATAACGCTCTTTTGTGGTGTTCCGTCGGCCTTCATGGTTCTGCCGTTGCCGCGGCGATCATTCTGGTATTCTCCCAGAAAGGAAATACCATCTGGCCATGTGTAAATTCCGTAGCCCGATTTTGTGCCACGTTGCCACTGTCCTTCGTAGCCGGAACCGTTGGCATGTGACCATACCGCATATCCGTGAAGGCGCCCCTCCTGCCACTGGCCTTCCGCACGCTCTGTATCTTGTCCCCGGATGCGCCACACCGCAATTCCGTAGCCGTTGGCTTTGCCTTCTTTGATCGTCCCCCGCCACACAATGGTCTCATGGGCAGAGGGATTTGGATTCCAGATTGAACATCCTGTCGCGGCATCTTTGATCCAGTCCTCAGCCTGTGCCACTGTCACGCATATCAGGAATAGAATGGCGATGCTAGGACGATTGCTCGGTTTTTTCATTTTTTTCTGCCCACTTTCCTATTGCTTCAATTTTATCTGCGAGTCGTAGAAAAACATCAACGATTTCTGGATCAAATTGGGTGCCTCTGTGTTGTTTTAGCTCTGCGATGGCCATCTCCGATGGCATGCCCATGCGGTATGGGCGGTCTGATCGCATGGCATCATAGGCATCCGCCAACGCGAAAATGCGCGCGCCAATAGGGATTTCCTCTTTGGAAAGCCCATTAGGATATCCGGTGCCGTCCCATTTTTCATGATGGCTGCCCACAAGCTCTGCAGGCCCCTTCAAGTCTGGGCTGGCTTTAATGATGTCGTACCCGATTTGGGCGTGAGATCGCATCACAACCCACTCCTCGTCTGTGAGCGGTTCGGGTTTTAAAAGAATGCTATCTGGAATAGCAATTTTGCCAATATCGTGAAGGAGTGCGCCTCGGATACAATCTTGGAGGGCTTTTCCTTTGATCCCTACTTCTTCGGCAATTATTTTAGTGATATCCTGCACGCGTTGGCTGTGTGCCCCCGTTGCGTTTTCACGGGAGTCTAGCATGGTCGTCATTGCGCGCAGCGTAAATTCAAATGAGTCACGGGTATGTTGGAGTGCATTGGTGAGCTCACGACTCTTCTGGCGTACCATGTCTTCCAAGTGGAATTGGTACTCCATATTCTCGACTCGGAGTCGACGATACTCTAGAGCGCGTGAGAGTGTGACTTTTAACTGCTCACGCTGAACAGGCTTTTGGATGAAATCATAGGCACCGTGACGCAGGCTGTTGACGGCGTTGTCGAGCGTGGCGTCACCCGTGATGACGATCGTGACAATAGCGGAATCGGTGACCTTGAACTCTTTGATTAAATCAAGACCACTTTCTCCATTCAGGTTCAGGTCCGCAAACGCCACATCCAGTTCGCCGGGATGATCAGCAACGAACGTGCGGGCGTCCTTTGCGTTTTCAAAGGTGTCAACTCTACATCCCTCCATTTCCAGGAGTAGTTTCATGATGCTAAGCACTGATGTGTCGTCATCAACAACGGCAATATGTGGAGTGGTATCTAGCTTTTCAATAATGCCGTTGCTGTCTGTCTCTTGATAGGATGGGTTTTCAGCTTGAGTGCTTTGATCTGTGGTATTCTTGCTCCATACGGTGTGCCGGTTGCGCCCGCCACGCTTTGAAACGTAAAGTGCGCTGTCAGCATGGGCGAGGACTTCATCGGGTGGTAGAGAATCCCCCCCCTCTGCATGTGAACTAGCGGCCCCCACAGATATTGAGCAGTGCAATTCGTGAATTTCGCGACAAAAGACATGGTCTCGAACGGCGACTAGAAGCCGTTCGGAGAGATCCCCTAAGCTATCTGGAATAGCGTCTGGTAAGACAATGACAATTTCATCACCGCCGTAGCGTGCAATGATGTCAGAGTCGCGGCAAATGGAGGTCGCGATCTCGCCAAGTTCAATGAGCACCTGATCGCCGATCAAGTGTCCATAGGTGTCATTAACACTTTTGAAGTGGTCGATGTCAATAATCAGGAGTCCTGTCGAGAAGCCATGGCGTTGGGCCATTTGCCAAACGGACGTGAGCTCGCCCTGAAGGTGGTGACGATTGTATAGCCCGGTGAGTTTATCTCGCACGGCAAGTTCCCGTATGCGTTGGAACGCCATCAAGACCATGGTGAGATGGTTTGCGGCATGGTAGAGAAACGACATGTCGGATTCGCTGTACGTGTAGTCGCTGGGGGGTGCCAGCGCCAGCATACCACTAACGCGGCCCGCGGTGACAATCGGTACACTGAAAATTCCCGACGCTGTTGTTGCTCCATCTTCTGACAGTTTGGTGCCCTGTCTTTCTACCGTAAGGCTATCCGGTAAATCAGAGCCACTCAGAAGTTGGAACCGCTCGCGTATGCTCACTTCCATTTCTTTGATGAATGCCTGTGTCACGGGAGCCCGAAGGGAAAGCACCAGTATCGAATCGGACTCACCATCTTCGAGATTTAAAATGCCGGCGGCCAGTGAGGGCAGTGTATTGCCTAAGCTATTGCTCAGGTCACGCAGGGCTTGCTGAAGACTACTCGCTTCAATTGCGGCTTTCGTGATTTCACGCAGGACGCTTAATTCATACTGAATGTGATCGAGCGTTACCTGATTACCCCCTTGGATGCGCGCTCGCATGCTGTCCGCTTCTTCAATGACCTTGGTTACCAAATCCCGGAAGGATATGGGCTTCTCAAGAATGGTGACCACGCCGATCTGTTTTGCGAGATTGCGGGTCTCGTCTTGAACATAGCCGCTAAGAATGATGGCACCCATCCACGGCCAAATTCGCAGCGCTTCCGTTAAAAACGTAATGCCACCCATGGGTTCCATCATGAGATCTGACACCACGACATCGAAACGCTTGCTTAAGAGCACTTGGAGGCCTTCGCCGCCATCGGTTGCTGTTGTGACCTCGCAGCCGACTCGGGTGAGAGAGAGTTGCACGAGATCGCGCAACGCCGGTTCATCATCGACGACCAGCACCCGTATTGGGGTCGTGGATTGAAGTGCAGGCACATCCGTTTCTGGAGAGAGAGTTCCAGTATTAATCATGGTCGAAAAGTCTGCCACTTATTGTTCAAGAAAGCAAGTCTGGTGGCGGAAGGTAAAGCTCTACCAATTGGAGAGTCGGGGCGGATTATGCAAGGGGGAAATTTCTGTGTAGCCTTCGGTGCCAGTCGGTGGATAACCTTTGCCTCACGGAGCGGAGAATTCACGCGCTGGCGCGCGAGGCTACGGAGATCGAAATCGTTAGGAAAACGATTCAGACTAGTGGTGCTGGGGGGGGGGGGGGGGGCCGCGCCGCGGGCGGGGGGGGGGGGGGGGGGGGGGGGGGGGGGGGGGGGGCGGGGGGGGGGGGGGGGGGGGG
>CAZNWT010000022.1:0-39157 GCA_964576795.1 uncultured Victivallales bacterium
TCTGCATCGATGCGGGCATCGGGACCGCGGCAGCCAACGGAGTGGATGATCGCACAACGAGCGCTGATGGCACACTCGACGGCGTTACGGCCGTGGACCTGGGCTATCATTTTTCCGAAGGCATGAATGCCGCCGTGGCGGACCTGTACGTGGCTCCGGGCGGCAACGATTCCTCGGGCGATGGTTCGTCAGGCACTCCGTGGCGCACGATCACAAAAGCCCTCAGCAGGGCCGAGAACGGGACCCGCGTACATGTGGCTGCAGGGGTGTACAGTAACGGCGTGGAGAATATGCCTCTGAGCATCAATCATCACGGCGTGCAACTGATCGGCGCCGGGGCGGACGTGACGGTACTCAGTGGCGAGGAATCCACGAGTGTGCTGCAGGTGAATTGCAGTGGCGGCGACACACGAATCGAGGGGGTGGCCATTGGTAATGGACTGGAGGTCGTCGGATCGGGGGGCGCCTATGGGGTGGGCCTTAGCGTGTATGCATCCACGCTCGTGGTGGCTAGTTGTAATGTAACCAACAACATCGGTTACCCAACGGTTCAGTCAAAAGCGATGCTTGGAGCTGGCATTTACAGCGTTTTTTCCAGCCTGACGGTGACCAACTGCCTGATTCAGGACAATACTGTCCACGCCAACGCGAAGCAATATTCAACCTGCCGTGGTGGCGGCGTCTATGCCCAGAACGTGTGCCAAATCTTCGACTCCAAAATTGCCTTGAATACGACATCGCACTCCACATACGGCAACGACAGCGGGGGCGGTCTCTACCTGGATGATGGCGAGTTTCTTACTCACAATGTCCTAATTCAGGGCAACACGTCCGACGATGGAGGTGATGGCGTACGGGTAACCAGCAGCGGCACGGCCACGTTCCTGAACACGACAGTTGCCGACAATGCAGACGAGGGCATTTACAATGAAGGCACGGCAGCGGTCACCAACTCAATCCTATCCGGAAACGGGGATGACGTCGTGGGGACCGTAAGCCTTGGCTATTCCTACATCGAGGACGGGGACAGCAACGGCGTGAATGGCTGCATTTCAAGCGGACCGCTTTTCGAGAGCGGCTATTACCTGGCCGACGGGAGCTTGTGTATTGACGGCGGCACGGGAACATCGGAGAGCTGGGGCCTCGATGCGCACACCACGCGCGCTGACGGGACGCTTGATACGAACACAGTGGACATGGGTTACCATTTTTCTGAAGGCGTCGACTCCAGCATTTCCGACCTGTACGTGGCAGGTTCGGGTGACGATCCCGCCGGCGACGGCAGTGAGGGCAATCCGTACCGATCGATCACAAAAGCCCTGTCTATCGCCAATATTGGATCGAAAATCCACGTCGCTGTCGGCACCTACGACACGTCCGTCGAAACGTTTCCTCTCACGTTCTCAGCCGCGGGCATGCAGTTACTGGGTACCAACGCAGAACAGACCGTAATCGATGCGGAGAGTACGTCCAACGTGCTGAGCTTCAATGGAGTCAGCGGAGGCAGGATTGAAGGCGTCAGCGTCATCAACGGTTACAAGACAACGACCAGCAGCGGACCTACGATCAAAGGTGTGGGCATTGCGCTGGAGAACTCATCCGTGACAATTTCCGACTGCGTGGTCACCAACAACCACGCGTTGGGGAACTATGGCACGACCTCGCTGGGCGCGGGCATCTACGGCGTGGGGTCGCAAGTCATTATCACCAACTGCGTAATCTCGCACAACAGTGCCAAGGCTTCGTCCCAGCACTCGGTCTGCCGGGGGGCGGGCGTCTATGCGGCGGACAACGCATGGACGATCCGCGACTGCGAGATTTTCGAAAACCAGACGACACACGGATCTTGGGGAAGCGATGGCGGTGCTGGCATTTACCTTGCGAGCGGCGGCCCGCACTCCATCGTTCAGTCCGTGGTGATCGACAATACGTCCGCGGAAGAGGGCGACGGCGTGTGGGTGACCGGCAGCGCCGAAGCCACGTTTCTGAACGTCACGATTGCTGACAACGGTGGTGAGGGACTCGGCATCGCCAGCGGCACGGTGACGGTTGACAACTCCATCCTCTGGGGTAATGGCGTAGATGTCACCGGGACGGTAACGGTTGCGTGGTCGGATGTCGACAATGCGGATCCGGCGGCCTCGTTGTCCGACTGCATCTCGGCCGATCCGCTGTTCGTGGACGCGGCCGGTAACGACTACCACCTACAGAGCCAGGCGGGGTCGTGGCACGACGGGCTTTGGAACCTCGACGCTGCGCAGAGTCCTGCCATTGATGCGGGCGATCTGGCAGACGACGTCGCAAACGAACCGCAGCCGAACGGCAGCCGCATCAATATGGGCGCTTACGGAGGAACGGTACAAGCATCCAAAACGATGTCGATCACGCTCTTCCGCTTTAGGTAGACGTTTGTCCTATCGAACGCAAAAGGCAAGGATCATCGCTCGTTTGGAGCATGCAGGAGAGTAGTCATGAGAAGCCTATCGGCAGCCATTCTGGTTGCATGCGCCATAGTCACGGCGGCGAACACGCAGAGTCTCGCGGCAGACGGCCGTTACTTTGTGACGCCCGACGGGGCCGGGACGACGAATGGCTTGGATTGGGACAATGCGTTTGGCAGCATTCAGGACGCGGTGGACGCGGCGGGCAGCACAACCGGAGAGATCTACATCAAGTCCGGGACCTACTCCAATACGACCACCATTACGATTGACTCTGCCAATGCGTTGACCATCGCGGGAGGCTATATCGGCAGCGGCGATCCGGGAATCACCTCGACCGTGCCATCAGTGATCACGCGCAACAGCGCCACCAATATCCGCCTGCTGTATGCCACCAGCGCCGTCCTTACGCTGAAGCGGTTGTCCTTTGACGGTGGCTATGTGGTGACGGCGGGGAACGGAGACTACGGCGCAGGCCTGCGGTTTGAAGACTGTCCAGATGTGGTGCTGAACGCCTGTACGCTAAGCAGCAACGTGATATCATGTAGCGACAACATTCTGACACACGGCGGGGCCATCGGCAGCCGTGACTCTGATCTGGTGCTCAACGCCTGCGTCTTGAAGAACAATCAGTCGAAAGGTGGCGGGAGATACGGCATCAGCAATGGCGGAGGCGTCTATGTGAACGGCGGCAGTTGTGTGATTACAGACTCTGAACTGGCAGGGAATAGGTCGAACAGTGGCTCGGAAAGATCATCACATGGCGGTGCTGTCTACCTCAAGGCGGGGGCGCTCGATATGGTGAATTGCCTGATTCTTGGAAACGATGCGAGTGCCGAAACCAAGTACGGCGACGGGGTGTCAGTGGTCGGCGGCAGTGCCACGATGACGCTGTGTACAGTGCTAAGCAACGGTGGCAAAGGCGTCGAGCAGGAAGGCAGCGGCACGCTGTCTATCAGCAACTCGATTCTGTGGGGCAATGTGGACGACGTGGCCGGTACGGTCAGTCTGAGCTACTGCAACATCGAGGATGGGGACAGTGTAGGAGTCAACGGCTGCATCTCAGTGGACCCGATCTATGAGCGCGGGCTCTACCTAGCGGCCGGCAGTCTCTGCATCGATGCGGGCATCGGGACCGCGGCAGCCAACGGAGTGGATGATCGCACGACACGCGCCAATGGCACACTCGACGGCGTTACGGCCGTGGACCTGGGCTATCATTTTGCCGAAGGCATGAATGCCGCCGTGGCGGACCTGTACGTGGCTCCGGCCGGCAACGATTTCTCGGGCGATGGTTCGTCGGGCACTCCGTGGCGCACGATTACGAAAGCCCTCAGCGTGGCCGAGAACGGGACCCGCGTGCATGTGGCTGCAGGGGTGTATAGTAACGGCGTGGAGAGCATGCCGTTGAGCATGAATCATCACGGCATGCAACTAATCGGTGCCGGGGCGGACGTGACAGAACTCAGTGGCGAGGAATCCACGAGTGTGCTGCAAGTGAATTGCAGTGGCGGTGACACACGAATCGAGGGGTTGGCCATTGGCAATGGCCTGGAGATCGTCGGATCGGGTGGTACCGCCTACGGGGTGGGCCTTAGCGTGAATGCATCCACGCTCGTAGTGGCTAGTTGTAATGTAACCAACAACATCGGTTACCCGACGGCTGAACAAATACCGATTCTTGGGGCTGGCATTTACAGCGTCATCTCCAGCCTGACGGTAACCAATTGCCTAATCCAGTACAACACCGCCAACGGTAGCAGGCAGAACTATTCCACCGCCCTTGGCGGCGGCGTCTATGCCCAGAACGTGTGCCAGATATTCGACTCCAAAATTGCGCTGAATACGACATCGTACGCCAAGTACGGCAGCGATGGCGGTGGCGGCCTCTACCTGACTGATGGCTATTTCCTTACACGCAATGTGCTGATTCAGGGCAACACCTCCAAAGCTGGCGGTGATGGCGTGTGGGTGACCAGCAGCGGCACGGCCACCTTCCTGAATACAACGGTTGCTGGCAATTCTGGCGAGGGCATTAACAATGCTGGCACGACAGCGGTCACCAACTCGATCCTGTCCGGCAACGGGGATGACGTCGTGGGGACCGTAAGCCTTGGCTATTCCTACATCGAGGATGGGGACAGCAACGGCGTGAATGGCTGCATTTCAAGCGGACCGCTTTTCGAGAGCGGCTATTACCTAGCAGACGGGAGCTTGTGTATTGACGGCGGCACGGGCACCCCAGCGAGTTGGAGCCTCGATAATCGCACCACGCGCGCTGACGGGACGCTTGATACGATCACAGTGGACATGGGTTACCATTTTTCTGAAGGCGTCGACCCCAGCATTGCCGACCTGTACGTGGCAGGTTCGGGTGACGATCCCGGCGGCGACGGCAGTGAGGGAAATCCGTACCGATCGGTCACGAAGGCCCTGTCCATCGCCGATATTGGATCGAAGATCCACGTCGCTGTCGGCACCTACGACACGTCCGTCGAAACGTTCCCTCTCACGTTCTCGGCCGCGGGGATGCAATTGCTGGGCACCAACGCGGCGCAGACAGTGATCGATGCAGAGAGTACGTCCAACGTGCTGCGCTTCAACGGGGTCAGCGGAGGCCGGATCGAAGGCGTCAGCGTCATCAACGGTTACAAGACAACGACCAGCAGCGGACCTACGATCAAAGGTGTGGGCATTGCGCTGGAGAATTCATCTATAACGATTGCCAACTGCGTGGTCACCAACAACCGCGCTGCAGCGAATTCCCACGCACCCGCGCTGGGCGGGGGCATCTACGGCGTGGGGTCGCAGGTCGTTATCACCAACTGCGTAATCTCGCACAACAGCACCACCTCGGGATCCCAGTACTCGACCTGCCGAGGGGCAGGCGTCTATGCCGCAGACAACGAGTGGACAATCCGTGATTGTGAGATTATGAGCAACCATACGTCGCATGGCTCTTGGGGCAGCGATGGCGGCGCTGGCATTTATCTTGCGAACGGCGGACCGCACTCCATCATTCAAACCGTGCTGGCCGATAATATGTCCTATGACGAGGGCGACGGCGTGTGGGTGACCGGTAGCGCCGAAGCCGCATTGCTGAATGTCACGATCGCTGGCAACGGTGGTGAAGGACTCGGCATTGACAGCGGCACTGTGACGGTTGACAATTCAATTCTTTGGGGCAATGGCGTAGATCTCACAGGGACGGTAACGGTTGCGTGGTCAGATCTCGGAGTCGTGGACGCGGCGGCCACGTTGTCCGATTGCAGCTCAGTCGATCCGCTGTTCGTCAACGCGGCGGCGGGAAACTACCACTTGCAGAGCCGCGCGGGCTCGTGGTGGGACGGGCTGTGGCATCGGGATGATGTGCAGAGTCCTGTCGTTGATGCGGGCGATCCGGCGGCCAACATCGTGAACGAACCACAGCCGAACGGCAACCGCATCAATCTGGGCGCTTACGGAGGAACGGAACAAGCATCCAGAACGCTGCTAGCGGGCATGCTTTTCATCTGTCGATAGACCTCATCCGTAAAAAGGTAACAGGCTTGCAGGCACCGTAGAGCGGTGCTCTGCGCCGTTTAACTTACAAGGCTCTTCTGAACAATCTGTGGGTAAATTGATGTTCTATTCGGCTCTCAGGAGACAACGTTTTTCCTCGATGAGAGTCTATCGTTTAAGGGTATCCTCATTTGTCGCCCCCTTAACCGCACCCCTTACTCGGATACCCTTAACCGGCCAATTTACTCGGTTTATCCCCGCACTTCGACTAATCGGTTCGATTAGGTGTAAACGACGAAGAGAAGGGACGAAGTGTACAGCGCACTCTAAAGGGTGAATCAGCCGAACATTGAGTCAAAATGCGTTTTCCCTGCGTAAATATTGGCTTGACCAATTCAGCTTTAAGATATATATTAAAGGTATCTTATTGAAAAGCATTAACAAAATTCCAATGGGACGCGAGTCTGAAGGGTCTCTCGTGCTAGGGGACATTTGGCATGCTAGTCATTGTCAGGAGATGCAAGATGAGACGGATGGTTCTTGGTATAACTTTACTTTTCGGGGTTCTTACCCAATCCGCTTGGGCCGCGGACGTTATTGGGTTCAACGCTGAGGATGGCGTGGGCAGCGGAAATGCAACAGTCACACTAGGGTCAATATTTTCTCCGCTGGGCACCGATGGCGATGCAATTGGCGGCGAATACATTACGGTCAGTGGCGCCACCGGTTCCGATTCTCCTGGCAGCGAGGACGGGGTTGCCAACTATGGACTGACATTTCCGGTTTCCGGGACCTATGACTTTTACGCCCGTATCTATGTTGGTCCGTCTGGGGGCACTCAGGACAGCTTTTTCTACGGCAACGGGTTTGGAGCCCAGGGTGCCTCCACCGCAGGTGACTGGATCACGGTGAACAACTTGTTCACTGAAATATCGTGGGAAGAGTACGTATGGGTCAACCTTTCCGAGTACACCGGGGTCGAGACCCCCATCACCTTCACGGTTCCGTCCACCAACTTGACGCAGACGCTGCAGATCGGCGGTCGCGAAGGCGGGCTCCGCATTGATTGCCTTGCTTTTGCTCTTTCAGACTCCACGCCGACAACGAATGAACTTGATGCCAGCGGCGTCGTCTCCGATGTGCTGACCGTCACGAACACCGCCGCCACACTGATCACAACTAATTCGGCCTGTTTGAATGCCTCGCTTACGGCGACCGGCAGCGCCCCTGCCTATGTGATGGCGTTCTGGGGAACCGCGGACCCGGGGCTCTCGACGACCGGCTGGGACGGCACTAACGACTTTGGGCTGAACGCCCTGCCGACACCGGCGGCCTACTCCCTCCTGGTGGATAACTTCGCAGCGAATACGACTTATTTCTACCGCTACTATGCTACCAACACCGCGGGCCAGACGGCCTGGTCAGGTGCAGAACTCTTTAAGACCTGGGGCGGAGCGCCAGGCGTGACCAATCTGGGCGCCACAGCAGGCGGCACCACGGTGCAGGTCTCCGGCGAATTAACCAACGGGGCGAGTGCCTACTTGTGGATTGCGTACGGCGAGGATGCGGCGGCGACTGCGGCAACGAATAGCGTTGGCCTTGAATCTCAAGGCGCGCCCTTCTCGACACCGCTTGCGGGGCTCGTTACGAATACGCTGTATTACTGCAAGTGGATTGCATCGAACGCAAACGGCGTGGCCGAGTCTGAGATTAAGAGTTTCACAACTGGCAACCGTTACTTTGTGACTCCCGGCGGGGCGGGCACGTTGAGTGGTCTGGGTTGGGACAATGCGTTTGACAGCATCCAGGACGCTGTGGACGCAGCGGGCACCAACCTCGGAGAAATCTACCTCAAATCCGGCACTTACTCCAACACAGCCACCATTACGATTGACTCGGCAAACGGAATGACCATCGCAGGAGGCTATGTCGGCAGCGGCGATCCGGGAGTCACCTCGGCCACGCCTTCGGTGATCACGCGTATCAGCACCAACAATATCCGCCTTCTGTCTGCCACCAACGCCGTCTTAACGCTGGAGCGGTTGACCTTTGCGGGCGGATACGTGCCGCTGGGGAACGGAGACTATGGCGCGGGCCTGCGGTTTGAAAGCTGTCCGGATGTGGTGCTGAACGCCTGCACGCTGAGCAACAACGTGATCTCATGCAGCACCTACCAACTGACGCAAGGCGGGGCTCTCGGCAGCCACGACTCTGATCTGGTGCTCAACGCCTGCGTCTTGAAGGAAAATCAGGCGAGAGGTGGCGGGACCTACGGCCGCGGCAATGGCGGTGCAGTCTATGTGAACGGCGGCAGTTGCGTGATGAAAAACTCTGAACTGTCAGGGAACAGGTCGTACGGAGGCGGGGGGTCCTCGTCACATGGCGGTGCTGTATACCTCCAGGCGGGGTCGCTCGAACTGGTTAACTGCCTTGTTTTTGGTAACGATGCGAGTGCCGGAAGCAAGTACGGCGACGGCGTGGCCGTGGCCGGCGGCAACGCCACGATGACGCTGTGCACAGTGATGAGCAACGGTGGCAAAGGCGTCGAGCAAGAAGGCAGCGGCGCGCTATCCGTCAGCAACTCGATTCTGTGGGACAATGTGGACGATGTGGTCGGTACGGTTAGCCTGAGCTACTGCAATGTTGAGGATGGCGATAGCGACGGGGTGAATGGATGCATCTCGGTGAATCCGATGTTTGAGCGCGGGCTCTACCTGGCAACCGGTAGTCTGTGCATTGATGCAGGAGTCGGCACGGCGACGGCAAACGGTGTGGACGATCGCACGACGCGCGCCAACGGCACGCTTGAGGGCGGTACTGTTGTGGACCTGGGCTATCACTTTACTGCAGGTATGAACACCACCGTGGCGGACCTCTACGTGGCCCCGGCGCCGACCGGCGACGATGCACTGGGTGATGGTTCGTCGGGCACTCCGTGGCGCACGATTACGAAAGCCCTCAGCGTGGCCGAGAACGGGACCCGCGTGCATGTGGCGGCAGGGGTGTACAGTAACGGCGTGGAGAGCATGCCGTTGAGTCTGAATCATCACGGCATGCAACTGATCGGCGCCGGGGCAGACGTGACGGAACTCAGTGGCGAGGAATCCGCGAGTGTGCTGCAGGTGAATGGCAGTTGCGGTGACTCGCGAATCGAGGGGTTGACCATTGCCAATGGCAAGGAGGTCGTCGGAAATAATAGTTCCGCCTATGGGGTGGGCCTCCACGTAGAGGGTTCCACGCTCGTGGTCGCTAGCTGCAATATAACCAACAATACAGCCACCCCAACCGTTGAGGGAAGATCTATGTTCGGGGTTGGCATTTACAGCGTCATTTCGAGCCTGACGGTAACCAACTGCCTAGTCCAGGGCAACGCTGCCAACGGCGGCGCAAGAAACTATTGCTACTGCTATGGCGGCGGCGTCTATGCCCAGAACACGTGCCGGATCTTCGACTCGGAAATTGCGTTGAATACAACATCGTACGCCACTTACGGCAACGATGGCGGGGGAGGTATTTATATGAGCGAGGGTGAGTTGATGGTTCGCAACGCGCTGATTCGCGGCAATCGCTCTAAAACCCTTAAAGGTGACGGAGTGGAAGTGGCTAATGGCGCCGCCACATTTATGAACGTCACGATCGCCGACAACGGTGGCGAGGGACTCGGCAATGCCAACGGCACGGTGACAGTTGACAATTCCATTCTTTGGGGCAATGGCGTGGATGTGACCGGGACGGTAACGGTTGCGTGGTCGGCTGTCGAAAATGTGGACGCGGCGGTTGCGTTGTCCGATTGCATCTCAGTCGATCCGCTGTTCGTCGATGCAAGTGGCGGTGATTATCATCTTCAAAGCCGGTGGGGGTCTTGGCACGAGGGGTTGTGGCTTCGAGATGTGGCGCAGAGCCCTGCCATTGACGCGGGGGACCCGGATGATCAACGGTGGGAGAATGAGCCGGAATCCAATGGCAAGCGTATCAATATGGGGGCCTACGGCGGCACCGCACACGCCTCGCTGGGGACGCCTCCGACCGGCCTGCTTCTGATCGTGAGGTAACACCGACGCGCAAGGTTTTTCCGAAGCAACAGCCTCGGCGCTTACGGAGGAACGGAACAAGCATCGAAAACGATGATAACGGGCACAGTCTTCTGCTTTGGATACGTTTCCGGAACGAAGGCTGAGGGTAAATGAGCGAAAAAAGGAGGATCTTGTATTGAATCATCAAGACCGCATAAGTCAGCAGGATGTCGAGACCGCATTAAGACGTGCCGGATTGGAAACCGGTGCGTCCGTGTATTTCCATAGCAGATTGATTGGAAGGCTTGAAAGCGGCGCTGATACCATCATCGATGCGTTGATAAACGTGGTCGGTCAAGATGGCACCATCGTGATGCCGACGTTTACATGGGAGCTTATCCCGGCGGTTGCGAATCCACCGATCCTGCAGGAAAACGCAAAGATTTGGACAGGCATGCTCCCAAAACGCTTCCTCGAATATTCAGGGGTCAAGCGTGATCGACACCCTCTCTGGTCGAACGCCTATCTGGGACCTTTGGCCGATGAGCTGATTGAATGGAATGAGCAGGAACTCTTCGGATACGCAGAGGATAAGGTCGCATACAGACTTTCGGAAGTCGGCGGCAGTGCATTCATGTTCGCATGCAGTTTCAAGTCCTGTTCTTCCATGTATGTCGTCCACGACCAACTCGGTCTGCCCTATCGACAGCCACTCAAGAAACGTCGCGGCCATTCCGTGGACGACTATCTGAGTTGGACACCGGAAAGACAGCGCGATTTAATTGACTTCGACGGTGATTATCGGTCCGGGGCATACGATCTTCCGGATTTTTCTCTCATCGAAGATCCCTTGCGGGATGCTGGCGTGCTCCAGGAATCCCCTCTTGGAAAGTACCAGCTCCTTCACGTCACGCTGCACGATCTGTTCTCCGTGATGCGAGAGGAACATATGAAACGGCCCGAATTGCTCTTTCGCGATGCGCAGACACCGATCCCCCCAGAGACGTAACAGATAACACAAAAGGATAATCTTATGAACGAGCTCCCAAGCTGGGAAATTGAAGCCATCCAAGAGGCGGCGATCGACGACGATTTAGACTTGGCGATCCGCAAACTGCTGGCATCCGACATGGGGGCGGGATTCGCCACAAGCCGCTATTATCAGGATATTGTCCCAGCCTTTAGCCTCTTCTGCCGAAAGGATGGCCAGGTTGTCGGACACGTCAGTGTTGTCTCTCGCGAAATCCGCGTCGGTGATACCCCGCTGATGGTTGGTGGCATTCAGAACGTGGTGGTCGCAAAGGCGCTGCGCGGTAGCCGCATCGCTTTCCGCCTCATGAAGGAAACTGCCAACGCCTGCCGGGAACACCAATTACCCTATGGCCTCCTTTTCTGCCTGCCGACTCTGGAACGCTTCTACGGGCACTTCGGATGGCAACGGATCGAGCACCTCGTAACGATGCTCGACGCGGAGGGAAACGACGCGCTCCTCCCCTCCAAAAACATTACCATGACACTGGACTTGTCAGAAACACCATTTCCTGAAGGCAACGTCCACTTGCAGGGCCGGGACTGGTAATTCCATCGGACGCACACTAAACATCCAAAATTTCGAATTATTTCATGCTGCCCCATTGTCCGCAGGAGACGGGTCCGCTAGTATTAATATATGGGGTAGCACCATGGTGTACTACTTGAGATTTACCACCTGATAGGCTAGCCCCGACCGCGCCACTGTGGCGCACACATATCGAGTATTGTAAAAAAACGAAGGAGAATCATGATACCGCAGTTTTTCCAAAGACTCATACACATCATCTTGCCTGAGGCGGTCATTGAAGGGGTCACATCAGGCGAGCCTGCCAGCTTGACAATTGCAGCTGTCTACACCGCTCTAACCGTAATTTCAATTCTTGCGTTGGCAGTCGTTGTCGAGCGATCAGTCCGGTTACGAATGCAGCGATGGGTCTATCCCTCCGCGGAACGCGAGATTGAAAGCGCTGTACAGGACGGCGCCATCGACAAAGCCTTGGCATTGTGCCGCAAATGCCGAACGATCCCGGCACAATTGCTTGGAAGCGAGCTTGACGCACATCGCAGGGGGCTCGCGCCCATTGAAGAATCCGTGGAAACGACCGAGGAACTCAGCGCACTGTCCATGCGAGCGAATTTGGATTTGCTGGCGACGATGGCAAAACTGGCCCCCCTGCTGGGGCTACTGGGAACGGTGCTGGGAATGATGATGGCATTTGACCAACTCGACGCAAATGCACGCAAGGAGACTCTTGCGCAGGGAATCACGGCTGCACTCGACACAACCGTCCGCGGTCTGATCGTCGCCATCTTCTGCCTAGCTTTCGAACGCGTCTTTCTGCGTCGAATACAGCGTATTGCCCTACGAGTGGATCATTTTCTGCGCAGCGTCCTCAGAGCCGGACGTTCAGACAGGCCAAACCATGACGAAAACTGCGCAGAAGAACTCCCCTCCTCCTCTTCCCCCCCGGTAACATCATGAGTATCGCCAAACGAATTGAAACGACTTCAGGGGATGTCGACATCACACCGCTTCTGGACGTCATGTTCCTGTTGGTCATCTTCTTCATGGTTGCCACCTCGTTTAATGATGAAACCCACGCGATTGACATCGACTTGCCACGGGCTGTCAATCCCCGCATATTAACGCTAGATGATCGGGTCATGACGGTGTCCATCTCTGCCGAAGGACGGCATTTTCTGAATGATCGCGAACTGGAACCTGAGCGACTCTTCACGGCTCTGGAATCAGCTTCTGCGGAAGGACGCGTCGAACGCGTGTTGATAAAGGCTGATGCCACGGCCGATTATCGCTATATAGCGGAGCTTCTGGATGTTCTATCCATTGCGCGTATAGACGGCATTTCCTTTGCCGTGCAGTATTCGGAGTTCTAATGCAGAGTCACTCGAAACACCCCCACTCTGTCGCGCAAGGCGAGCATTCGATCACGCACTCCTCGCTCAGACGGTTCATCCCGGTCGGCGTGCTCTGCTATTTAGCGCTGCTCGCCCTGGCAGCCTGCCCCATTCTGATGCAAGTTCACCGCTCGACAATCCTCAAACAAAATGAAGACGCAGCTCGAAAATCCGCCCGCGCGGCAGAGGAAGCCGTCGTGAAGAATGCGGCACGCGAAACGGCGCGGGAAGCACTCCGCGACACGCTTGAGCAGGACGCCAGAGAATTGCTGGAAGAGTTCCAAACCGAACCCGAATTCGACAAGACTTGGCAAGAGGCATGGAAAGATCTCGCCGAACCGGTAGAGCGAAGTCTGGATGAACTCGAAGCGGTGGACTATGCAGTCGACGGCGAGGAACTTGAATCCATGCTGACTCAACTGCGCGTGGAGACTGTCGACCAACTCCGCGAACAGTTCGAGACGCCGCTACGCACATGGGTTATGGAGAATGTGCTGACGGCGGTTTCCAATGCGATACCCGACGCGGCAAGCCGTTTTCTGGAACAACTGGATGCAGCCGCAGCCTCTCTTGCAGAAGACACGCGCACTGTGCTTCGGGCCACGGCCGATGACGAACACGCCATTGCCGAGGCCCTGAGATCACTCATGGCGGCAGATGGCATGGCACTCGATATGATAGCCGCTAACGTGGCAGACCCTGATGGAGCGTTCGCCTCGGCGCTCGCCTCGGCGGCAGCAGAGGCCGCTTCCGAAGCACTGGAACACGCGAATATTCCCTATTCAGAAACCGCGATGGAAGCACTCAAGCATCAGGTCGAAACAATGGCCGTCCACCTTGCAGAGGAGGGTGGCCTTGGCTCGGAAGCGGCTGCCGCTTTAACCAGCGATTTTCCCGAAGGCGAGGCGGGTGAAGAAAACGCAGCAGGAAAAGAAGGGCCAGGCCCGGCATCCTCAGCCCTCGCGGCTCTTGCATCCGACTCGTTTGGGGACGGAGCTGGGGAAGCCCTCGCGGATGCCGCACAGCACGCGGCCGAAAAGTTTCCGGGTGGCAGCTCGAATGCTCCCCACGCGCCGGGAATTCTTATACGCTTGCGGGCGGCTGCCGATCGAGGCGGACGCCGCACAGCGCTCGGGGGCAGCTCAAAGACCGTCATCAACTTATCCCAGACATTCGAAAACCTTCAGGCCGCAACCCAATCTGCTCAAAGCGGTTTGGTTGTGAACCAGGAGTGGAGCGATCTGGATATCTACCGGGAAAGCGTGGACCAGCTCAGCAAGCGTCGCGTCACAAATACGAGGCCGCTTCTCGCCCCTTCTCTCACAGCTGCGAGCACTCAGGCTGATGGCGTCATAGCCGAACAGCGCAGCCAGTTGATCCTGGCAGCCATCGCCACAAACCGGTCGTCGTCCGCGGAGGAGAACACCACAAACCGCACGCTTTACACACCAGACTTTGCGACCTTCGCCTATGGCGGGGCACCTTATGCAACCCATCCGCCCACCGTTGACGGCGATCTCTCCGACTGGACTGCCGGGGAATCTTTTGCGCTGCGGGCTAAGTTAAAGCAGAACCCAGAGCAGACGCTCTCACTGCCACCGGAACTTGAACCGAACCGATTCATGATGGTCCAGTGGAATCAGACCGGCTTATACATCGCTTACCGAATGGTGGATGCGCACGATAATGTTTCGGAAGACCATGCCCGTTTCTGGGACAATGATAGCGTCGAACTCTTCTTTGATTTTGCAAACCAGCGCCCCGAAAAACGAACACCCGAAACACTGCAGTTCTGGTTCTGGCCCCTTGGGTCTTCGCTGGGGCCGGACATTATCGGAGGATCTTCGTCAGGATGGAGTTTCGACCCTCGCTTCAAACGATCCGACAGCGTCAGGAACCCAAACATGGCGGTCAAACGGACCCCGTCGGGTTATCAGGTAGAAATCTTCCTACCCAAGGCGGTTCTGAATCAAGAGATTCTGTTGCCGGGTCGTATCATCGCCTTCAATTTCAGCATTAATAATGGCGAGGGCCGCTTCCTAAGATGGTCGGTCAATCGGGGAAGAAATATTTCTCGCGCCCCCTCTCTCTGGGGCGATTTGCTCCTGTTGGGGACAGACGCAACCCTGGCATTCACCCATCCAGAAAAAGAAACTCCACTGGTCGTGGTCATGCCAGGGGAACCCCTGGGACTGCGTGTGAGCGATCCGGACATGAACCTCCACCCGAATCAGCGGGACAACGTCGAGGTGAGCGTGTCCGCCGCTGACCGCTCTCCCATGCCGGGACTCCTGAGAGAAACCGAGCCGAACAGCGGTATCTTTCAAGGCAGCATTGACATTGTTCGTGGTCAACGACGAGTGAGCACCAACGCCACGCCGAATCAACTGACCGTACAACCCGGTGACTTGATTGAAATGGCTTACCCAGATCAGGCACGCAAGTATGGTGGACGCTACCGAGTCATCCGCACGCGCATACCCGTCGGCCTGCCCATATACGCGAGTGGAACGGCAGCCGCCACAGGAAGCGGATTGGAGTAAAAAAGAAGGAAGCTTCTGTTTAGCCTCCGGCGCCAGCCGGTGGATGACCGTTGCCTCACAGATGGCAACTGCGGACAACCTTAACACCCACGTGCAGTCCATAAATCGACGGAACGATACAATTGAAAAGACAGCACATGTCAAAACGGATTGACTTATAAGACACGATCTGTGAGAGGGTCACTTCACGACTATGGAGATTGCCTGACGCTCCGCCAGATTGCGCAGAAACTTGACGCAGCTGAGCTCTGCCTCGCGGCGATTCACCTTGAAGCGTGTGACGAAGGCATCAATTATGTTGCGCGTTGTGCGACGGTCGTCGATTTGGTCGAAAACGAATACGCCGAGTCCATCCAGTTTCAGCATGCGTTCCATAACACTGGGCTGGAATCGTGCGAGGAATCCATCTCCGCGCTTCATAATGACGACGAGCTCGAGGTGGTCGTCTGAACGCATCTTCTCAAAGACGCCTTCATTGCGCATGGGGACCGCATCCAGCGAGCGACGACGATCAATGACGACGGGGGTGCGTTGATTCCACCATGACATGTTATTCTACAGCTCCTCGCCTTCGATGGTTCCGACCTTGATATTGAGATCCTTGCGCTCCTCAAGCCTATCGATCTTTCCATCGCTGATCCAGAGGATTCGATCGGAGACACTCAGCATCTTCATGTCGTGAGTGGCGGAGATGACAGTTACGCCTTCACTTTTCTGGAGTTCCACAAGCAACTCGATCATTTCGTGGCCGGTATGGACATCAAGGTTCGCCGTGGGTTCGTCAGCGAGAATAATGGTGGGATCGTTGGCAAAGGCACGCGCCACCGCAACGCGCTGCTGCTGGCCGCCGGATAACTCGTAAGGACGATGGAAGATTCTTTCACCAAGGCCCACTTTCGTGAGGATCTCGGCGCCTTTGTCACGAGCGTCATCGGTGGTCATGCCGGCGAATATCATCGGAAGCGTCACGTTTTCGAGCGCGGTGAGCACCGGCAGAATGTTGTAGGACTGGAATATATATCCAATCTTATGGCATCGCATCCAGGCGAGCTCGAAGGCGTCGAGCTGGGCCACATCGATTTCGTCAATAAACACCATGCCTTCTGTAGGCGCATCGATTCCGCCGATCATGTTGAAGAGGGTGGACTTGCCAGAGCCTGAAGGCCCCATGATCGACAGGTATTCTCCACGTCGAACGTCAAGGTTGATGCCATCGAGGGCCTTGGTGACCGTATCGCCCTCACCGTAGTAGCGCTTCACATCAATGGCACGTATGACGCTGTCTTCTTCGAGCGGGACGGTCGTAGTGAGTTTGTCTGTCTCCGTATTCATGTCATCCTCGGCACATCATGCCACATTTTTCAGCCATGCAGGATCGAGTGCGTTCTCAAGCTCCCGTAAGTCGAGCTCGTGTCTGTAATTGAAAAGCATTAGCCGCAGACTGTTTGTTTCGGGGTCGTGTCGGCAGCCTACATGGTAGCGGAAACACATGCGGCCAATCTCGTCGTAGTGTCCGCAGCGATAGGGGCCGCCACGGCTGCCATCGATTGTGCCTTTGTCACCCGCGCTGAAGACCACGCCTTTTATGGGTTTGTAAGCGTTGAGAAACTCAGCGGCCCAGCAATTGGGCTGGCGCCCTTTCAGGGCGATGTCCGCAAGCGAAACCTGCCACATGTAGAGTTTGCGCAGGCGCCACTGGAAGACCATAAGTTTGCAACCGGCCTGAAACCCAGTGGCAACGAGTCTAAAATGAGGCTGAAGTGCAAACGACATGTCGTAGCAAGCCCAGGGGATCCGTCCTTCTGCGTGCAGGGAGAACGTATCGGCAAGGTGGCGCATCACTTTTTCCGGATGCCGATGCCCGACGTCGTCAAAGTGGAGTTTAAGAAGGAGGACGAACTTGCGATCAGGGGCGATCCACCACGCGGCCACCAGACGGCGCTTGCTTGGCATGGTGTATACGAGTGCCGTCCACCCAGGGGCGAGGTCGGAAAGCAACGTGCTGTTGTCAGCCAGTTCTTGCCATTTGGTACAGGCTGTCATGTAGCGGTTCTGCGCGTGCTCCTCTGACACAGGGACTTTCGGTCGCAGCCACTCCATCTGAAGGCGAAGGGCTTCATCATCCTCCATCTCAACTGACGACTCCTTCATCTTCATGCCGAAATGGTACAATGAGAGGTGCCAGTCATCCGGCACCTCAAAAGCGAGCCCGTCCCACGCAAACTTGTGTGCGGCTATTTGTGCTGTTCGTTTTTCTGCCATGGTTATCCGAGTGTACTGCCGTCGATCGTGCCAACTTCAATATTCAGGCCTTCGCGACCAGTCTTGCGCTCTATTTGGCCGTCTTTGATCCAGACAACCGTGTCTGATGCTGACAGCATTTTGCTGTCATGCGTGGCGCTGACAATGGTAATTCCGAGGTTTTTCTGCATCTCGCTGAGGAGGTTGATGATTTCCGCACCGGTGTGCAGGTCAAGGTTCCCTGTGGGTTCGTCGGCAAGGATGATAGAAGGTTCGTTGACGATGGCACGTGCTATGGCGATGCGCTGTTGCTGGCCGCCCGATACTTCTGCAGGCAAATGGTCAAGACGGTTTCCGAGGCCGACGCGCTCAAGGGCTTGTGCGGCGTCCTTGCGGGCATCATGTGGGGTTCGTCCCGCGAAGATCCGCGCGATAGCCACGTTGTCGAGAGCTGTCATCGTAGGGATTAGGTTGAAGCTTTGAAAGATGTAGCCAATGTTGTGGCAGCGGACCCATGCCAGTTGGGCGGCATCAAGATCGCGGAGTCGGCGCCCCCCCATGAAGACTTCACCGTCTGATGGGGTATCCAGTGCTCCGACCATGTTGAAGAAGGTTGATTTTCCAGAGCCTGATGGGCCCATGATGGAAACATACTCGCCCCGCGTGATGTCAATTGAGATTCCGCGAAGCGCGTAGACCTCTTCGTCGCCCATGCGATAGACCTTGGTGATACCCTCGGTCCGAATGATCGGGCCTTCATCAGTTTTCGTTTGCTTTGTCATGCTATTCTTCAGCTCTCATTGCTTCCACGGGCTCTTTGGTCGCCGCCCACTGTGCCGGGGCAACGGCGGCGACAATCGAGATAATGGTTCCTATAAAAAAAGCGAGTCCAAGGGACAAGACGGCATCAGCCCAGGGGAAGAGCCGAGCAACGTGACCGCCGTAGGATGCCGCTGAGGTCGCGACTGCCACGAGCAGACCAAGGACCATCCCGATGCAGGTGCCAATGACTCCCTGTAGGGAGGCTTCTATGAAATAGGTCTTGAGAATGAACGAGTTCAACGCGCCAAGACACTTCATGGTGCCGATTTCCTTGATACGCTCAGTCACGGACATAAGCATCGCGTTGATAATGCCCACGAGGCAGGTCAGCAGCGACAGCGAGATGAGCAAAACCATGCGGCTGTCCGTTCCATCCTTGCCGAAAATGTCCACACCAGCCTTCTGCAGCATGACGTTCAACGCTGGCACATTCGCGCGAACGAGGGCGCCGGTTATGTCGTCCGTGACCAGCATGTAGGTCAGAAATGCAATGCCGAGGACAACCCCAATCATCGTGATCAGGGAGCGCATGATGCGTCGCCTGAGACTGCCCCAGCTAACGCTAAAGGCAACGGCCCAGGGAACAGGGCTTTGACGCGGAACCTCGTCTGACGCGTCCATGATGTTGTGTGTTTCAGTGCTCATCAGCTTTCGTTACGGTTAAGGTCAATGGTTACTTCCAAGTCGAAGAAATATGACAGACATGTGCTGAGGGCAACAATCAAAAGCTCGCCCACGATGAAACCAAGGAAGATGGCTCTCGTCTGCGCGTACGTGTCCTTGCTACCGTATTTGGTGACGAGTGACTTTGCCAGCCAGCCAAGTAGAATCGAGAACCAGTAGGCAGACATCAGGGGGTTGACGAGCATCACCAACCCTATTGGATGTGGGACCCAGAACATGAACTGCCTGAAGAACAGGAGGGCCGCCATGACGATGCCACCGCCGGCAATCCATCCCATCATTTCAGGTGATGCGTCTGGCGGGCTGTGCATCATAGAGGAAATACGAGAATACAGAGTCTGTGGAAATTGCGAGTGAAACCAGCGGTTCATGGAATCGGCACCACTGGAATAGCCCATGATAATTTCACACAGGATTCCTGTGGTGACCGCAAGCAGGATGGCCAGTCCGATAGCCACGTGGAATCGAGCGCGCCCCATGCGCAGATCATTGCGCACTTTCAGTGCGTTCGCCATTGCCGGGGCGATAAATGTCTTTATGTCCAGAAAGAAGACACCGTAGTAAACCAAGAGAGGCGCGAACAGCCCTGACGACGTCCATGACTTGGTCATGCCTGCAATATTACTGATGAAATGAAACGGGCCCGCCCAGGCCTGAAACGCGAGAATACCGCCCTCGGCCACGCTTCGCACAAGTCCGATCGTAATCAAGAGGACGATCAGCAGGAAGAAGATGGTGTATCCCAGGTTAGCGCCCATGCCCAGCCAGAGCATGAGAACAATGCCGACTGAACCCAGAAGGAAAAGGGCTGAGGATATGCGCAACTCCTTGCGCTCATCGGATTCGAGATTGGCGACGCACGCAGGCGACAGGCAGCAAAGCAGGTATCGACGACACTTTATCAGCACTATCGTTGAAAAGATGACGAGCGCACCGCCGCCTTCCGCCGTCCGGAAATTAAGGGCGGATACCCAGTCCTTGGGGAACGAATTGGCATTTGTCCCGTAGCCAACCCATACAAGAATAAGAAGTTGCAGCATGAACAGCACGTGGAAAAACCAAAGCGAGAAGGAAATTTTTCGCGGTATCAGAAAGGAGAGTCCGATCATGGTAAAGAATACCTCTGACCGCGCCGACGGAATCAGTCCTTCCAGGGCCGTACCCTCGATGAACTCAGTCCAGACGTTCTTCAGGTCGATTGCCACGAGTCCCGGTATGGCACCACTGCCTGCGAGTAGGTTCCACCCCACAACCGATGCCGAGATACCGACTCCCGCCCAGAAGAGTCCGCTCTTGAACAGTTCTGGTACAGCTCCGTCGCTCTTATCGTATACCCCAACCAAGTGCTCGGAGAGCTCAGCCAGTGGATAGATAAGCTTCTCGTTGTAGGCCCACTGGCGGAAGATCAATACATTGAAAGTCATGAGTACCAGATAGGTCAGGAATATGAGTCCACCCCAACTCAGAAGAGGACGCATCCAATGCGACCAGGGAATATCACCCACAAGGAAGCGCGTCAGGGATGCATCAAACAGGCGGTACTGAGCCATCACACTGCCAAGTTGGTCGTCCAGCGTGTCGGCAGGCATCAAACCGGCATCCTTGCCGATGCTTTTCAGTTGGGTGATCACATCTGTGAGTAGGGCGGAAGTCTTCAACTCAAGCGATATGCCTTCCAGGTTTACTCGACATGCCTCCTCCTCCTCCTCCAGCTTGCCGGCATCCTTCTCGGCAGACGTGATCTGACGTTTCAGGCGGCGGATGTCAGAGCCCATTGCGCTCCTGCACGCGGCGTTCAGCTCAGATATCTTTGTATTTATGTTGGCCTGGCGAGTGCGCACAGAGGTTACGCGTGTTTCCATTTCTGCGTGCTGAGTCTTCAGAGCCTCCGCGCGTACGAGGGGTCCCAGTATCTCTGCGGCCTGGGAGACATCCTTGCTGAAGCTAACCGCGTCCGGCAGGGCTTCACGGGCAGCACGGAGTCTGGCAAGTGAGCGGCGGCCGGCCATCAGGCGGTGAGCGCGTGCCGTATAGGTCTCAAACGTATCGTGCTCACCCGGAAAGAGCCCGGGGATGGCCCTGAGATCGCGCGGGAGGCCACGCCTAAATAACTGCACCTTCTCGAATGCCTTAGCTTGAAGCGCATCCAGTTCTGCCTTCGCTTCAACCAGGGCGAGTTCTGCCTGACGAAGCTTAGGCTCATACTTCTGGACTGCATCGTCAGCTGACAGTGATGGGGTGGGCCTGAGTTGTTCCCATTGCACCACCGCGTTGGCGTGTGCGGCATCCTCGAGCCCCTTGTCAGCAGCCGACTTGGCTGCTAGGTAAATAGTCTCGATCTCTGCCGTGTTCAGGTAGTGGTTGCGATGGGTTTCTGCAGCCTTCTTCACGCCTGTTTCAGAAACAAAAAACGAGTCTTCCATAAATGGGGCTACATGCAGGCTCCATTTTGACTGCTCGTTGTTCCAAGCTGGATTGAAGAGTCCATTCATGAGCGGAACGACCTGTTCCGCCAGGCCGTAAATGCCAATACCTGCCGAGACAAAGAGCATGAGGAACACGGTCATAAGCTCTGTGCGGGTAAAACGGCGGACGATGCGGATAAGGCCAAGGAGCGGATTGACGATAAGGGCTGCGACGATGAGTAGAAGGAACGGCAGCACAGGCATCTGGGTAGATGGCAGATAGATGCCCTCGCGGTTGGACAAATAGCACGTCACGAAAGTCTGAAGGATACAGAACAGGATTCCAAAGAGCACGGCCCGTAGGGTAATGCGTCCTTCTTCAACAGTTTTATGTTTCAATTTCATAATGTTAGAAGATAAGCGGTGACATCATTTTTGTTAGCATTGAGAACGAGATTGAGATCAACGCCATGAGTCCCATGCCGCACGAGAATCCGGCGAGGATCACGGGCGCATACTTGAGCCACATGTTGCCAAAACGTTTCTTAAAATAGAAGCGGCCAGTCAGGGCGCCGACGCCTTGGAACAGGACCGCGCCCGGGTGTGACTCTGCTAGGCCGCGCACCATACCGAACACGAGCATCGTGGGTAAACCGAGCCAGGAAAGCGCACTATAGAGAACGACACCGGACCCCATCCCCCAGCTGAAGTTGCCCCAATCCCAGGCTTCCATGAATGCTGAGCCGCCTTCCATGGTCGAGGTGTAAGTCAGGGCCATCATCTTGGCCTGTAGTTCCCACATCTTGTCGGCAAAGGGATAGGCTTCCGACGGTACCGGCGCCATGCGCCACAGCAGCGTTGAGAAGACCAGTGATGAGACGAGAATGATGGGGAGGGTAACAGCCTGTGCCTTTATCTGGCCCTTAATCTTGGTCCCGGTCAGCTCGAGAATACGGAATTCGCGGACGTGAATTCCATAGTTGGGGATAGGCACCGGCGAGAACCAGATTTGCACTCCCTGATAGCCGCTCAGGATGAAGGTCGCCTCCCTGATCATGGGGAGCGTAAGCGCCTGGCCGCAGATGCCTTCAAGCTTGGCGGTGGAGTAAGAGATCAGGGGCACATAGACCACAGCGTATACAACGAAAAATCCCCACGGGAAACCAGGGATCAGCCATGTGGAAACGGATATCCAGACTACCGATGTAAAGCCGTAGATCCCCAACGCGATCAAGATCGAAAAATCGCCACGCTTGACATTGTTGGTCATGAGGGTCCGCCACGCAGAAGGACCTTTGGCCGCCAGGTCCGCAGAACTGGAACGACCACGGGTGCGCATAGCCCTCAAGAGCGGGCGGAACACTTGGGCAAGGCTTACGACGGCAATCGCTAATGTGAGTCCTATGCCAAACGATAGATAGAAATCAATGTGATTGGAATAGATGGCATCCACAAAGCCCATCTGCGGGGTCCAGTTGTGAAGGACTCCAGCATGGTAAAGGAAGGGGTTGAGCACCATGGTGAAGAACACGCCAAAGATGCCGCCCATCACCGCCCAAAACGGGAGCACCGTACCCACCAGAAACGCACCAAGGTCGAATGTGATATTGAGGGGTGTGGCGGGGAGAAAACGCGTGAGCTGTGGTGTCAGATCTACCCACGGGATTGGGATCAGCTGAATAGGCTTGGCGAGTATGGCTCCCGTGATGGCCGGGACACCGATATAGATGGCCCCGAAGATCATGCCGATCATGCCGCCGATCGAGAAGCAGCGCCAGCGCCAGGGCTCACGAGATCCTTTGACCTCCGTGAGCGAGACGATTCCAGACGCTCCCACCGGTGCCATAGGGAAAGGGAGTCGTTCGACATCGTTTGTGAGGCGATAAAGCACATAGCCCAGCCCATAGTGATCGAGCTTCTGGATCACAATGGAGAAAGAGACGAAAACAATGGGTATAAGCCAGGCGCCCGTGAAAAACGTTCGCCCACCGGCTTCGATCGTTTCAGCAGAGGGAGCCCACCACGTGGGAATCTCCTGAGCGATGCCGAGAGCCTGGGTATATTCCGACTGCACGAAGAACTGACGCCAAAGCAATCCGCTGAAGGGGGCAGCCATGGTGAGTCCCGCCATGTAGAACAGGATGTAGACCTCCTGCATCTCAAGGTCCTTGAACGAGCGCCGCGCGACCTCGGCAAAGATAATGATCGTGACCCATCGTGCCGCTTGATTAACCGCGCCACCCATGCCAGCGAAGAGATTGAGGTACATCGCGGCAGGCATCATGATGGCACCAAGGAAAATCGCACCAATCACGGCCTTCCACGAAAAGCCTTCCTTAAAGACCTCGGGCGGCTCCATGAGTGTCCGGTACTCTTCCAGCTCGCGATCTATGCCACGCTGTTTAGTATTTTCTGAAGCCATTTCTTTTCTTCCTACGATTCTTTACCCTGGCGCACGAACGTATCATGTTGTTCAGCATCCAAGTTTCGCCAGTGCATCATATACTGACGAAGATTCTCAAGGAATGGCTTGTTCGTGGCGCGCCAGTTAGAATCCTGCCCGGAGATACGCTCAAGGTCCATGAACACGCGGTGGGCTCGAACGGTGCTGTCGTATTTGCCAATGAACGTAGCTTCCTGGGTCACACCGAGGTCATAAGGCGGTAGTGCAATATGGTAGCGAAGCTGGTAGACGGCGTGACCCTCTTCCGTCACGGAGATTTTCTCAAGCTGCTGCGCAACAATCTCGCCCATGGACGCCTCGCCGAAACGGCTAAAGTAAGCCTGCAGATATGCCATGATGCCAGGAAGCAAGCGGTCGCTGTAAATGAACGGGAACGCGATGCGCATGCGCTGGCCATCCCCTGACGGCATAGACCACTTGCGTTTACCAGACGGCACGGCTTCCTTTGTCGCCGCATGTGCAGGATAAAGTGTCGAGAGCATAACGATCGACACGGTGAACAGGATGACATAGACAACGCTCAGCGACGAGAAGTTGAGGTTGACGTCCGAGACGAGACCAAACTTGTTGAGCGTAATGCTCAGCACCTGTCCAATGAGATAACCACCAACAGATCCGATCACGCCGTAGACGAACGCTTCGGCAAGGAAGAACATGCCAATGTGCGTTGGATTCAGGCCAACGGCATTGTAGACGGCAATTTCCGAGCGGCGCTCATAAACGGATCCAAGCATCGTATTCAAGATGATCGTGCTTGCGATGAGCAGTGGGATAATGAGGACAGACAGCCCGCCGACAGAGGTCCGATAGCCGGAGCCTACATAGAATACCCCTGGATCGACCTCTCGGCCCTCTACACCGCCGACACGGAAATCGGTCTTGCTGCTCACGTAGATCTTGGCCCGAGTCGATGTCAGCACCTCTTCTACAATGGGCCAGATGGGCGTGTCATCATCAAAGCGGATTGACAGGCTGTAAGGCTTGTTTCCTTGAAAACGACGCATCGTGTCGACGGGCAGAAGAAATAGCCCCCCCATCTCCACATGCCTGGCGCTGGTGATTTCCGGTTCGTCGACCGACTCGCTATCCGATCCTTCGCCTGTGGCGATCTTTTCTCCGGGCTTTAACGGGAGCAGGGATACGTCGTTAATGTCACGAATGGATCTAAACCGGTCGTCGTCAAGAACGCCGACCACTCTCAGGCGTTGCCCCATGAACACCACGTGCGCGTCTTTCAGGTCGTCATGTGTGACTGCCAGCGCGTCGGCCATGGATGAGGATATGATGGCTTCGCTCGCATCATCCGCAGAGAAGAAGCGCCCCCCCGGCATAATCGGCATAGGTGCCAGAAACCCGTCTTCTTTAACGGAGAGTCCCAGTGCAGCTTCCGCCTGCGCGAGCTTTCCAGAGGGTTCCGCACGGAGGCCGAGGGGCACCATCTTAGTCCTCACACCCGAGCCAAGGCTGGAGGCCTGCAGCCAGCGGCGTTCGACGATGGTGCCGCGACCCGTGAACATATTCATGAACACGTTACGCGAAGCCTCGTCCATCGGTTGTCCCGGCCAGTGGTACATGATTCCGGTGTATGGCGGGGCGATCGGCTTGGCAATCATAGTGGGACTGACCTTCTTGGAAATACTGGTGAAGGCCAACATGGTGAATGTTACGAGGACGATTGTGGCGGTGGTGAGTGCGGTACGTACGCGTCTTCGCTTCATGTTGTTGACGCCGATGAGCATCGCCTGTTGTCCCGCCGTGGAGTATCGCACCTCGGTGGTGCTCATCCCTGAATAGGTCTGGAAGAGAATCTGCATCTCTCCTTCGAAGCGCGAGTGGAGTATCTGAATAACAAAGAAACCAAGGATGCCCATGATGAATGCGATGAACATCGCCTCTGGAGCACTCGCGATCCTGAACGCCGGATGAATGAAGCGGAACACGACAAATGTGGCTACAAATATCAGGGCGAACATGCCCATCTGGTATTCCACTTTGACGATCTTGAACAAGAGTTTCTGTAAGAAGAAGCAGAAAGGAAGGAGCAGGGCCATGTAGAATACGACCGCCTTTAGCATGTCGTTTGTCACCGTTGTGGTTTGCTCGTAGGCCTTTGCCTCTGCGCCGATCGCCATATAAAGGCTTCGTAGGTAGCCAAGATGGTCATTCGACTTCATAGCGTCGGCCATCTTCGTCAGCGCGCGATCACCCCGTGACATGAATTCACGAACCAGGCTGTCGGATACCCCCTGCAGCTCGTCGGCGCGATAGTTGTTAAGGTGCTGCATGTCCTTTGCGGAAGCTGCGAGGAAGTCTGGGGGCAACTCATTTCCTGGACCGTACCCCGCGCCTTCCGGGAACTCATCTGACGCGCCGATGCCGCCGCGCTTCCTGGGAGTAAGGATTTTGACCCGGTCTCCGATATCGCGATAGATCGCTCCGGGCCCCGAGGCGCCAATGTTCGCCAACTTTACAGAAGTAGCGCCGCCTATACCCGAGAATCCGTAACGGTTCGGTGGCGAGTCAGACTCGCCACCCAGGATATGGCAGAGCTTGATCTCAATGGGAGAAGCCGCGAGTTTTGAAGAGTCGGACCTGACATAGAGGGGCGTTGCCTCGCAGGGAAACATAGCGAAGTGTACGGAATCGGACTGGATCTGTATGTCGGACGAAACGCTCCTGGCCTTGTCACCGGCGTCAATTGTCCGAATCACGTGCGTGAAATCCGCATCATACTGGCTCGCCTGGCTGGTTAATTTATTCGGGAGGTCCTGAACTCCGTATAGCACCGCCGAAGCCCGCTCGTCGGTGAGGGCCATATAGGCAGAAAAAACGCCATCAGCGGTGACAGTAGGTGACCCGCCATAGGCCAGCACAGCTGCGTTTTCGATGGGGAGTGTGGGAAGAACGGAGGCCGAGAACTCGTCAAACTGCATGGTCTTCACTTGCACAGACCATAGAGGAGACCAATTGAGGCTCTTCCCGCCGTACCGCGGAAGTTCTGAGGGGAGGGTTATGTCTGGATCGGCCAGTATGCCGCGCAAGAGTTCTTCTGTGAATGCCATGGTCCCGGCGACGCGTTGAGCATTGAGCAAGCCAATCGTGTCTTCAGGAAGGAACGCGCGCCCAAAATCGCTTCCGGTATTGCGCAGCGAGAATGCTGGCGTTGCGTTGGCGTGATGGAAGGCAAGCAGTGCGTGCGTCAAGGCGGGGAAATGGAATCCTTCCAGAAGTCCGTCACGACCCG
This sequence comes from uncultured Victivallales bacterium, assembly GCA_964576795.1. Taxonomy (GTDB): domain Bacteria; phylum Verrucomicrobiota; class Kiritimatiellia; order UBA8416; family UBA8416; genus JABGOW01. Next base: position 27,308 of record CAZNWT010000022.1, read on the forward strand.
TCAACGTATCCTCCAACAGGTTGGGATTCTTGCCTTTTGCCAGGAGTTCCTCGGCAATACGTGTGGTATTGCGGCCAAACTGGGTTTGCCATTTTCGGACGCCCCAGAAATTATCAGATGAGAAACCAATCCTGTCGTTGGACCAATCCAGTTGCAGTGTGAGAACGAACGCCACACGCCGGTTATTGAGGAGCTTTCGGATACCCTGGTTGGCAGCACTTGCAGCGATATCGGCACGGTTCATATTCGACCAGCGCCGATAACGCTCTCGCAGTTCCTTAACATAGCCGTGCAGGATTCTGACTGAGTTAGGAGACTTGCTGTAAAGATCGCTGAGCGTGGTTGTATGGACTCCGAACTTGTTAAAGAGCGTCATCACGGCGACGTAATCCAGTCGCTCCTTTTCAAGGACTTCCCTGTGTGCGGCAGCTTCCGGCGTTGCACCTTCCCGTTTGGCGATATCATACTGCTTGCTGCGGAGGCGGTTGACGTCGCGTTTCGCCAGATTCACAAGGGGATCTTTCACACTGACAAAATATCCCAGCGATTTATCCTGCAGCGTGCGGAGCTTAATTAGATAGGCTTCGTCTTCTTTCCTGTGAGCGTCATCACTATAGAGACCGTCTTCACTTCCCTCCGTTGGCGTAGACAAATACTTCAGGTAGAGTTCCTGTTCTCGCATATCGTCGTTGATCGTGTTGCGCAACGCTTCGAGTTTCGTCAGCGGTGCGAGCAGGTTCCACGCGAGCAGGCGCTCACCAAGATAGTTCTGCGCGTGAGCATTAACGGCGACGAGCAAGACTGACCTCTGCGGCGCCTGCGCTGAGAAGCTCTTCATCAGGCGTACCATCATATGCAGGTTTGCACCAGCCTGCGCACCTTTCGCCAGACTGGGAACAATGCAGTTGCTGTCCATCGGCGCCGTCAGTACGACGATGTCACGCGCTAGCGCTTCGTCCGAACCCGGAATAAAGGCCCATAGATCGTGTAGCGTCTGATTCTTCCAGCGTGAAGGTGTCGATTCAATATGGACAGGAAGGCTGCCTTCTGCGGTCGCAACCGCGTCTCGCAGCTGTGCACCTTCTTCCTGTGAGACGTAGAAGCGGGGTATCCCGACCTCAGAACTATGGACTAGCGCGCGGATGCGCAGGTTGCCGTGTGTTTCGCCACCAACGAACAGGAATCCGCGAATGCCGAACCTCATTAGATCCAGCCACCCTCTGGGCGCTGTCATATTGAGTACGACGATGGCGCCTTCAAGCTCAATACCATCGATGCGCGCCAGGTCCTCAGCTGTTGCATCGCCGAGATCAATCAGGCGGGTATCGAATTCCGATTCAGTGAAGTTGCCGGGGGCGAAGAGGGTTGGGTGGAGAGGATGCAGCGTGACAGGCGAAGCGCCGTCACGGGTGAGCGTGGCATTGCCGGGTTTGAAACAAGGCGCACGAAACGAGATCTGACCATGCTCGTGTCCACTTTTTCCAAACAATTCCGCGATCTCAGCTTCAACAGCCAGGTTTCCTTCTGATCCGGCGATGCGTGTTGAAGCGCCTTTCAGAAGCGCCTGCATGTCTGACACGACTGCACGTCCGTCACCATCGGAAGCCCATTTATCGGTATCAGAACTGAAGCACGGAAGCGGCCATGCGAGTGCAAGTAAACCGAGAATGAGCATGCGGAAAGAGAAACGCTTGCGGTGAGAAATGTTTCGGACTGCGTGCATAATCGTGGAGGTCATCGCCTTCTGATACATACTAGAACAATCCCGACAGACCCACCGCCGGAAACTTGAGACACATGAGTAGATTAAGTAATGAGACAGAATGCAAGTCTATGATCATTTATTACAGACCGCATAACGCAGAGCTCTCTCAACCTTCTCATTAATATACATCATATATACATATCATGGAGTGCAAACGCAAGAGATAAAACAGCATAATCGACTCCCGCTTACGGGTGAGTGTTTCTCCATACTAGGTCCCGAGTGTCTGCCAATCGGTGGACGAGGACGGCGACGATAACGGAAAACGAGGAGAGCAAAGCTCAATCTTGGTATTTCGAGTAGTTATTCAGTGTGCCCCCGCCCTACGGCATGGATTCAAGTCTTTGCGGATAGTCACGGCAGGCCAGTCCGCCCAAGCTAATGCCTGTTTGTACTGTTTACGGCGCGAGCCTCTTCGACTAGCAACCATCGCCAGGTTACCCGTAATCATAATCGGATTTACGAACAAAACCGATCACTCAATCCAGAAACCAACGTTTCCGGAAGAAATATTCAGTACAGAGCGTAATCAACACAAGAATCATCATACCGGCAGAGTCCCAGATGGGAGACTCTTCAACGTAGGTCACCGATGGGCGGCGGTCTGATATTGTTTTCAGAACATGTTCACTAAACTCACGTAGAAACGCCTTGTCATCAAAAATGTCTTTATCTTCCGCGCGAAGCGTCTCGAGACGCTTACCTAAACTTCGTTGGCGTTTTTCATAATCAATGTCTGCAACCTTCTTGCGAATTTCTTCCTTCGTGAGATCAGCATCCTCCTTGCTACCAAAGATCTTGATCTTGAGTGTGCGGAATACGCCATCCGCTTCATCTTCATTCTCTTCATTCTCTTCATCCCGTTCGTGTTTGATATCCGAGGATTCCGGATCAAGCGTCTCCATAAAAACACCACCATCCGTACTCTGGGCTACTGATTTCATGAGTGTAACATCAACACTCGGATCCACATGTTCCAAACTCACACGTGAAACTAACAACTCGGCTGGTGCGGAACTGAGACGAGGTGGCAGCACAAATAATGACGTCCCCTCAGCATCCGGATAGTGTGAAGCGCGAAAGATGCCAGGGCGCCCACTCACCGCAGGCAGATCCAACTGCAATTCCTTCTCGTTGTCACGCTTGACGGTAACCATAACCGATGGCGCGATAAGCGGTGAATAGTCCTGATTGCGAATTTGCGCTGTCACCATGACGCGCTGACCTACATTAGCCTCCATATGATCAAGAAAAATGCGAGATTGGGCGGATTCGCCCAGAAGATGCGGCAATCCCATAAACTGAACGACTTTGCCCCAGAAGTCCCTGAAATAGCGATCTCCATACTCTTTTCGCCAGCGCCATGTCGAATCAAACCCCATATAAAGCGTCATCCCCTTGCCATAGCTCTGATAGACAATGGCAGGAAGCCCTTTCTCTTGACCAGGCGTCACGGCCTCAACAAGTGCCAGACCAGAAGGCTTCATCTCCGCTGTAGGGCAAACCTCATAGAGCGGGGGGAATGCCTCCCATATCTTCTTGTTGCGTTCCGGGTCAACATCAAATGAAATCATGGGGTTGCCCTGACCTTCGGGCATGATCTGCAAGACGTACGGTGTAGCAAGCGATTCAAACATCTCCTGCTTGAAACTTGAAACCCCAACGGGATCCACAATGCGTACCGGCAAGAGCTTCTCAAACAGCGTACCAGTAAAGCTGAAGGGGATGTGTAAGCCATCCGAAATCATGACAAGACTCCCCCCCTCCTCCGATACAAACCGGGATATCAACGTCTGAAACTTGAGGGTTAGCGTCCGTGCATCAATTCCGCTCATCACAATCATATCGAAATTGCGAAACAGTTCATCCTCAGTCTCCGGAAGCGTGGGAATAAATCGGGTCTGCTCAGTCGTGAAGACTCGCGGGTCCACTGACTCCAGATAGACTCTCTGTTCCACGCGCCGATCGCGGTCAAAGGCACCTTTCAAAAAACGGAATTCCCACGAGGGGCTTCCAAATACCATGAGTACGCGGATGCGATCCTTAATCACCCGCACCTTGCGCTGGATGATGTTGTTTTTGTCCGTCACCTCCTTGTTCTCGGGAGGGATCTTTACAACCAACTCAAAGACCCCCTCTTCAGTCGGGGTATGCTCGACAGCAAACGTCATCTCCCCTTCGACCTCGGGCTTGACAGGTTCAACCAGAACCTTATCCAAACCAAAGGTCGCCTCTGCATCAAGGATTCTTCCCGTAAACCCATGCTGCCGCATGCTGACGAAGTGCTTAAACTTTTCCCCCACAAAAACAATATCCTCGCCGATAATATGATCGAGGGCAATATCCGTCGGGCGTTCCTGACCAATCGGAATAAAGTAGACCGGGATCGAACGTTTTTCCAGAAGACTGGTGGCAGAGGCCACCAATTCCCCCGCATTATGTGCCCCATCACCAACCACCAAAATCGCCGGTGAATAAACGCCGCGGTGTGCCTTTAAGCCATCTGTAAACATCCTATTCAACGACGTCTTTTCACCATGCGGCTCAATGGAGATGTCCGCTGGATCGGCATCCTCTTTGTCTGGATCGTCGCCGTCCAGAAGAACGGGGGGTTTTGCATCATCCTCAGAGACCGCCAAGGGTTCTGGATCGTCAACCAGGTTCCACGGAAGCACATCATAGCCATAGATGTAAGGGACCTGAACCAACCCCAGGCCCTTGGACTCCTCATCATGCAATGCCCGAACCACCTTTACTGCAGCACGTAGGCGAGGGCGCTTCTTCACATCCTCAATACTCATGCTCTCGGTTCGGTCAAGGATGATGGGCATCGGTCCAGAGGGACGGGCCTCGCCCGTAATCTCCATCTCGGGGCCCGCAATAATCAGCAGCAATAAAATGTAGGTCACGGCCCTCAGCGTGGTCAACACACGTCGACGCCGGTTCTCTAAATTTTTAACACGGTGATACATGTAAATGGCTGCAACACATGCCAGAATTGAAAGAAATAGGGTAACCCAAAGCGGAAAGCGCGTGACGACATGCACACTATTAAACACCTCAATATCCAGTACCCGCCGGTTCTGTGTAAACCAATATAGAATATGCCGCATCATGTTCCTATCTTACCCCTGTCTATTTCATCATCCCTGAAGAAATGTGCGTACGCTTCGAACGCAATGGCCCCCAACAGCAAAAGCAAAACCAAGGGAAACAAATCAATTCTGCTCAATCCGTTCAGCGGAGAATCCCCAGTGACAAACGAGAGCCCCTCTTCAATGGGATCTTTGAGAGCGCCTTCCGTCACCGGTTCAACAATAGAATCCCCGGCATCAATACTGAATCCCACTCTGAACATCTCCTCGCCATTAGCACTAACAGAGTAGAATCCCAGTTTCAGATCCGGCGGCAGCACGAGGCTCGTATCCTCGCCAAGGCCATCGACACTCAGAGCCCATTGCCCGCCTTTATCGTCTCGCAGCACATACGCTGCATCACGAGCAAGCCCGGGTTCAGACCAGCTTTCAAACTCACCCGAAACGGCATATTCTGCTCGATGTCCCCGCGCCTCCCAAAACAGTCGCAGGCACATCTGCACATAGTTCGGATTGAAATGAAGGTTTCCAAAATTCTGATAAGGCACAAACCCCAGCACCACCACACGCCCTTCTCCCATCTCCCGAGAAAATGCATTGACGCCCACCACCGTTCGCAACCGAATCTCCTCCTCCGGGACATCGTCAAAAATGAGCGACCGCGTGAAGATAATCTTCTCCGGTTTCAACTCTGGAGCCGTCATGAATGCAAGATAAGAGTTCTGTAGCACATTTCCATCAACATGCTCACGTGTTTCAACCACTCGCCCCACAACATCAAACATCCCTGCGTCATCAGGAGATTCTGCAGGCAAGAACGCGACAAGTCCACCCCCCTGCTCCACAAACGTACGTAACCGAGCCACATACGGCATGTCCCCCGATAGCGGCATGTTAACGGTCAACACGACATCCACCTTGGAAAAATCCGCCCGAAGAAGTTCACTCGGTTCAATGGAGCTGTACTGAAGCGCATCCTCGTCCTCGATCAGTCCCTCCAGCGCCCCCCGAATGTACGTATCAAACGCAAATGGGGCACGGTCGTGCCGCGGAACGACAGCCAGCACATTCAGCACATCCGGCACATCCACCACAAGATAGCGAACATCATCTCGCTCATACGGATCCGCCGTAATCTCTGCCATCACGTTATGCCGCCCCGCCTCCCCCAGCGAAACCGTAAACGGAATTTCTCGCAGCTCATTCGGCTCAAGCTTGATCGTCGTGCGTACCTTCTGTTCGCCATCCACATACAAAGAAACCGTCCGCGCATCCGTTTGCTCCGCAGTTCCATTAAGAATACTAACTTCAACCATACTGTTCCTGCCAAGAAACGCACCATCCGAGGTCAATGCAAGTCGCGTAATGGCACAGTTATCAACATCGTGGGGTCCCTCCACCTGATGCCACGTCAGGGGGTATCCCTTGCCAAGGACTTTCATCGCCTCTGAAATACGCGCTCCATCTGCATACCAATGGGCCTGAAAATCACCCACAAAGTAGATTCGCTCTGTATCCCCCATGACCGGCAACTTGGGAAGCTCCTGAAACCATGTGGATGCACCCGAAAACGTAGTCCCCAGCTCCACTTGCTTCAACCCTTCGGTCAAGGCCTGCTTATCATCGGTAAAGACCGAAACAACCGGATCAAACTTTCCATCAAAACTGTACAGAGCCATATCATTGCGGTTGTCCTGAACAAACCGCGCCATGTGCTCCTTGGCCTTATCCAACTGCGTCTCATTATCAATTCGCAGCCCCATACTCGGGGAATTATCCAAGACGAGCAACGTCTTACCCCGCACCCCCTCAAGGCGAATAAACGGGCGCGTAATCATGAGCACAATCGCAATAATCAACAAAATCTTCGAAAACAGCTTCAGCAGGTCGTCGATCTGCCACTTTTTCTTTTGGCGCACAACAACTTCCCGAACCCAGTTGTAGGCCGCCCACGGCAACACAATCCGCTTGCGGTTCATCAGCAGCATCAGCAACACTGGAACGGCGGCAAACACCAGACCACCAAGCAAAAATGGATTTAGAAATGGCATACGTTGACCCTATCCCGAAATTCGAGCAATTCGTGTATTCATGTACTTTGCAAGCGTCAGCCCAAACGATTCACCCGTATTGCACAGCACATAGTCAATCCCCAGCTTACGGCAAGACGTTTCCATCTCTTCACGGTAGGCTCCAAACGCCTTGTTGTACCCCTCTCGCAAACTTCTTCCATTAACCAACCGACGCCCCTCCCCCTCCAACTCCACCAGCTCAATCGGGCCCTCGTGGTTGAAATCAAGCTCAAGCGGGTCGAGCACGTGCAACAGGATCACCTCATTGTGGTTGTAAAGCAGACGCTTCATCCCATCAAACATGCTCTCAACATCATTAAAGAAATCGCTAACGATGAACACGGCCTTGCGACGCCCGAGATCCTCCGCAGCCATCGACAGAATGCGCCCAATCGCGGTATCCCCCTTCAGCTCAGATTTCTCCATATAGTTTGAAATCTTGCCAATCACTTCACGCGATCCCGTAGCCGACTCCTCCGCCAGAATCGAATCGGCAAAGAAATGCACGGACACCTTATCCTTCTGGGCCTGAATCGCACCGGCAATGGCAACCGCAACAAATGCAGCATAATCCCGTTTGCTGCGGCCCTTGTACTCAAACTGCATGGTCTCACTCACGTCCACAAACAGGTGAGCCACAAGATTGGTTTCCTGGGCATACTGCTTAATCAGCAACTTTCCCGACCGGAAGTAGACATTCCAATCAACGTGCTTAGGGGGGTCTCCAGGGACGTACTGCCGATGACCGGCAAATTCGACCGCAAAGCCATGAAACGGTGAGCGATGATCCCCCACCAAATGCCCCTCCACCAGGTGCATAGGCTTGTAACCAATGGCAGTAAGCTGCGCAACAGCGTCACCATCAAAATACTTTTCAAGGGCGTGTTTAGGCTCAGGCATGAATCAGACCGTTCAGTACTTGGGAATCGTTTCGATAATCTTCTGAATCACCGAGTCCGTTGTTAACCCTTCAGCCTTGCCTGTGTAGTTCAAGGCAAGACGGTGTCGCATAACCGGCAACGCGGCTCGTACAACATCATCACACGACGGTGTTGGACTTCCTGCCAAAGCACCAAAACACTTGGCGGAGGAGATCAAGTTGATTGTGGCACGTGGCCCCGCCCCCCATGACAGCCAGTCGTTGACAAAGTCGAGCGCAGTGTCGCGCCCCACACGGGTCGCACGTACAAATGTGTTGGCATAGTCAATGACGGCATCGGCAACGGGGATTTCACGAATCGTCTTTTGCATCGCGAGCAGTGTTTCGCCATCACAAATCGCATCAATCTTGCCAAAATTGCGTTGCGACACACGTCGTACGATCTCGGTCTCCTCATCATGACTCGGGTAGTCCACGAAGATCTTGAAGAGGAAGCGATCCTGCTGCGCTTCGGGCAACGGATACGTTCCCTCCTGCTCAAGCGGATTCTGCGTTGCCAAGATAAAGAATGGCTTTGCCATTGGGTGTACCGTGCCACCAATAGACACCTGCCGCTCCTGCATGGCCTCCAATAACGCCGCCTGAGTTTTCGGAGGCGTTCGGTTGATTTCGTCAGCCAAAACAATGTTGGCAAAGATTGGGCCACGCATAAACTTGAATTTACGCTCTCCTGTAACAGGATCTTCCTGGATGATTTCCGTACCGGTGATATCCGTCGGCATCAAATCTGGCGTAAACTGAATACGCTTAAACGACAAATCCATTGCCTCTGAAAGCGATTGAATTAGAAGCGTCTTCGCCAACCCCGGAACCCCCTCCAACAAACAATGCCCACCGCTGAGAATAGCAACCAACAACTCTTCAATCACAGCTTCCTGCCCGACAATCACCTTCCCCAACTCGGCCACAACTCTATCATACAGAACCTTAATCGACTTCAGATCATCGCGACTCGGCTCCTTTTTTTTGGGTGAACCCGATTTTGACAATGGCACGGCAGCCGTCTTCGGCTCAGCGGGAACGGACTTCGGCTCCACAGGATCCGGTTCCACGACAACAGGTTCTGGGACGGCAACAGGTTCTGGGGCGGCAACAGGCGCAGGGGCAACAGCATCCGCTTTGGGCAGACACACAAACTCCTTTCCGCCACATGTCGGGCACGCTAAATCGGGGGAGTCGACATAAGACTCCTCTATCAGAAAGTGTGCACCACATTTCGTACATCCGACTTTCACTTCTACCATACTGGGGTCACTCATACTCATCTCCTCTACTATCAGAAACGGATTTCCTTTAACGCATTGAACGTCAGATTTAAATCTTCACCAGACGGCGATTTTACCATAAGACCACCGTCCCTCCAACTAACCGCACCATTCAGAATGTCTCCATTGCGAAGCGTAACCTTGGCCTTATCCGTGAAGGAACAGAACACCAAAGCCCCAAGAGCACTCCGCTCAAAACGTAGCAATTCCCCATGATTGCGAAGCAGAATTCGTGTGGCCGTCATGGCAAACAACTCACCGACCGTCCGCTCACCATCCCGCATCACCACAGCCACCAACCCCGCAGGAACCTCCTTGTCTCCATGCATTTCCACATCAAAAAGAAAAGAGACACCCCCCAACTCTGAAAACGGCAACGATAAAGAACCAAACGTCGTAGACCGAAACATAATCCTCTCGTCCCGAACCCGTTGCAGCGTTCCACTCAACCGGCTACCATCCTTTAATATCACGCTTTCAGATTGCGCCACTACAGCAGTATGATCCAATACCACGCGCTTCACAGAAGCCATGGGCAACGTTCTCCCATCTGCAAGAACAAATCCACGGGAATTCACCGACGTGATGTCTAACTTGAATGCACCTTTTTCCAAATAGACAATATCCACAGCAACGGCATGTTCGCACACACTTGCCAATAGCAGCCCACACACAATCAAAATTGTCCGTTTTCTCATAACCCTTTTCATTCAGTTTTGACAAAAAACACGCCGCCCCGCTACCGCTGGTAAATAGGAAGATAGCGGTATGGGACACCCAAAACCAGAACGGCCCATGCGGTATCCAAGATATTCTCGTAATGCCCAGACTTCTCCCAATCGGTGAGTACTTTTTCGCAAATGCGCGGGTAATACTCTTTCCACGCATCCCCGCCATAGTGATATAACGCGATCGACCCGTAGTAGTGGCCATACCAGAAATACTTCTTGTCATGAGAGTCATCACTATTAAAGGCTAACTTTCGAATCGTTGCGATACCTGCCGGCACCAGCGGGTCATCATGCAACCCTAGGGACTGAAGACAAACAACGCCGGCCCCCGTGCGATTACGGTTGAACGTTTTGGAATCAGTGTACCCAAACCCCGCGTTGCGTGAGTTCCAACAGGTACGAATAAACTTCACCGCATACTCTATGGTCTCCTTCGGCACATGGATTCCCAATTCCGCCGACGCGCGAAGCGCCATCACCTGCATTACCGTCACAGAAAGATCCCCCGGCATCATCTCGGGTTTGTACCGCCACCCACCACCAAAATGCTGAGTCTGAACCAGCAGATCAACCGCCTTAAGGAGGGCCTCACGAACGCCTTCATTATTCGTCATACCATAGGCCTCGGCCAATGCCAGCATCGCCAAGGCATGCTCGTACATATTGCCCGCTCCCAAGACACCACTCGCCTGCTGCGTACTTAGAATATAATCCACTGCCCGGGACACATTAGCTCCGTACTTCCCCTTCCCCGGCGTCGTGCCATTCACCATCAAAGCTATCGTAATCATCCCATTGTAACCATTATTGTTGCCCCAAGAGCCATTCTGCTTCTGTTTCGATACCAACCACTCCTGCGCACGCTCAATCGCCTCCTCAACATTCGGTTCCAAAGGCACGGTCGCATCAAATGTGAAATCAGCATGACTTCCCGAAATCAGCAACATGCTTAATCCCACAACCAGCAACACTATTTTCCGACCATAAATTTTACACATCACGCTACTCCGCCAACTTCATATAATAACGTTTGACACTCTCCGACATCTCCGACGTACTCTTCTCTTTTCGGGCGGACAGTAACGCCTGACGCTCTCGCTCAGGAAGCCGCTCACGCCAATCCAGATTCGTCTCGTGGACGACACGTTGGGCCTCCATATACATATTATACTTGTTGTCATCCCGCTCGCCAGCCTCTCCAAGCGGTTGTGGTGGTGCATTTGAAGGTGGAGGCCCAATTGGCTTCCCTTTGCCACCAGGGGGCGCATTTAAAGCAGGAGGTCCACCTGCTGGTGGTCCTGCTGCCGGTGGTCCTGCTGCCGGTGGAGCGCCCGCTGCGGGGGGTCCGCCTGCTGGTGGTCCTTGGGCGCCGGGTGGTACACTGCTTAACAACGCGGACATCTGCTCTTGCAGGGATGTCAGTGTCCCCATCGCAGAAGCCATAGCTAAATCCAATCCAGAACTTGCTTCATCCATTGCGAAAGCTGCTTGAGGTTGATCTCCAGAGCCCATGGCTTGCGCTGCCGAATCCATACTCTGTGCGGGGCTTTCAAAACCACTATCCCCTATTGCCTCCGCTAATGACTGCATCTGTTCCATAATTTTCTGCTGTGCAACTGCCGACACCTCTCCGACCTCAGCCAACTGTAGCCCCAAAGCCGCCATTCGTGCCTCATTTGCAGCCGCTTGAGCCTGATTAGCGTTCATCTGCGCAGCACCTGGCTCTCCAGCGCCCGGTTCTCCGGCACCCGGCGCTCCGGCACCCGGTTCTCCGGCACCCGGTTCTCCGGCACCCGGTTCTCCAGCACCCGGTTCTCCAGCACCCGGTTCTCCGGCACCCGGTTCTCCAGCACCCGGTTCTCCGGCACCCGGTTCTCCGGCACCCGGTTCTCCAGCGCCTGGCTCTCCAGCGCCTGGCTCTCCGGCGCCCGGTTCTCCAGCACCCGGTTCTCCGGCACCCGGTTCTCCGGCACCCGGTTCTC
>CAZNWT010000022.1:39257-48555 GCA_964576795.1 uncultured Victivallales bacterium
CTGGCTCTCCGGCGCCCGGTTCTCCAGCACCCGGTTCTCCGGCACCCGGTTCTCCAGCACCCGGTTCTCCAGCGCCTGGCTCGGCACCCGGTTCTCCAGCGCCCGGCTCTCCGGCACCCGGTTCTCCGGCACCCGGCTCTCCGGCACCCGGTTCTCCAGCGCCCGGCTCTCCGGCACCCGGTTCTCCAGCACCTGGTTCTCCAGCACCTGGCTCGGCACCCGGTTCTCCAGCACCTGGCTCGGCACCCGGTTCTCCAGCACCTGGCTCGGCGCCCGGTTCTCCAGCGCCTGGCTCGGCGCCTGGTTCTCCAGCACCTGGCTCGGCACCCGGCTCTCCGGCACCCGGCTCACCAGCTGGTTGTTGTTCCCGTGCCATCTGTTGCGCTTGGTGCTGAGCTTCGGCTGCCTGCTGCTGCACCGCATTAGCTTGTTCTAATGCTTCAACTGCCGCCAGCTGAGACTCAGGAGTCTGCTGCATGGCTGCCATTTCAACCGCATGCTCGGCGTCCTGCACTGCGTCATTCGCAGCTTGCTGGGCTTCGTTAGCCATTTGCTGCTGTTGCATTGCCTCGGCTCCCTGTTGCTGCTCGCCAGGTGGTGGAGCCGGCGGCTGGGCTTGTTGTTGAGCCTGCTGGGCTTGCTGCTGCGCTAGAGTAGCTTCTTTCTGGGCCAAAGCGGCTTGTTGTTGAGCCTGCTGGGCTTGCTGCTGGGCTTCGGCATTCTGAGGTTGAGCCTCTGCCTGTTGCTGAGCCTGCGTGGCAGCCTCCTGTTGCTCACTCGCCTCCTGTTGCATCTGAGCGGCATGCTCCTGAGCGGCAAGCGCCAGCTGCTGTGCCTCTAGGGCCTCTTGGATAGCTTCAGCCAAAGCTTCCGCTTTCTGCGCCATCATGCGAGCCGCCTGTTCGGCAGTTTGCTCGGCGATCTGCTGCGCCCGCATGGCCTCTTCTTGCGCGTTCTCGGCTTGATGCTGAGCCCGCTCGGCACTCTGTTGAGCTTGCTCTGCCAACTCCTGCGCTCTCTCGGCCAACTCTTGTGCGCGCTGCTCCTTCGGATCGTTGGCGGGCAATGCCTCAGCCGCCTTCATAAACTTCTCTGCGCGCTCCTGCATTGCCATGGCCTGCTTCTGAGCCGCTTCGGCGGCACGCTGTACCATCTCGACTAACTCTTGCGACTCCAGGGAACGCTGAGCAGCAACATGAGCTTTCTGTTCCGCCTGCTGCTCCTCTCGCTCACGCTCTTGTGGATGAGTATCCAATGCCGCATTACGTTGCGCTTCTTTTGCAATTTTCTCTAGTGCTTCGGCTTTTGCAATTGCGTCTTGCAGTGGCTCTGAGTGATCAGCCAAGAGCGCTTCTGTATGCTTATCGCGCAAGGCTAACACAGCGTGCTTGAGTTCGGCTGCTTTTTCCAGATCACGTTCTGCCGCATCGGCATCAGCCAACAACGCCTTCTGCGTGGCGACTGTTTCCTCAATGTCTTTGGCCAAGGCTTCGGATATGTCAGCAAGTTGCGACTTCACCTTCTCGAGTTCTGGCAATGCCGCTGGAGCATCCGCTACACCTAAGGCGGTCTGAGCACGCTCAACGCTTGCTGCTAACTCGCCCATATCCTCCCCCTTGGCCAGCGCTTGCTGAGTCTTTTCAATCGCCAGAGCCTTATCCAACATTGACTCCTGAGCCGCATTCTCATCTTTCATTTTAGTGATGGCCGTAACGTCATGAATATGGTCATCCATTTGCTTCATCAACTCGGCAATCTCCGCTTGTTTGGCATTGGCGGCACTAAGCCGGTTCAGAGAGGCAGCATCAGCCTCACGCAGCACATCAAGAGCTTTTTGAACATTAGCTTCTGCCGCCCGGGCATCCATCGTTTTCAGTTCGCGACTGGCGTCAACTACGAACGCTTTCCCCTTTTCATTTAGGATGCTCTCGGCCACCTGAAGCGCTTCCCTCGAAAGTCTTGCGTACGCATCCACTTCCGACGCAGTCAGCTTCTCATGCGCAGCCTCTTTTGCCGCAAACGGTGCAATTTTGGTAGCCAACCCCTCAACCTTTATAAGCACTTCTGAGAGCATGGCCTGGTTGCTGCTACGCTGAGCGGCAGCCGAAACGGAAGAGAGAACTTCAATCACACGTTTGTGCCCGGCATAGGCCGTTGCGTAATACTCTCCCTGCTGGGAGACATCCTTTACGCTCTTCTCGAGAGCATCAATGACTTCTCGCATGGTGACGTCCCGTGTGTTTTCAACTTTGCCCACGAGACTATGACTCTCGCTGATATCATCCGAGTCAAACACGTTGCTCTCGTTCATCATCTCGGCCACACCGCGAAACTGAGCTTCAATCTTAGAAAGAGCCTTCTCCGACTGTCTCGCATCCCGAAGAAATGCGTTATCCGCCCACAGCGATGGTGCCCCCATGGCGACGATGATCCAGACGCTTATCCATGTGATTTTCATATATATTACTCCCGGCTATCCAATAGTCTGCGGCGAATCACCTCGGCTTGGCGCTGCTCTTCACTCACCAGTTTACTCACAAGACCTAACACGCGATTTTGTTCCTGGGCAATAACGCCGCGCAACTTCTGCGGCGAGACGATATGAATCGACACCGCATCTGATTTACCGGGTTCTTTATGGCTGGGGCAGTTGTCGGAAACCAACGCCGTAAGCGCTATGCGATCCCCCGCCGCAACACCCAAATCGGAAACCAACATTTTAAGCCGCGCAGTCGCATCCCTGTTGTCTCCTGTTAAGGATGTCGGGATCTCACCACGTTTGACAACCACCTCAGAGACCCCCCCCTTCGCGTCCGTTTCAGCACGATGCACGGTGTACGCAATCTCGCAAGCACCAACGTGATGGTCATCACTGGCCGCAACATCGAACTGCAAACGACTCAAAGTGGCCACGCACGAGCCGGGGCTCGGGGATCGAAGTTCCACCAATGGCAGTGCATCGGGAACAACGCTCAGTTGATGGGCTATGCGATCCTCATTGCTCACACCCCGCTTATCGACAAAACGAATAGACATGCGGGACGAAGCGTCTGCCTTAAAGTCAACGCCATACCCCGCCCCAGAGGCAGTCATAGGGATCACCTCGTCCCCCAGCAACAGGGCGGCAGCGGCAACGGCACGGTTGGCTTTGGCTTTCACAAAAACGGTACTGCCCTGGATAACCGATAGGTTCTTAAAGGGGTGACTCACTGGATCCTGTTTGAGATACGCTGGCGCATACACCCTCAGCGTTGCATCTTCCATAAAGGGAGGGGCCAATATTTCAACCTGATGCCGCACCCCATCATAGTCACCCAGACGAATCTGAAAGCGAAACGACTCAAGTGGAGTCTGGACAAAAGCCTCGTAGCGCGCAGGATTTTCCTCACTCCTTTCCAAGGGTAGCGAAAAGCGTTTGCGACTCTTTGTCCGCACCAGAAGGCGGCCAACATTAGGCAGTTCGCCTTCGGCAATAACCACTACAGGAAAGTCAATACGCGCGGGGGCGGCAGCTGAAAACCGAGTCTCAACAACACGGGTGGCGGTGGGATAGTGGGCATTCAGCGCCATTGCCCGCATAACAAAGACACGCATTGAAGAAAGAGAAAACACCGCCCACCCCATATACAGGATGATCACAACCGCAATGCCCTGTAAGGCACGCTTGAGCAATCGGGCATTGTGCAGTGATACCGTTGCACGCGCTTCGGATTTCGAACGGGCAATCCGAATGGTCATATTCTTCAGCTCCAGAGACTGCAGCTGAGTCTTCTCAATGCCAAACTGAAGTGCACAGATCAGCATCGACCGCAAACTCTTGCCCTGTTGGTCGCAAAGCGTTTCAATACGGCGTGCCACCGATTCCAGATCCACCATCTTTGGACAGGCGATTCCCCTATAGCGGCGCACCAACACAACAACCGCAACAACGAACCCGACCGACAATAGAATTCTGATCCCCCGAGGAAAATCAACAAGATAGTCTGCCATTGCGTACAGAAACAGGGCAAGACATGCTACAGTCAATACCAGCAGCGTAAAAGCGGCCTGATTCGTTCGCGTGCAACGGCTACGGGCTTTTCTTAGTAATTCGCGCAACCAGTCGATCGACTCCAACGAAGCCGCTCCCTTCTGGGGACTGCGACGGTTAGCCGTCTTACGAGAATGTTTGGCATTTTGACTCATTCTGACCTCACAACAGAAGAAAACGAATTGGGACCCCGTGTATCCGATTTCAACAGATTCACATAGGGACTCCACGCATTCTCTCGCCACATCAGACGAAAGGCCAGATCACCCAAAGCCGCATCATGATCGGATAAAGGACTTCCCGACACAGGCATTTTCCACGCCATTGGAGGCTGATCAACACGAATTTCCAGTGTACACCAATCCACTGCGGGGCCAACGGCGTACGCAAAAGCGACACCCT
Source organism: uncultured Victivallales bacterium (assembly GCA_964576795.1). Classification (GTDB taxonomy): domain Bacteria; phylum Verrucomicrobiota; class Kiritimatiellia; order UBA8416; family UBA8416; genus JABGOW01. Next base: position 43,690 of record CAZNWT010000022.1, read on the forward strand.
CAACTGGTTGATCCCGTTTCAGGGTCCAATCCAGCCGCTCGCTGGACAGATAGGACTGCTGCTTCATATTGTCTTCCTCAAAGCCTGCCGCCGCTCCTGTAGCCAGCGTCAGTTTCAGGTTATGACCCGTCCCAGGCTTCGCAATTAAGCGAATCAAAGCCGAAGCACGAAGTTGCACTCCTATATAGACGCTCGCGTTGGTGAAAACCGTAGCATACCCTCCCCTCGCCTCAGAGAAAAATGAGTCTTGGCTCCACTCATCAAGAAATCCATCAGCATATTCAGTGCCCTTGAAAGTGGTGAAAGATGGCTTACTCTTAGCCATCGACGCCAGAATTGCATCAAACGTTTTCATCCCGACGACACTCCTGTTCAAAGCAGCCCGCCCTCCCGGCAACGGATATATTTCGCAAGCAAGCGGAAAGGGGCTCAGCGCTTTGTCTGCAGGCTTGTCTACAAACCAGACTGATGATGACAGCGCTCTGCGCTTGCGCAAATCTGGCTTTGTGTACAGAAACACGACCGTCTGCAAGCCAATGCGCACTGGAGCACCGAAGTGAAAATTAATCACATTGGGCCCCTCAAGATCGGTTATTGTGCGTGAGCCTTTGCCCCCGCGCTTACCAAACGAAAGCGTCGTACAACGCAGCGATTTTTTATCCAACATTCTCTCAACACACCACGCCTGTCGACCAATACTCGTCACTCGAACACTGGAAGGAAACGCATAGGGACGCCCCGTTTCCGTATCAAATACGATCACGTATCTGACCTTCCACCTACTCCCGTGTTTCGTTTTCATCGGCACCTCCAGCACCGAATCATGCCATGTTATCGGATCGGGATATTCATCAAGCTTCCCATCATAGGCACCCTTGCCACCAATAGCACTTCCGCCACGACCAGTCAGGTCGATATTCTCGAGGCCCTTTTCATCGACCTTCAATACCTCCTGACCGCTAACAATTACCCAAGCAACAGAGCCATCAGGCGATAGTACGTAGCGGGAATACCCCCCCACTCTCTGTACCTCCTCAAAATCATATGAATCAGTCGCCTTCACTTCAGACGCAACACGCGGCTGCCATATTAGCAGCCCGCACCTTTGAATGCGTCCCAGCAGGAACTTTCCCTTACTCACGACACCAAAATCTTCAATACCAGCCCGAACACGCCCAAGCACCTCCGCTTTCCCGCTTGTCTCCAAGCAAAACACCGTGTTCGTGGATCTACGGCCATCCACAATAGTCTCCACCACCGGATAGACAGTATTGCCTGATATAGAAAGTGCCACAATGCGTTTGGCCTGACGCGCTTCTGGTTCAGGCCAAACCTTACGGATCGACCCGCCCTTTGGATCGACAAAAAACACCTTGTCAAATTGGCGGATCACAATACTATCGGACATGTTCCACACCTGCGCATCCTTGGCAATCGCCATATCCCATACCCGTTTCTCATCTCCATCAACATACCGAAGCAGATTTTCTCCGCGAAACAAACACCCATCGGTCACGGGGATCACCTTGCTACCGGGAATCGGCAAATCCCTACAAGACTGAACCCTTTTCAGTCGCCAACGCTTATCACGAGGCTTCGTCGTCAGCACGCCAACCGCCCCCGGCCACCTCGTGCTGCAAGCGTATACACGCCCCGCCTCACAGGCGATAGGGATCGTATCCTTCGGAATTGCCGTCTTCTTCACAACTTTGCCCGCCTCAGAAAAGACGAAAAGCGCACCGCGCATCGACATCACACACCCATCACGCAACGCCTGCACATAGCGCAAATCAGGAGCCCGAACTCGCTTGAGCAGGCGCAAATCTGCCAGCGAATAGAACGAAGCACCCTCATCATCTAGAATCACAACCGAATTGATTCCGACCGGCGCTACCTCCCGGCGCGATGTCTCAGTAGCCGTTTGCTCAACTTCGCCCGTCGCACGATCCAAGAGCAGCATATCGCGGGCGTCCACGCTCGCCATCAACAGATTCTCTTGCCCCACAATCGGAGGCGTCACGCAGCGGGCGCCAATCACAGCAGTATCCGACTCCTGCGGATACGTCCGGATCCACCGCACACTACGATCCATCACATCCACGGCTGCGATCCCACCCAGCGTGGCCACATAAACCATATTCCCAGCCACGACCGGCGGCGGGAGATTCTCAGCAGCGGAGAAGGCGACATGACCCGCTCTGAGTGCCCTGGTCGTCGGTCTCTGCATCAGCCGGACGCGATAAAACTCCTTACCGGAATTTGCATCCAGAACCAACAACAGCCCCGTCACATCGTCCAAATCTAAAGCCTGGACGCAGCAAAGCCTTCCACGCAGTGCCACCGGATCACTCACCACGCGTGCATCCTCCGGATCAAAAATCCATTTCTGTTCACCATCCCGGCGGGAATGTCCGCTCAACACCATCCCTGACGGCCCGGCATACCGGCCCACCACGCTCTCGCCAGCCACCATGGCCGACCAAGATCCCGCAAGCGGAACGCCATGCGCCATAGCATGACTCGCTGCAACCGGAATTGCCTTTGCCCACAGCACCTCATCACCCCGCAGACAAGCAATCATGGCAGAGTTCTGGATATACACATCTCCATCCACTGAAATCGGACGCATCAGCGACCAGGGATCCACAGCAAGCCCCATTTGGTCACGCACCCAAGCCCCAGACAACTCCATCAACCCAATCGGAACACGCACAAGTGGTCGCAGCGTGGGGAAAGCCTTGGGTAGAACGAGTGATGGCACAGTGGCAGTCGGCAGCGAAACAGCCGCAAGCTTATCCTCATAAACCAACCTGAGTGCGCGCGCCCGTTGAGCCAACTCAACGCTATCATACCGCACCGACTTCAATCGTCGTAAATAATCAGCCAGATAGACACGATACCCGCTCTCCTCTTCGCTAATCAAACGTCGGAAAACCGCCTTCGTTCCCTCATAAAGATTACGATCATCCTCAGATCTACGTACCGACTCGCCCTGCTCCCACAGCGTATCGCGGATATAGGCATGGGTTTCCAGCATATCCCCAAGGCCCATCAGGCGGGTGATATTGCGACGCATGCTTCCCGTATTAAAATGCATTGCAGCCGGAAGGAACATCCTCGACTTCATCACAAAAATATCACGCTTGGCAGCGGCGCACTCAGCCGTGCTCTCAAACTGGGGATCCCCCAGAAGCAGAGCATCCAGCGCCTCTCGCCCCCCCTGACGATCAAGGCGGGCAAGCGCAGAACGCAGTGCCCATCGGCTGAACAAGACAGGCATCTCAGCCAGCAGACGCTCACGCGCCTCCTCAAGAAACAGATCGAGACGTACAAACTCGTCACGATCCACCACACGGCGCCCCATTAGCGTGGCGATAAAACGTGCAGCACTTCCCTGACGCTTGTGAAACGCATCCGTCAGTGCCTTATAGTCTACACGATTTGTTGTCACGGTTTCGGCACCATCCACCTTCACCGAGTCATCCGTATGCATAGCAATCAGCCCTGGACTCTCCGGATCCACCCAAACCTGCAACCCGTTAACAATCTCCAAAGAGCCAGCTCGTACCTCAATCATGCCGCTGTTCTCGCGGTATGGATTATAACCCAGAACACAGCCGTCCATGATCACACGCGTCATGGAATCGCCTGTAGCCATGACAGCACCCCCATACCCGCTTCGTTCTTTTTTGGAAGCAGGATAATGTGCAACATTGCGATCAAAGATACAGCCAATCAGTTTAAGCGTACCTCCCGCCTTACTGAAATAGATCCCACCACCAGAACCATAACGGTTACGGGTTCCCGTTTCGTTTCGCTCAAAGGTGCACTCTTTGAAGGTTGCATCGCCAAACACATTGGCCCCACCCCCCACCTCCTGGGATTTGTGATGCGACTTGTTGTGTACAAAGTCGCAGTTCTCCACAAGCAGACGGGTTCCCTTGGCCTCAAGGCCACCACCACTGCCAAGTCCCTCGGCGAACCTGAAGCCATCAAGGGTCACATCATCTGCCTTAACCGACATCACCCGAAAGCCGGACTTGCTGGGCCATCCTTTCCCAATCAGAATCGTGAGATTATGCTGTGGACGCCGCTCAGAACGTTCAGTCATGGAAGGCGTAAAACCGCCATACAGCTTCAAGCCGCCGGTAGAAACAACCAGTTCACATCCCTCGGCATACACGCCACCGGCCACCCAAACTTCACCGTTGGGTTTAGCAGCAAGCAGCGCCGGCCCAAGACTCTTGAACGCATCCTGCCAGGAAGCCCCCGTCTCAGCTCCCGCAGCTCGGGAGTCCACATAAACAGTCACCGCCAAAGCAGAGACACTCCCAGAAAGCGAAAGACAGACAAACAAGAGGATGCGTAGGCCTGCGCCCTTGTCGAAAACACTTCGAAACAAGCTCGCGATAAAGCGACAAAGTATCCGTATGTCTGAGCTATTTATCCACATTCGAGCCTTTTCGAAATTCGCCCCCTCGTCGGACAGGGGTTGCTCTAACAACTTTAGCGTTTTCTTAACGATCCCACGCTTCATCTACCAACAAGTAGATCGGCTCTTCAGAGCTGATCATTCACAGGGCGACAGCTCTGGAGAGCCGCACCGGCTTTTGTCCGCATCCCAACGTTTCCTCCCTGAATGCGCCGCGGGTTCCACTAGTCTGTAGCCTGCAACAGGCTGGTATACATAAAAGATACATAAAAAATTCGCCTTCTGCAACACCTCATTTTGGCGTACGGAGATGAAATCGCCGCTTTCTACGAGCGCGTGAACGGACTAAGGGGGGGGGGGGGGGGGCCCAAAAAAAAAAGCCCCCCATAAATTCCCACAACCCCAACGCACGAAAAAAAGCGTTACCGCAAAAA
>CAZNWT010000023.1:0-47473 GCA_964576795.1 uncultured Victivallales bacterium
CGCCTATGAGGCGACTACGTACATCTCTTGGCATACCAGATGAAATACCCCTGGCAGTTGGCGGGTACCGATCGGGAAATCATTGAGATTGCCGGAGACTGTGGTATAGACAACCTGAGTCATTTCTACCGCCTCTTCCGGACGCGCCACGGCACAACGCCGCGCCGGTATCGGTTGCTTCACCAGGTCAATGTAGTCCATGGTGGGGCGTTTCTATGAGGCAAGCCTTCTCTAGTGATGTGTCGTCATTGTTCGAAACGATGCATTCTGTCTACACGTTTTCCGTGCTGTTGCGCTTCTGAGATGCCAATGCCGCTGTGAAGAGACGATGGCTCAACGCCGTTTCCTCTGGGGTCACGCATCCCGCAAACCGGCTAATCGGGCTTCCGTGTTCCAGTTCGTGGAGGAACGCGGCCCACATCTGGAGGATCGAGTCGGAGAAACCCGCCTCGAATATGCCACCGGTGATTGACTTGTGAGCCATTTGGTGTCCCATATCGATCACCTGCCACGCCTGCTCACCTCCGCTATATTCCATGAGCTCAAGCGTGTTGATCTGCTTGCTGCTCCAGCGGGCGGACCCTTTTGTGCCTAGAATCTCCAGATACCAGGTGTTGGTATGGCCGGGGGAGATGCGCTGGGTCTTTATCGTCATTGGGAATGGATGACCTTGAGCATCAGTGGCCGTACAGAGCAACGTCGCGTTATCCCATGTCTCACAAGGAGCCATGCCGCCTTTCCCGTCCGGACGCTCCGGCACAATGTTGGAGAGCACGGCGTTCACGGTTTTCGGAACCCATCCGGCGCGGAACGGCATGTGGCAGGCGTGCATTCCCAGATCACCCATGCAGCCGTATTCACCGTTGAATTTAAGCTTGCGCTTCCAATTGATCGGCTTACTCACGTCCATGTCACTGCAGTGCAGGAAACCGCTGTTGACTTCAATGATCTGACCAAATGCATCGCCTTCGATCATTTTTCCGATGCGTTGCATGGCAGGAAAGAAAGGGGATTCAGAACTCCCCCGAACAAAGACATCCGGGTGCGCTGCAATGCAGGCCATAATCGCGTCATTAGCTTCTTTGTCGATCCCGAACGGCTTCTCCCCGAGCAGGTGCTTTCCCGCTTCGATTGCCGCACAGTAGAACTCCTGGTGCAGGTTGTGTGGCACGGCCGTGTATACCGCTTCAACCTCGTCGTTGGCCAAGAGTTCCTTGTAGTCAGAAGTGACCTGTTTGATCGACGGAAAATTCTCTGTGTACCATGTCATGGCGTCTGCGTTTGCATCGCAAATCGCCACGATCTCCGGTTTAACATCCATCTCAGAAAGATGACACCAGCGTGCCGCCGCACTGGCAAATTCACGCCCCATCAATCCGCAACCGATTATGCCAAATTTAATTGTCTTCATTCGCGTCCTCTCAAGTAAAATGCTGGTTCTGTCAAAAGTATTGGACTCTTAACGCCCTCAACACCCTATTCATAAAGGGGGGTACAGCGATGAAGCTGTTCTCCCTCATTTTTTGCGCTTAGTCCCACTCCTAGTTGATCTGCTTGGTCGCCGCTAATTGTGATCCAATACCTAAGCAGATCGACTACGGTTATTCGACTAAGAGTATCGACTAATAGCCTTATCCGTTTTCCAGGCTCTGGCTAATACCCGAGATCTTTCTCTGTCTCGCCAATGGCTTCATCAATCATGTCGAGACCCTTGAGCAGCACCTCGTCCTCCATGACCACTGGCGGGCTCATACGGAGGATGTGGCCAGCCGGAATCCAGGCCAACCCCTTAGAGAACGCCTTCTGGTAGACTAGTTTGCCAGCCTCGGCGAGAGGTTCCTTCGTGGCCTTGTCTTTGACCAGTTCGATCCCCATCAGGCAGCCCGTGGCACGCACGTCTCCCACGATGGGATGTGCGGCTTTCATCTTCTCCATTCGCTTCATCGCCAATTCGCCGAGATGCGTTGAACGTGCGTTTAGTTGTTCCTCCTCAATCGCCGTGATGCTGGCTAGAGCCGCCGCGCAGGCCATGGGGTTGCCGCCGTAGCTACTGGAGGCTGAGATGGATTCGAAGGATTCCTTGTAGGGTTCGCGCACGGCCACACAGGTCACCGGGAAGCCGTTACCGAAGCCTTTGCCCATGGTTACGATATCAGGCACAACATCCCAGTGCTCCATGCAGAGATATTTACCGGTACGTGCCATGCTGGTGAGCACTTCGTCGATCATCAGTAGAATGCCGTGCTTGTCGCAGAACTTGCGCATTTTCGGGAAGAAGTCAGCCGGTGGCATCACCGATCCGCCCCAGCCCTGGATTGGCTCTAGCACGAATCCCGCGACTTGTCCGGCCGTTCCCTTGTCGAGATACTCCTCGTAGAACTCAATGTACTTGTCCGTATCGATCGTTCCGTCGTCCTTCGTCCACAAGGGGCGATAGAGATCTGGTCGTGGCACCATGTGGCAGCCAGGCGCCCGAGTCGGGCCATAGACTGTCGAGCGGATATGTCCTAGCGAGACTCCGCCATAGGTCTTGCCATGGTAATCGTTGAAACAGGAAATCATCTCGTGCTTGCCCGTTGCCGCGCGCAGCACGCGTTGCCCGGCTTCCACTGCCGTTGTGCCCGAGTCATAGAATTGGAATCCGTTCAGGTCACCGGGTAAAACGTCTGCCAGTTTCTCGACCAACTGCGTCTTGATTGGTGTTGTGAAGTCGTGCGCATTCTGCAGTGTGCCAGCCGCCTTCTGGATGGCTTCCGTGACTTTGGGGTGGCAGTGGCCCAGCGTTGTCACATAAATCCCCGATGAGAAATCAATGTACGAGTTGCCATCGACATCGCGTAGCACGCATCCGTGTCCTGATTCGAACGCAACGGGAAACAGTTTTACCTGCCCACTCAACCCTTTGAAATAGGTCGTGCAGCGTTTATGCATGGCCGTTGAAGCCGGGCCCGGTGGTGTAACCTTAATATTTGGGACCTTATCCAAATCAACGTGTGCCCAATAATTGGAATCACTCATCAGCTATCTCCTTGTCTTTCGTTTCTTTATAATGTGAGACTATGTCATATGCTGTTATCTTCGAACATTCAAGAACAAACAAAGGGCGGTTTCATGCAATGCGGGAAAGATGGAATGGGCTTCTGGAAACGACCTGCTCTAGACGTTCTTATAGAGTTTAAAAGCGTGAAATATGATTCACGTTTTCATTCGGCTTTTGAGCGAATCACAGTAATGCCCTGTTTACGCAGCTTGCTCGCCATGACAGAGGTCAGGCCTCGGTCAGAAATGAGTCCCTCCCATTGCGCGATGGATCCGCTTTCGGCTAACGCTGTATGGCCAATCTTGGAGCCGTCAGCCACGACGTATACGGCATTGGATGCCGCCGCCATCGCCGCGATCAAATGGGCGACCTCAATAGACTGGTTATAGGCACGTCCTTTGAGGTCGATCGCATCGGCACCCACGAACGCGATGTCAGCATGTAACCCTTTCAGAGCCTGCAAAGGCAGGGCTCCACTCAGATCAGGTGCATCGCGGCGCAAACGACCCCCTAAGAGGATTACGTCAATTCCATCGCAGTATTGCAACGCGGAGGCAATAGGGAGCGAAGTCGTCACCACGGTCAGGTCGCGCCTGATCTTAAGAGCTCGAGCAAGCGCTAGGGTGGTCGTCCCCGAGTCCAACATGACCGTCATGCCATCTTCTACAAGTTTTGCTGCTTGAGCCGCAATTTCCCGTTTCGCGACCCGATGTTCACGTTCTCGCTCCAGAAAGCGAAAATCAAAGACAACCCCAGAGGCCGCCGTTGCACCTCCGTGGGTGCGAATAATGCGTCCCTCAGCTGCTAGCGCATCCAGGTCACGGCGAACCGTCATTTCGCTGACTTTAAACTTTACCGCCAAATCAGTAACAGCGCACTCCCGTCCCTCCCGAATCAATCCGAGAATTACTTCCGCACGCTGCGCTGCATTTACTGTCTTCATAGATGGGAGTCAATCATATCTGCCGTGACGTGCCAATACTCAACAGCGATGGATATTGTTGTGGTTCTGAGGCTATGCATTGATTGTGCGAATTGCTATTGTGTGTCCTTTCCCTGATTCATGAAACGTGGTGACGATATTATGAAGCATTTGACCGCACAGCAACGGAAGCAGAAAGGGGCGCACTATACGCCGCATGCGCTTTCGGCATTTTTGGGACACCAGATTTGCGATGTGGTTGGTGATGTTGCGGAGGTGGGGCCTGCGCTGCGTGTGCTTGATCCTGCAGTGGGGAATGGTGAGCTTCTCCATGCATGGGTTGACGCAATGCGGTTGGGAACGTCTTGCTCTATCGCCGTGACGGGTTTCGATACGGATCGAGTTGCACTGGAACGGGCAAGATGTCGATTTGCAGCGGGCGGGTTTGAGCGTGTGAGTTCGATGTGGCGGGGCGAGAGCTTTCTTGAATTTGCGTTGTCACCCGATGTGTCCGCGTTTGATTGTGTCATTGCCAACCCTCCTTATGTGCGCACGCAGGCGTTGGGGCAGTCTCAAGCCCGCCGCGTTGCGGACCAATTTGGATTGAAGGGGCGGGTTGATCTGTATTATGCCTTTTTGTTGGGGATTGCGAATGTTCTCAAACCGGGCGGCATTGCCGGTGTTATTGTTTCCAACCGATTGCTTTCAACGCAGGCTGGTGCTTGCGTTCGGTCTGAGTTGCTGAAGCAATATGACCTGCTGCATGTGTGGGATCTTGGGGATACGAAGCTCTTCGGAGCGAGTGTCCTTCCGGCAGTTCTGATGCTCCGAAAGAAGCCCAAGAGCGGCGGCGTATCAGCGCCTTCGCGTTTCACCTCGGTCTATTCCTGCACGTCAGAGGCGGGGACTCCCGTTGAGAGCGTTTTTGATGGGATTGAATCTTCGGGGTGTATTGTCCTGCCAGACGGAAGTGCATTTTATGTGAAGCAAGGCACATTGGATACGGGTGTGCGTGCCGGTGATGTTTGGCGGCTTTCAAATCCTGAGACGGATGCGTGGCTTCAGTGTGTGGATGATCATACCGCGCTGCGGTTTGGTGATGTGGGTAAGATTCGTGTCGGGGTAAAGACCACGGCTGATAACGTCTTTATCCGGTCCGACTGGCGGGCGCTTTCTGTGGATGAGCAACCGGAGTTGTTGAGACCGCTGATGACGCATCATATGGCACGTCGATTCAGGGCGCTAAGCCCGAGTCCTCAGCGCGAGATTCTTTATCCGCACTGTTGCGATGGGGGAAAGCGGCAAGCCGTTGACCTGTCGCAGTATCCCCGCACACGGGCATACTTGAAACATCATCGTATGCAACTGGAAGGGCGGCAGTACATAAAGAAGGCGGGGCGTCAGTGGTATGAGATCTGGGTGCCGCAGGATCCGGAAGCATGGCAGCGGCCAAAGCTTGTCTTTCGCGATATTAGCAAGGTGCCTACATTTTGGATGGATCTTTCCGGCGCAATCGTCAATGGCGATTGTTATTGGATGTATGCGGCAACCCCACAGCAGGAGCCCTTACTGTGGATTGCGCTAGGTGTCGCCAATTCGCGTTTTATCGAGATGTACTACGATGCCCGATTCAACAATCGGTTGTATGCAGGTCGTCGACGGTTTATGACGCAGTATGTTGCCGAGTTTCCGCTTCCAGATCTAGGGAGCAAAATTGCAAAAGCGATTGGAGCATGTAGTCGCGCGCTGTACGAGGGGCTGGATAATGGGGAGAATGACTTGGGGCTACAGGCAAAGCTTGAGCGACTTGTCTTCAAGGCCTTTGGTGTGGCGGGCGAATAGGTCTCGTAAACCTAAAAAGAGCATTTGAATTCCAAAATCAATAGATTAGGGCGGAAGATCGAAAAAAAGAGGGTGATATGCTTCGATATTCTGACCGTTAAACTCTTTCACCAGCTAGGCAAGCCAGCTGGGGTCAATTTCACGAAGTCAAATTAACCGCCCCGCTTACTCGTTGAAGCCCAGTGCTTGTCGATCGAAGCCTATCGTTTAAGCGTATCCGACTAAGTGTGGCGGTTAAGAAAGTGAGTAAGTGTTCATCTTTCAGTGCCCTACATTTTCTCTATTTTAATCCATTCTGCCCATTCAAAGTAGCGAAGAGCATAAGGCGCGCCTGATCACTATGCCGCAACGCTTTGCAAAATGCGCATACCTGTGGTTTTTAATGAGGCGTGCTAAAAGACCGATTGACTCTGCCTCGTCCTCTCCCTAACATTGAACCCCATGTACGAATGGGAATTCCAGATGCCACCACCGTACGCCCGTGCATTTGAAGCGGATGCCACCTTCGCCGTCCAAGGGTGTTGCGCTGGCAGGAATGGGGAGTCTGCGCAATGAACCATCTCGAATATGTTGTGGTCATCCTATTTATGTTGGTGCGTGTATTTCTGATAGGCGTTGTTCTCTGGTTTGTCGTTTCGGAAATCCGTAAGAGTGGTCGGATGCGAAGGAAGAAAAAACATGAAGACGTCGAATGACATAGATCGGCTGCGTTCATCTGAACGCGAGGCCCAAAGGATTATCGCTCAGGCCAAACAGGAAGCGCAGCGGATCCGCAGTGATGTGCAGGCTCGTGTGGCGCAGCGTGAACAGGCGCAGGAAACGGAGTTAGCTGCTGCTCGCGAAGCCTTGAACGCCGACGAGCAGAAGCAGGTTTCAGCTTTGTTGGATGATTCGCGCTCGCAACTAGATACAACGCTCCAGAGCGTTGATCAACGGCTTGAGGCAAGAAAGCAGGATGCCGTGAAGTGCGTCGTTGAGGAATTGAAGAAGTTGTGACAAACCTTTCCCCATATGCCGCGCCCTGTGTACGTGCCTGTGCCCTCCGAAGCACGCTGTTGCGCCCGGAAGAGTGGCGGACGCTTTCCGCTCTGGGGAGCTCTGCGGCTGCCATCACTTGGCTACAGCAGCGAGGCGTGTTTTCTGGAAACATTCCAAACGTATTTGCCGCCGAACGTGCCGCGCATGAGGCCGTGATCCACGACAGTACTGCTCTATTACGATTCGCCCGCGGCGACGTGGCAGAGTTGCTGCGCTTCTTTGTCTGGCACTACGATCTGCTGAATCTCGAAAGTCTCATCTATCGAATCCACGCCATGCCGGAGTCGGATCAAGGTCTGGAGCAGCTTTACCCAACTGGAAGCGTTGGGGCATTGCGTAAGGGCCTAAGTGGGGTGACCAATTATGCAACGCTGGCTCGGGTGTTGAAGGGGTCGGTGTTTGCAGCCCCTTTTGCTGAGGCTCTTCTGCGTTACCATGACGATGAAGATGTTGCTCAGTTTGTGGAACGGATCGAGCTCGGGTTCTTTACTTTATGGGTGCAGGCGGCCAAACGGTGCGGCTTCCAACTGGCGCCTAACGTAGATGGCTCTGCGCTTGCCGTATTTTTGGTGGGACGCGTTATCGAAACCGTTGTGCGCCTGAAGCGATATCGGGCGGCGGAATCCAGCCGCATTGTGGGGTGGTTATCGATTGTGGCTAAAGGAGCGAAAATTGAGGCCTGTCTGGAGGCGCTTGACAGCGATAGCGATGCAGCAGCAGTCCAGGCTCTGGTTGAGATCCTGCTGCCGCTTACGATGCAGAAACGTTTGCTTTCGAAAGCGCAGCAATCGGCTCGGCCAGAGGCCTTACTGCGAAGGCTCGTATGGCTTTCGGCCTCAAAGGCAAACCGGGGAATTGTGTTTAATGTGGATTTCCTAACTAGTTTTCTGACACTCCGTGTCCACCAAGCCCGCGAACTTACCATGATTCTCGAAGCCAAGGATGCTGGAGTCGATTCCGAGGCGCTGCTTTGTGTGGAGAATGCCGCATGATCTTTGCTCCGGAACGTATGATCAGGATGGATGTGCTGGCGCTCTGCGGTGATGTGGAGAAACTCACCAAGGTAATTGCCCAGGAAGGCAGCGTTCATGTGATGGAGCGTGAGTTACCAAGGGATCTCGAGCACTCGGGTGACGCGCCTTCCAGTCCTTCGCTCCGAGGTGAGCTCAATCGTCTTAGCAACCTTGCCGCCGTCCATCTTCAGCAATTGAATCTAACCCCCGTCGAGTCTGTTGATGAAGCCCAAGATGCTTTTCGGGATGATGCGATGGAGGAAACGCTTGCTGCTGGCGATAAGGCGCTGAAAGCGTTGGGTAAAGTCGTTGATAAACACTTTCGTCAACAGGACGTCGTTGAGGCCGAAATTACCTGCTTGAACGAAATTTCGGAACAAATGAATCTCTTGAATGACAACGGGCTGACGTTTCTCGATCTGAAGGAGTTTAAGCACTTTTATGCGGGTTGTGGGACCATTGCCCGCGGTCACGTCGCACGGCTGAAAGCCCTCGTAGCTGAGGAGCCCTGCGCGCTGACGACGCGACCGGTGAGCGGGCGTGGATCGGCGTTTCTTCTGATTGGTGAGCTTGATCAGCGCGATCATTACGAAGCGCTGGTTAAGGATGCCGGAGCGCATGCATTGCAGCCTCCCGAACGCTTTGTGGGGTCGTTTGAGGATGGACTCGAGCAAATAGAAATTGAGCTATGGATGAAACGTGACGAGCTTGCAGAGCTTATGCAGAAGCGAGATCGCTCCCAAGCAACATGGCATGAGACCCTCTCGGAGTGGACCGCTCGACTGAGGATGCTGACGCTTCTGGATGACGCTGTGTCACGTTTTGGTTCGGATGGCATGGTTACGCTTATCTCGGGGTTCGTGCCGGTTTCCCGCAAGACGGCACTGGTCCGACGTCTTGAGAAAGCCGCCAAGGGACTTTACTTTGCCCGCTTTGGTGTGGCGGAGCCAACCCATGATGTTCCGACGCCTACTCGGCTGCGGAACTGGCGGCTGCTCAGACCGTTTGAGTTGTTTGTCAAAACCTATGGTCTGCCTGGTTACAATGATGTGGATCCGACACCGTTTGTTGCAGTCTCGTTTTTGCTCATGTTCGGCATGATGTTCGGTGATGTGGGGCACGGCCTTGTGTTGGCTGCAATCGGTGCTGGCATAGCCTTTCTTCCGTACCAGATCTTTTCGACTATGCGCGATCTTGGGCGGATTCTTCTGATGGCGGGACTTTCGGGAACGTTCTTCGGGTTCCTATTTGGGTCGGTGTTTGGTGTGGAAGAAGATGCGGTCCTTTCGGATCTGTGGATGCGGCCTAGTCATCCAGAAAACCTCTCGACGTTTCTTGTGGCTGCCCTTGGTTTGGGTGTTGTAGTGTTGTCGACGGGGATCATTCTCAACATTGTTCAGGCCCTGCGGCAGCGCAACATTCGCAAGGCACTGATTGGGCAATGGAGCGCGGCCAGCCTGGTCTTTTTCTGGGGATTGCTCCTGCTTTTTGGTTTGCGTGTGACCGGAAACCCTTTTGCTGCCGTTCCGGCGGTTCTTCTGGCGGCCATCTTGAGTATTCCGCTACTCCTGATTGTGGGGGGCCAGATTACTTTCTATTTTCTAGACTGTTGTAGACACGGAGAGCTGGGTGAGGGCGAAGAAGAGGAGCAGGAAGAGTTGGCCACAATCCTCTTTGAACCAGTTGAGATTGTGATGAATTTGTTCACGAACTTGGTCAGTTTTCTGCGTGTGGCTGCATTTGGGCTCGCACACGCAGCTCTGACCATGGCAGTGTTCGTGGTCAATGACATGGTTGATGTGCCTGGGGCAAGCATTCTAAGTCTGCCGATGGAGCATCTTCTGATCATTGTCATGGAGGGGCTGATTGTAACCATACAATGTCTCAGACTTGAGTATTACGAATTCTTTTCGAAGTTCTTTACGGCAAATGGTGTGCCATATACGCCACTGGTTATACGTCGTGAGAGCGGCGCAGAGTAAAAATAAACACGGCAGCAAACAGGAGAGTAAGATGGGAAAATGGATCAAAATTTCAAAGGCATTCAATGTGGTATTGGGAATAGGCACAGTGGGGCTGCTTACCTGGGGCGCTATGACGCTGGTCAATCCGGCCATGGCGCAAGAGCCTTCTGGCTATGTGACGGGCCCAAGCTCACACGCAAGTCAAGCGGAAATGCCTTTGAGTGAAGCGGCTGCGCAAGCCCATGCTCAGGGTTGGGCATTTTTTGCTGCAGCATTGGCTACTGGGATCGGATCGATTGCCGCCGGATATGCCGTTAGCAATGTGGGTACCGCAGCTGTGGCGGCTGTGGCCGAGAAATCGGAACTCATGGGTAAGGCGCTGATTTACGTGGCGCTGGCCGAAGGTATTGCCATCTACGGGTTGCTGATCTCAATTATTGTATTATCTAAGGTGTAGCTGTGAAGATTCGCGTTGTGGGCGACCCGTTACTCGTGGGAATGTTCCGGATAGCTGGGGTGCCTGGGAAGACGCCGCCGTCTCCATCCGAGACTGCGGCCACGATTGACGCCTATCTGGCCAATCCCGAGATTGGGGTTGTGCTGGTAGGAAGTTCGCTTGCGGCAAAAATGGGCGCACCGTTTCGCGATTATCTGCAACGGCGCAAACTGCCGATGGTACTGCGGGTTCCGGATCGCGAGGACAAAGAGGGGAGTGCGGAGGAAATGCGCACTTACCTTCAGAAGACACTAGGAATCAGGCTGTAAACGATTATGAGTACAAGTGGAAATCTGGACGATCTTGTGGAGCGCGTGCTGGAACGTGCGCGTCAGGATGCTGCGTCCATTGTTGAGATTGCTGGTAAAGCGGCCGAGCGGGAGTTGCGTCAGGCAGAGGAGCTGAGTCGTAAGGCTAAGGTCTCTGCGGAACAGGCGATGCAGGAAGGTATTGAACGCCGCAAACATGTGGCCAAGGCCGAGTCGTTCCAGAACACCCGGCGCGCTGTCATGAATGCACGGGAGTCGGTTGTTGAAGCCGTTTTTGCAGCTGCCCTTGAGGATCTCGCGAAGATCGAAGATTCAGATTTTCGGCGCAAGTTGATGGTGGCACTTGTCCGGGAAGGGGTTCAAGCGCTTAAGGTTCCCTCAGTTCGTGTGTCCCTTAACGCAACGGAACTTGCATTGGTGCAGGCCTCTGATTTTCCAACCCAACTGGATGGTGTTTCGGTGGCTCTCGATACGGCCCCTATTGAGACCCGCGGCGGTCCGGTTATCACAGACGATTCCGGGCGCATTATGTTTGAGAATACATTCGAAGCCAGGCTTGACCGAAATCGAGATTCGCTGCGCAAGCAGGTGGCTGAAATTCTGCGATTGCACGACGAAGAAGGAGCCCAGTGACTATGGATGAACAATCGGTAATTGTGAGGGTCAATGGTCCCGTTATTTTTGCGAATCACATGGGGTATGCCGGGTTGGGGGAGCAAGTGGATGTGGGTCACGAGAAGCTCACCGGCGAAATCATCTCACTCGAGCGCGACGTCGCCACCATTCAGGTCTATGAAGATACCATTGGTATCAAGCCCGGAGAGCCGGTCGTCGCGCGGGGTGAGCCTCTGTCCGTCTGGTTGGGCCCTGGCATTCTTCGTAGCATCTATGACGGCATTCAGCGTCCACTTGAAAAATTGCACGAATTCAGTGGAACGTTTCTGGCGCGTGGTCTGAGCACTCCTGGCATTGATATTGAACGATCCTGGATGTTTACGCCAACCCAAGCGGTTGGCAATACTATCGTCCCTTTGACCATTCTTGGCGAGGTGCCCGAAACCGATCTGATCACGCACCGCGTTCTGGTCCCTTGGGGGACTGAGGGGAAGCTCACGTGGATTGCGGTGGCTGGTGACTATCGTGTCACTGATGTGATTGCCAAGGTTGCCACCGCAGAGGGTGAGCGCGAACTGACCATGCTTCATAAATGGCCCATTCGAAAGCCGCGCCCGATTGCCAAGCGTCTGCCGCCGTGTGTTCCTGTCATTACCGGACAGCGCGTCATTGATTTTCTCTTTCCGGCTGCGCGGGGTGGGGCCTGTGCGATTCCCGGCGGATTTGGAACCGGCAAAACCGTTACGCAGCACCAGCTTGCCAAATGGTCGGATGTTGACGTTATTATCTACATTGGTTGCGGCGAACGCGGAAATGAGATGACCCAAGTGCTTGAAGAGTTTCCCGTGCTCAAAGATCCTCGCAGTGGAAAGCCAATCATGGAGCGTACCGCCCTGATCGCGAACACCTCGAACATGCCGGTAACGGCGCGTGAGGCCAGCATCTATACGGGCATTACCATGGCCGAGTATTATCGCGATATGGGCTACCATGTGGCCATTATGGCCGACTCCACCAGTCGCTGGGCTGAAGCCTTGCGAGAGATCTCAGGTCGCTTGGAACAGATGCCGGCGGAAGAGGGGTATCCCGCCTATCTCGCGTCCCGGATTGGTGACGTCTACGAGCGTGCCGGAAGAACGGAAATTGCCAATGCCGATGGGACGACGCGCGAGGGGTCGGTCACGATCATCGGTGCCGTTTCGCCCCCGGGCGGTGACTTCTCCGAGCCCGTGGTGACCCACACGAAGCGTTTTGTGCGGACCTTTTGGGGGTTGGATCGCGACTTGGCCAGTGCGCGGCACTTTCCGTCAATCAACTGGAACACATCCTATTCGGAATACGATGTATCGGCGTGGTATGCCGAGCATGCCACGCTGCCCTGGGCAGAACTGCGGGAGCGAACCCGGATGCTGCTCAAAGAGGATGATCGTCTGCAAAACATCGTCAAGCTCATTGGCCCCGACGCCCTGCCGGATCGGCAGCGTATTCTGATTGAGTCCGCACGACTGATAAAAGAGGCGTTTCTTCAGCAGAGCGCATTTAGCGATATCGACAGCTACTGCCCGGTCGAGAAGCAGCTTGGCATGATTGATGTCATTCTCACCTTTCATGAGAGTGCTTTAAAGGCCTCGGCCGCGGGTCGGCCCGTTCATAAAATCGTGTCCGCGCCAGTCGTTGAGAAAATTCATCGTATGAAAGAGGCGATTCCAGGGGATCAGCTTGACCTTCTGGATGCGCTTAAGAAAGAGGTCGAAGCGGCCTTCGAGGGGTAATCCATGTCGAGTAATAGTGGAAGGGTATACAAAGATTTACAGCGGGCAGGCGGTCCGATTATCGTCGTGGAGCGCGTCACCGACGTTGCGTTTGGCGAGTTGGTGGAGGTGTTGTGTGGAGATGGAACCACGCGGCGCGGTACCGTGCTGGATGTGTCTGAAGCGCGTGCTGTGATTCAGGTATTTGAAGGGGCCGAAGGTCTTTCGTTACGTGGCACATCGGTTAAGTTTCTGGGAAAGGCTCTGGAATTTAATGTTTCGCCAGCCCTCCTTGGGCGTATTATGAGTGGGGCGGGGAATCCGCTTGACGGAATGCCGTTGCCATTCGAAGGCACCACGCGCAGTATTTACGGCAGCGCGATCAATCCGGTGACGCGGGATTATCCCATGGACGTCATTGAGACCGGTATGACCGTCATGGACAGCATGAACACATTGGTGCGTGGCCAGAAGCTACCGATCTTTTCAGGCAACGGGCTTCCGCATAACGAACTTGCCGCCCAGATTGCCCGGCAGGCGAAAATTCGCGGTTCACAGGAGAATTTCGCCGTGGTTTTTGCCGCGATGGGGGTCAAGAATGACGACGCGACGTTCTTTCGCGATGAGCTGGAACGTACCGGAGCTCTTGAGACTGCGGCCATGTTTATCAATCTGGCTTCGGATCCGCCTGAGGAACGTTTGCTTACCCCTCGCTTTGCGCTGACCCTTGCCGAGCATCTTGCTTTCGATCACGACTACCACGTTCTCGTCATCCTGACCGATATGACGAATTATTGCGAAGCTCTACGCGAGATGACATCTGCCCGTGGAGAGGTTCCGAGCCGTAAAGGATACCCAGGATATCTCTACTCCGATCTCGCGGAAATTTATGAACGGTGTGGACGTGTGAAAACGGCAAAAGGCTCTATCACGCAACTTCCTATTCTGACCATGCCCAACGATGACATCACCCATCCGATTCCTGATTTGACAGGCTATATCACAGAAGGCCAGATCGTTCTTGATCGCGAACTCCATCAGAAAGGGGTTTATCCGCCGATCAACCCGTTGCCATCACTGTCGCGTATTATGAAGGATGCCATCGGCGGGGAACGCACACGAGAAGATCATCCAAATGTGGCGAATCAACTCTACTCGAGTTATGCTCGTGTCGGTAATATTCGCTCTCTGGCAGCCATTGTGGGTGCCGAAGAGTTGACGGAGAGCGACCAATGTCACCTGCGCTTTGGCGATGCCTTTGAGGATCGTTTCATTGGACAGGGCCGCGATGAGCGTCGAACGATTGAAGACTCTCTGCAAGTTGCCTGGGAGCTGCTGGGCCTGCTACCGCGTGATGCGTTGCACCGCGTGAGTCCGAAGCAGCTTGAAACGTATTATGTCGCCCACGACGGTGCGAGTGATAGTCAGGGAGCATAAGACATGGCACGTAGGCCCGCACCCACAAAAGCCAACTTGTTCAAAGCGCAGCACGATCTGCGCTTTGCGACCGAGGGGTGCGAATTATTGCATCAGAAGCGTGATGTTTTGGTAATGGAATTGATGTCCGTATCTGCGGCATTCTCCGAGACGGAGAAACACCTTGGTGCTGCCATGACCGACACGCTGGAAGCGTTTGTGCCAGCATTCCTGATGGCGGGACAGGAAGGTATGGAGCGAATATTTGCGGCATCGCGTCCTGAAATATCTCTATTGGTTGAACAGCGGGGTGTTATGGGCATTCTTGTGCCTGAAATCCAACTGGAGTCAGGTGGAGAGGTCCTGTTTTCTGGGCTTCTGGATGCGTCGTCGGCCATGGACAGCGCGGTTGCGGGCATGGGCAACGTCATGGAAACGCTCACGCACTATATCGAAACGGTGGTTACGATCTGGCGTCTGGCAACTGAAGTGGATAAGACTCAGCGGCGCATTAACGCAATCGAGAATGTATTTATTCCCGAATCGCAGGACACTGTGGTATGGATTAAGTCGGTGATGGAGGAGAATGATCGCGAAGAGCTTTTTCGACGGAAACTTCTCAAAAACCGCTCAGAGCAGACAGGAGAAAGTAATGGAAGAGAACCTGTTTAAGAAAATACTTCTTGTGGTGGAAGGCGGTGATCTCGACGGTGTGGTTACGCCGGTGGCCATTGCAAGGGCCATCGCGAACCAGGCGAAGTTGATTGTGTTGAACGTTGTGGATCACTTGGCGATCAATCGCATGAAACGGTTTAGCGAGCAGAGTTTGACTGAGATCGAAATTGAACTCGAAGAGAAAGGGTGGAGAGCCTTGTATTTTGCAGAAGAGATGGCGAAAGATGAGGGCGTCCCCACCATGATTCAACAGAAGAGCGGAGTCGTTGAGAACGAAATTCTAAAAGAGGCGGTCCGCCTGAAGGTCGACCTCATTGTTCTCGGGTATCCGCGAAAAGTATCAGGGCAGGCAAAACGCCTGACCCAGGGACGTGCTGAAAAGGTAATTGAAAATTCGGTTTGTAGTATTTTAGTTGTGAAATAGAGGCCCAGACGGAGGACTGAGTGTGAAACTCAATGAACAGATAAGAGAAGAGCGAGTTCTTCTCAATTTTAAAGCAGAAAACCGGGACGCGGCCATCGGCAAGCTGGTTGACGCAGCCATTAACGGATTTGATCGAGAAGCGGTTCTCACTGCGATTTTGGAAAGAGAAGCATTGGGGTCGACAGGGGTCGGTCATGGTGTAGCCGTTCCACACGTTCGCATTGATGCTGTTGAAACTCCGATTGTTGTTTTCGGTCGATCCCAGAACCCCATTGACTTTGAGGCGCTTGACGAGGAGCCATGTTCGCTGTTCTTTTTGGTACTCAGTCCCGCTAAACAGGGGGCTCAGGAGTTGCACCTGCAAACCATGGCGAGGATTTCGAGGCTCATGCGAAACGAAAATGTTCGGGAAGCGCTGATGACGGTGGAAACTCCTGCTGCTGTCATGAAAGCCATTAAGGCGAATGCGTCATAAACACCCTAACAGGGGTGGATGAAAACGGCTCCTGAGTGTATCGCTCTTTTCACTGCTGGCCCTACCTTACCGAGATGGAGGTGGTTGTTGGTCTTGGTGTGTCTGTCCGGTTGGGATTCAATCCTGGCGAGCTGTTTGATTTTGCCTTGGGGTGGTTCGGACTCGACCTCTATCACGACGCTGTTACAGCGGAAACCGAGATGTCGTCTCAATCGAAGAAATGATCGGGCAGGTGTATCTGTAGCTTCTTGTTAAGTGTGCGTCCTTTAAACCGTTTGAAGCGGGTAAAGAGATCTTCGCCTGTTACGAGAACCAGATGCGTGAGCGTGACCGTATCTCCATCCGTGTCCCCTGCAAATAGGGCGTAACGCACATCACAGTGGCGAAGATACTCGCCTCTAATGGGTGGAAGATTCAGCGGTTCAGTGCTCAAGGGGGGCTCAATTCCGAGGTCAATGGTTGTCGATGTCTGTAGTTTGACTTCGATGAGTTGGGCGGTGATGTCGGGGCACGCGCCATCATCTCGGTAGTGATCGTATCCGAGCACATGGCACATGCGGCGATGCAGTTCTGCTCCGCGATTGCGTTCCTGATCATGTCCAGCGTCGGCAAAAGAAACGCCGATCATGACAGAGAGCCTACGAGCTAATGCTTCTATGGGGATGAAGGTTTCTGGATTGGGTGGATCAACAGGAGATCCTGTGAATTGTTTGGCGGGAATTTTAGTTCCAAGCAGGTTTTGTACATGTTTGGTGTCCGTGAGTGAGGCAAGATCGACAGACAATGCCCCCGGGGTGAACTGCGCCTGATGTTTTTGAGTGAGTGTTCCGGTTGTGTCGAGCTTTGCCAACGTTGCCCCGTCTACAACTTTCACCTTTTTGAGGGTGTTGGTGGGAGAGACTCGAATCAACACATAGCGGCGAGATGCCACGAGCGCTTCATTCCAGACCTGAAGGTTGTTTGATTTCTGAACGTAAACGTCGAAATTTTGTCCGGGAAAGCGAGGTTGGGTTTGTTTGAATGCGAGTGGCGTTGGATAGCCCAGTGCTTCGCAAACAGCGCTCTTTACGACTTTTGAGCGTGTTCGCAAAGGGAGCCCACCCACCGATACTCCGCATAGTTTATGGTTTAGAATTTCTTCAAGCGCTAAATTTGACAACCATAGTGTGTCTGCATTTCCCCCAAGCGGGTCATAGATGGTCTTTCCGCTTGCGAGGATTCGGCTTGCGATTGTCTCTGCTTCCGTCTGAGCGATTGGGGCGGCGGCAACTGTGGAAGTTGGAACCCCACTCAGAAGGATTGCAATGGCAAGGCAAAGCCCTCGTATCAGTATCGTCTTCATGTACGGAGGCTATACAGAGCAGGAGGATTCGGCAAGCTTTGACGTTTTGGCAACACCTCGGGAGAACGTTGTAGCGCACACAGAGTTCCGAGGCTCTGCTGTTTTGAACACGGAGGTAGCAGAGGAAGCGGAGGAATAGGTTTTCAGGAGTGCAAGAGGGTCTGTCCGTCAGCGTTCCCTCTTTTGTGTTTTCTCTCCGAAATTGCTAGAGAAGTTCATCAAGGTGGGTCAGGGCGTATTCGATCGGCAGAACGCGAACTCCGTCAATTTGCAGGTGTTTATCACCTCCATACAGAAGTATTGATTGCGTCGACGGGTAGTCTTCCCTGAACGTTCTGAGGCCGGACAGGTCTCTGGATGTCACCGTTCTACTTCGCTTGACCTCGATTGAGACAAGGCCGTCCTCACCGTACAATATGAAGTCGACTTCTTTCCCCGAAGTGGTCCGCCAATAGTGTATGGCATAATTCTTTTGGTGGTTGTCGATGTATGCCAGCAAATTCTGAAACACCAGTGTTTCCAGCGATGCGCCGTCAATCAATTCCGGCGTATCGAGCGGACCTCTTGGCCTGATTGAACGATACACCCCGGTGTCAAAAAAGTAGAATTTGGCATGTTGAATCAGCCTGCGTTTCGCTTTTCGCGTAAACACGGGTATCCTGTATCCGATCAGCAGGTCTTCGAGTATTTGAAAATAGCTTTCCACCACTTTTCTGTGGACTGAGCATTCGCGTGCGACCAGAGTGACATTGAGCACTTCTCCCTGCGAGAAACTCGCGGCCTCGAGAAAGCGGTTGAAAGCGGCAACGTTTCGAGTCAACCCCTCCTGAAGAATTTCTTCTCTGAGATAGGCCTCAATATAGCCGGCTAAGTAGTTGCCAGGATCTATATTCTTCTCAGAATCATAAATCGTGGGCAAAAGCCCGTAGGTTAGAGCCTTTACAAGGTTAAAGTCTTTCGCCAACTCCATGGCAGACAGCGGATGAAAATAGCTGGTTGAGGCCCGTCCCCCCAGGAGATTCGACGAAGTTCGTCTCAATTTTCTTGGACTTGAGCCCGTAAGAATGAATCGCAGATTCCGGTTCTTCTCCATCAACCGATGCACTTCGTCAAGAAGTGCTGGTATCTTCTGTATCTCGTCCACAATGACGGGATAAGTCTGCCCGTCAGGAATGTATTCCGAAAGTCGCTGTGGATCTGCAGACAACCTGTTGAATACTCTCGATTCCAACAGGTCTATGTAGGCCATGTCATTGGCGTATGCATTGTGCAACCAGCAGGACTTACCGCTCCCTCTTGGTCCGAAAAGAAAGAAGCTCCCATCGGGAAAGGTTATGTTTCTACCTATCATGTAAATGATATTAACCGGTATAAACGGAGTCGTCAACTCCGTTATTGACGTATTTATGGAGTTTGCTGTGCCGCAATCCGCTAGAATTGACAGATGGCTACAACCCGCCGCTGCCCCTAAGGGTTCATGGTTTGCGATTTCGTCTCGCGTACGCTAGGTTGCTATTTCAACCTAACTTGGGAGAATGAAGATGGCATCACACGAAATTGATTACGAGATTATCGGCCATGATATGCAGATTGTGGAGATAGAACTGGACCCTAATGAGACCGTTATAGCCGAGGCGGGCGCTATGAACTACATGGAAGAAGGCATCCAGTTTGAAGCCAAGATGGGTGACGGCTCTCGTCCTGGCGAAGGTCTTATGGGCAAACTGCTTAGTGTCGGCAAACGTGCGCTGACCGGTGAATCGATCTTTATGACGCACTTCACGAATCAAGGCAGTGGCAAGAAGCGTGTCGCTTTTGCCGCGCCGTACCCCGGACAGATTGTCCCCGTGAACTTATCCGAGCTCGGCGGAGCACTACTCTGCCAAAAAGATGCGTTTCTTTGCGCAGCGTTGGGCACACGCGTCACCATCGCATTTACCAAGAAGCTGGGTGCTGGGTTCTTTGGTGGTGAGGGGTTCATCCTGCAAAAACTACAGGGCGACGGCCTGGCATTTGCGCATGCGGGTGGCACGTTGGTCAAGAAGGAGCTTAATGGCGAGACTCTTCGCGTTGACACGGGTTGTCTTGTCGCTTTTACGGAAGGCGTCGATTATTCCATTGAACGTGCCGGCAATCTAAAGTCCATGTTCTTCGGAGGTGAGGGCCTGTTCCTGGCCACGTTGCGCGGAACGGGTACTGTCTACCTGCAGAGTCTCCCGTTCTCTCGCATGGCTGACCGAATTCTCTCGCATGCCCCATCTCAGGGCGGAAAACAGAAGGGCGAAGGTTCTATTCTAGGGAGCGTTGGACGCCTGCTTGACGGTGACTAGGCGAGCCTATGAAATATGCACAAACTGTGTATTGAACGGAATGCGTCAGCGTTCCATTCGGACCTGTCCCTGTGCATTCTAGTGTTTTAAATCGTGCGTTATATATTTCAGGAGCGTGATCTGATGGCCGGTGAGTATGTATATATCCTTGAGAATCTAACGAAGCAACAGGGCACCAAAACTATTCTTGATGACGTGACGCTGGCATTCTTTCATGGCGCCAAGATCGGTGTGATTGGTCCAAATGGTTCGGGAAAAACCTCGCTGCTTCGTATCATGGCAGGATTGGATCGTGAGTATGTCGGAGAGGTGCAGTGCGCCAAAACTGCAACCATTGGCTACTTGGAGCAGGAGCCACAACTCGATCCTGACGTGACCGTGCAGGATATTGTGGCCGAAGGGGTTGCCGCGCAACAGGCAAAGTTGGATCGCTATGACGCACTTTGCGGGATGTTGGGTGATGACCATTCTGAAGCGGCACGTGAAGCACTCAACGACGAGTTTGACAAGCTACAGACCGAAATTGATACAAACGAATTGTGGGAGTTGGATCATCAGGTGGAAATGGCGATGGATGCACTTCGGCTTCCGGCTTCCGATGCTCCGATTAAGGTGCTCTCCGGTGGCGAGAAACGACGTGTGGCGCTTTGCCGACTACTGCTCCAGAATCCTGATATTTTGCTTTTGGATGAGCCCACCAATCATTTGGATACGGAATCGGTTGCCTGGCTAGAGGAGACGCTGAAGCGCTTTTCCGGAACACTGATCGTGGTTACGCATGATCGCTATTTCTTGTCCAATGTGACGGAATGGATTCTGGAGCTCGATGCGGGGCGGGCCTTTCCCTATAAGGGGAACTACGAGGCGTGGTTGGAGCAGAAGCAGGTCATCGCGGATCGTACGATGAAGGAGAATGCTTCGCGCAAGAAGTTGTTGGAACAGGAGTTGGCCTGGGTCCGCATGAATGCTTCCAGCCGCCTGACGAAGAACAAAGCGCGTCTCAAACGCTATGATGAGTTGGCTAATCAGGACTATGATACCCGTGAAGATCGCCTGACGATTCAGATTCCACACGGGCGGCGTCTTGGTGATCGTGTGGTGGAGGCGAAGGGGTTGACGAAAGCCTTTGGTGACCGTGTGCTGATGGAGAATGTTGAGTTCAGTCTTCCGCGCGGGGGTATTGTTGGCATTATTGGTGGCAATGGTGCGGGCAAGACGACACTATTTAAAATGATAACGGGGCAAGAGAAGCCGACAGATGGTGAACTCTTGATTGGGGAGAGCGTTGATCTTTCGTATGTCGATCAGCTCCGTGATGATCTGGATGCCAACAAGACGGCTTGGGAGGAGATCAGCGGGGGGCAGGAGACGATTGAAGTTGGTGGCCGTAGCATGAACAGCCGTGCCTACTGTGCACGATTCAACCTCAAAGGGGCAGACCAGCAGAAAAAGGTTGGAGTGCTGTCCGGTGGCGAGCGCAATCGCGTCCATTTGGCGAAGCTTCTGAAACGCGGCGGCAATGTGTTGTTGCTGGATGAGCCCTCCAATGATCTGGATATTGCTACGCTTCGCTCTCTCGAAGATGGCCTTGAAAATTTTGGAGGTTGTGCGGTGGTGATTAGTCATGATCGCTGGTTTTTGGATCGCATTGCCACGCACATACTCTCTTTTGAGGACGATAACGAGGTGATCTGGTTTGAAGGGAACTATGAGGCGTATCACGCCTGGCGTCGAGAGACGTCCCCTGATAGCCAGCCTCATCGTGTTCGCTACCGTCCACTGGCGCGATAGAGGCGGGACGGCTCTTTCACAATTGCTGTGGGGCGAGGGCGCCCCACCTCCATTTTTGGGTGCATGCCTCAATGACGCTAGTTTAAGGCTCTGCTCCAAGATATCTTTGTCGTGAGCTTTGTCGAGTTCTCTATGTCAGCAGGTTTTGACAACGACAAAGCTTCCGACAAAGGTTGAGAGAAACGCGTATGCCATTTCCATTCGGGCGGAATCTCCATTTTTGGGTGACATGTATTTCTGGGGGTGAGGCGCCCTTGTCCCGCTGATCTGGCCAATCGTTTTGCATGGAATTCTTCTGTGTAAAGTTTTATGAGTTTGGTGTGCATTGTAGATTGCGCGTGTCTGCGGGTCGTGCTACCGTCCGACTTTACACACACTGATCCCCTAGGAGAATCGTTTGCTATGAGCACATTTTCTTCACCAGAGTCGGTTGTTGACGAGCATCCGCACGAGTTTTGTGGGTTGTTTGGCGTCTATGGAATCGCGCCTGTAGCGCCTTCGATCTATCAAGGCCTTTTCAGCCTTCAGCACCGTGGTCAGGAGGGTGCAGGTATTGCCGTTGCTGATGGTGAAAAGGTTCGCTCCATCAAGGGGCAAGGCCTTGTTAATCAGGTGTTTTCTGGAAAAGATTGGGGCTCTCTGGAGGGACATCTTGGTATCGGCCATGTGCGTTATTCCACGACGGGTTCCACTCGAATTCAAAACGTGCAGCCCTTGGTGGTTGAGTGCGTAGACGGCATTTGGGCCATTGCCCATAATGGCAATCTGGTGAATGCGGAGAAACTTCGCCTCATGTATCAGGAGGCGGGTGCCATTTTTCAGACGAGCACGGACAGTGAAGTGTTGGTGCACTTGCTTGCTGATCCTATGTATCGGTCACGTCCGCGGCGTGTTTGCCGTGCGCTGGCTGAGTTGGAGGGATCGTTTTGTTTTTTGCTGATGACTCGCAATTGCATGATGGCGGCGCGTGATCCACACGGGTTTCGTCCGTTGTCGATTGGCACCTTGGGGGATGGGTATGTGGTTGCCAGCGAAACATGTGCCTTGGATCAAGTGGGGGCGACATTCCTGCGGGACGTGGAGCCGGGTGAACTGATCGTTTTTGATGAGACGGGGATGCACAGCTCGATGTTCGCGGAGGTCAAGGACGAGTGTGATCGCGCCCGCTGCATTTTCGAAACGGTATATTTTGCGCGGCCCGATAGTCATGTATTTGGCGAGAATGTGCATTTAGCCCGTGTGGCGTATGGAAAGCAGTTGGCAAAAGAGTACCCTGTAGATGCTGATATTGTTGTGGCGATTCCGGACAGCGGAAACTCTGCGGCTTTGGGATATTCTGTTGGTAGTGGTATTCCATTGGAGCATGGTTTTATTCGAAATCACTATGTGGGGCGCACCTTTATTATGCCTCAGCAGGATGCGCGCTCGGCGGGAGTTGATATGAAGTTGGCGGTGCTGCCGGAGGCGGTTCGCGGCAAGCGCGTGATTGTGGTGGACGACTCAATTGTACGCGGAACAACGGCACGTCGACGCGTGATGCGATTGCGTGAGGCGGGTGCGACGGAGGTCCATGTGCGCATTTCTTGCCCTCCGATTAAGTACCCTTGTTTCTACGGAATTGATTTTCCGACAAGCGAGGAGCTGGTTGCCGGCGGTATGAGTGTAGAAGAGATTCGGGTGTATATTGGTGCGGACACGCTAGGCTATTTGAGTTTAGACGGTTTGTTTACCCCGTATGGTAAAAAAAGGGGTTTCTGTTCGGCTTGTTTTACTGGGAAGTATCCTACAGATATCAGCGGTATTTCAGGGAAACATGCCTTGGAAAACGCTTCCGAGCTTGTGTTAGATCTGTAAGGCCGCACTCTCCTTATGTGTTTCTGTGCTAGTCGGCACCGATCTCCGAGGGGTGTCCCACCCGGCGGGCGTCGTGCGCCTCGGCGATTCGCACATACTTGAGCGCGGTGCATTTCAGTTCTGTGGGGTCAATGGGGCTTTCCGAATTAAGTCTAATCGTATTCTTAATCGAAATTGAGCCAAAGCCTCGAGCAACCGCTGTTGATTTACAAACAAGCGGTGGAGTGCTCTGATTGCTTACAGGAGTCAAGTATGAACGTTCGAAATCTAAGCCCGCAGAAGATGTTTGAGCGCATGGCGCTGGAGCATAAACCCCTGAACGCATTTGATCCCGGGCAGGAGACCTTCGCCGCATGGAAAGCCCGGACGCTGCCCAAGGTTCTGGCAACCACCGGCGACTGGCCGGGGAAGGTTGATCCAACCCCGGAGTTGGTTGTTGAATGGGTAGAGGATGACGTTGCCAAGCAGCGCTGGTTGTTAGATGTTGGCCCCCATGCCTCGGCGACCCTGCTCATCAACAGACCCACTGGCGCCGCTGCTGGTCCCAAACTCCCCGCGCTCCTTTGCTGGCATGGGCATGGCCGTTTTGGCAAGGACTCGGTGATGGGCAACAAGTCTTCGTCTGACCGGAAGGCGGAGATTGAGGGTTGCAACTACGACTACGGCCATCAAATGGCTAAAGCCGGTTTTCTGACCTACGCCATCGACTGGATGGGAGTCGGCGAGAGGAATGACAACAATAAGCCCCACTTTTTCAATCACAATGGTGGGCGCGATTGGTGCAACCTGTACTACCTGCACGCCACCATGCTGGGCATGACGTCCCTATCGATCAATCTGGCGCATGGGCATGCGGCGACCGACTTTGTCACGAGCCTGCCGGACGTTGATGCCGGACGGGTAGGGGTGATGGGGCTTTCCGGCGGCGGCACAATGACGCTGTGGACCGCACTCACAGACCCTCGAATGAAAGCGGCTGAGATTATCTGCTACTCGGATTTGTGGGCCTTGTTCGGGATCCGCGACCTGAATTACTGTGGTGCACAGGTCGCGCCGGGACTCTTCAAACTGGTTGATCTTCCGGATTTGCAAGGGCTGCTGGCACCGACGCCGCTTTTGGTCGATATCGGTATCCATGACTCCTGTTTTGTGGTCGATAATGCCACCGCCTGTTTCGAAAGAGTTAAGACGATTTACCAGGCCGCAGGGGTAGGGGAAAGGCTCGAACTCGATCTGTTTCCGGGCGAACATGGGTGGGGTGGCCGTAAGTCTACAGACTTCTTCGGGCGATTCTTGTAGCGCAACTTGTTCTTTCTGCGTTGCAATCCGGATTCACGATGTCAGAATTATTTAACGTCGGAGAAACTCCTCTATGGCCTGATATCGAACCTTCATCTCCACCGCAATCCCTTCCGGTGTATAGTTTCGCCCATAAAGCTCACGACTCATACATTTCAATTCGCAAAGCTTTTCCAATAATCGAGCGGTCTGAGCCGGCAGCTCATTTTTCAGGGCCACGATTACAAAATCAATATAGAGCATTATCCGCCGCGTTCCCTCTACTAAATAATCAAAGTTATCCTGATTCTTCTTCGCCTGTTTTTGCATCTTGCGAAACGCGTTCATCGCCTCTCGATAACCATGCGCCATGGCTTCAACCCCGGTCAGACCCGCTTCGCGGCTGCCATATTCCTGATCAATGCGAAGCAAGTAATCTGCCAGCGGATCATGCTCAACTGTGGGGGTGGCAAAGATGAGATCACCATAACCGGCCTGCGCAATCACTATAGATACCCCCATCTTGGTAACGGCCTCAGCAAACTCGGGAAGTTCCATGCCGTAATAGTCCTGCGTAAAGGCGCGGCAGAGGATCTCAAAATTATAAGCGTCGTCATTCTTAAGCGCAAATCCCGCCGCAAATGCCGCGAGAAGTTTGGTCTCGCAGTGACAATGCCGTACCGCCCATGAGGTCACCATTACACCGCTTCCCGCCTGCATTCCCTTCCGTGCGGCAAAAAAGCAGTTTGGTACATGAACCTGTTGATTCTGCGGCATTCCCGTCATATCACCACTGCAACTCTCCGCCGATGCGACAATCACATCCACTACCCCTCGACCTTTGAGAGCATCGGTGCAATAAAATGGGGTGAATGTCTTATCGACAAGGCTCTGCGCATCGATGGCATAGGCTTCCAAATAGGTCTCAAAATCTGGTATTCGATGCTTATTTGCTTGGTACTGATCCAAGGTTACGTTGCCTTGATTCCTGTTCTGAGTCATCCCTCCCCAGACAAGTATTCCCTCTGGCCGGTCGGTTTTCGTCCAGTAATCCCAGTCAACCATCACCACATACGGCGGAATGTCCTGTATTATTTCGGGGTGCGTCAGGCAGATATCAGCCCAGATGATAGGGCGTAAGCCTTGTTGATGAATATGTTCAAAAATGGGGAGCATATGCTTGAGGTAGAGCCCGCCGATACCAATTTTCTCCACGACGAGTCTGGCCTTCTCGCTCTTCCCCAGCGTCCAAGTCTCGTCCCCGCCCATATGAAAAAATTCTTGCGGCTGCATGACTTCGATAACCTCATCAATAAGTTCGAGAATGAGAGTTCGGCTCGCTTCGGCGAGCGGATCATATTGATCGACAACCTGCTCATGTTCTCGAAGGTGCGCATATTCCGGTTCACCGACCACCGATTCCGCATGCCCCAGAGTTTGCACTAAGGGAATAACCTCGACTCCCTTTGCCCGACACGCAGCAATAAAATCTGCCATTTGGGAATGAGACAGCGCATCAGGTTTGTAAATTGCGGGATGATGATTAAATTGAAATTTATCTTCTAGCTCGAGGATAAGCGTGTTGTATCCCCATTCCCCAAGGCGATCGACCATTCGGTCCATATAGGCTCTCGTCCAGAGCCCCCGTTTCAGATCCATATGATACGCCATCATCTTATTCATTCTGTTCTCCTAAACGTATAAGCTATGTCGATAATTAACCACCGAGACGTCTCTCTCCAACCCGCCTCGCGGGCAACGCGATTCACTACCGCGCTTTTTTTGACTTATACCAAATCAAGATGGACATGGCGTTGAAAATCGGACAATTTACGGCTCTTCACGGATGTGCGTTTTGAAAGACTGACAGAGCAAAGGGGATCCCTCGTTCCCTACCTATTTTTCAATTCTTGATTGACAGATGGCAGGTGTCTGTAGAAACTGCCCCCCCCGAAGGGCGTGACAGCCCCTCACACCGGATTTGGTGTTGAAATGGGCTGATTATTTTAAATCTACCGGCGCTCGTCGAAGCTGGAGTGGGGGTTACATGACAAAACATCTTTTCGTTACGGGAGGCGTTGTGTCCTCTCTTGGGAAGGGGCTTACTGCCGCTTCCGTGGCCTTGCTGTTGAAGCGCCGTGGATATCGCGTCAAAATGCAGAAACTCGATCCCTATCTGAATGTGGACCCGGGCACGATGTCGCCGTATCAGCATGGCGAGGTCTATGTGACCGTGGATGGTGCGGAAACGGATTTGGATTTGGGTCACTACGAGCGTTTTACGGGAATCAATTGTACGCAGGGAAGCAATTTTACGACGGGCCGGATTTACAGCACGGTGATCTCGCGTGAGCGGGAAGGTGGCTACCTTGGCAAGACCGTCCAAGTTATTCCCCATATTACGGACGAAATCAAAGCTGCCATTGGTTCGATGGATGCTGACGATGTCGATTTCGTCATTACCGAAATTGGCGGCACGGTTGGTGATATCGAGTCGCTGCCGTTTCTCGAAGCCATTCGTCAGTTTCGCCAGGAGATTGGTAGAACCAACGGGCTGTTTCTGCATGTGACGCTTGTCCCTTACTTAAGTGCCGCGGGCGAGATGAAGACAAAACCCTCGCAGCAGTCTGTCGGCATTTTGCGTTCCATCGGCATTTTTCCTGATATGCTGATTTGTCGCTGTGAGCGACCGTTGGAAGAGGAGCACCGCGATAAGTTGGCGCTCTTCTGCAATGTCGACCGTAACTTGGTGATCGAAGAGAAGGATGTGGACAATTCGATCTACGAAGTGCCTCTGGAATTGGCGAAGCAGGATATGGATGTCTACATTCTGGAGCTCTTGCGCTGCCACGTGGGGCGGTTGGATATGCGGGACTGGAGCAAGATGGTCGATACGCTGGTCCATCCCAAGGGCGGCGCGGTGGACGTTGCGGTGGTGGGTAAATACATCACGCTTCAGGATGCCTATAAGAGCATATACGAATCGCTAACGCATGCAGGGATTGCCAATGATGTGCGTGTTAATGTGCGTTTAATTGAGTCCGAGGAGATTGAGGAGAAGGGCGCTGAGGCCCTGCTCAAAGGCGTCACCGGCGTTCTCGTGCCGGGTGGCTTTGGCGATCGTGGCATTGAAGGCAAAATTGCTGCAGTGCGTTATGCCCGCGAGAACGCCATTCCGTTTTTCGGGATTTGTCTAGGGATGCAGTGTGCCGTTATGGAGTTTGCACGGAACGTGTGCGGGCTTGAAGGGGCCTATAGCAGTGAGTTTGTGGAAGATACGCCGCATCCGGTCATTCATTTGATGGAGTCACAGCGTAAGATCTACAAAAAGGGCGGCACGATGCGTTTGGGGGCCTATCCGTGTGAGCTGACGCAGGGAACCACAGCGGCAAAACTATACGGAAAACCTAAGATCGAAGAGCGGCATCGGCATCGGTATGAGTTTAATAATGACTATCGGGAGCGGTTGGGCGAAAAAGGACTTATTCTCTCGGGGCTTTCTCCAGACGGAGAGCTTGTGGAGGTTGTTGAGTACCCCGCCCATCCGTGGTTTGTGGCGTGTCAATACCACCCGGAGTTTCAGTCAACACCCATGAAGGCTCATCCCCTCTTTAAGGGATTTATTGCCGCCTCGATAAAGGTGCGCGAGACGGCTAACACATCAGCGACGGGGGATGCGTAATGCCGAGACGTAAAGATATTCAGAAGATCATGATCATCGGGTCGGGTCCCATTGTGATTGGGCAGGCCTGCGAATTTGATTATTCGGGTGTGCAGGCCTGTAAGGCCTTGCGAGAAGATGGTTTTGAAGTGGTCTTGGTGAACAGCAACCCCGCCACGATTATGACGGACCCTGAGTTTGCGGACCGCACCTATATTGAACCTTTGGACGTCGACATTCTGACCAGCATCATCAGCCGTGAGCGTCCCGATGCTTTATTGCCCACCTTGGGGGGGCAGACTGCATTGAATCTGGCAATGGAGTTGGATGCGGCGGGTGTGCCGGATCGGTTTGGCGTTGAAATTCTGGGTGCTCGTGCAGATGTGATTCGCAAGGCTGAAGATCGTACCGAGTTTAAAGTGGCCATGCGAAACATTGGGCTGGATCTGCCTCGCAGCGGTGCTGCGCACAACATGGAAGAGGCAATAGCGGTTCGGGCCGATATTGGGGCTTATCCGCTGGTGATTCGCCCCGGTTTCACTCTTGGTGGTACGGGGGGTGGTATTGCGTATGACGATGCGGATTTTGATGAAATCGTCAAACGTGGCCTTTTCTATAGTCCGACCTCGGAAGTGTTGATTGAGGAATCTATCATAGGCTGGAAAGAGTACGAACTTGAGGTGATGCGTGACGCCAAGGACAACTGTGTCATCATCTGTTCAATTGAGAACATTGATGCGATGGGTGTTCACACCGGAGACAGTATTACGGTCGCTCCTGCTCAGACGATGACGGATCGCGAATACCAGCGCATGCGGGATGCCTCACTGGCGGTTATGCGTGAGATTGGTGTTGAGACCGGGGGTTCCAATGTTCAGTTCGCACTTAACCCCGACGATGGCCGCATGGTCATTATTGAGATGAATCCCCGCGTATCACGATCCTCTGCACTCGCCTCAAAGGCTACCGGATTCCCGATCGCCAAATTTGCGGCCAAGCTTGCGGTTGGCTACACGTTGGATGAGATTCAGAACGATATTACCAAAGAGACACCTGCCTGCTTCGAGCCCTCAATCGACTATGTGGTTACCAAGGTTCCTCGCTTCGCTTTTGAAAAGTTCACTGCCGCCGATGATACCCTGGGTACGCAGATGAAATCAGTGGGCGAGGCCATGAGTATTGGCAAGACCTTCAAGCAATCCTTTCAGAAGGCGATGCGGTCGCTGGAGACGGGGCGCGCGGGGTTTGGAGCCGATGGTAAAGATGGCCCCTGGGAATCTCTTGATGACGAAAAGCTTCAAGACCTTTTGAAGCGCCCGAATGCGGGTCGTATCTTTGCGGTGCGTGCTGCACTGAAACGGAGCTGGTCGGTGGACACGGTCTATGCGTTAACACGGATAGATCGCTGGTTTCTGCGGCACTTCGAAGAGCTTGTGAATTATGAGATAGAGATTCAGAGTGCGGGTTCTCTTGAAAAACTGACCGAAGATCGACCTCTTTTCCTTCAAGCCAAAACGTTTGGTTACTCAGACCGCCAGATCGCATTTCTGTTGTCGACCACGGAGGATGCGGTGCGTGCGGCGCGTGGCTCGATCGACTTGAATCCCGTTTACGGGATTGTTGATACCTGTGCTGCGGAGTTTGTTGCTTACACGCCCTATTTCTACTCGACCTATGGCGACGTGAACGAGAGCAAGCCTACGGATCGAAAGAAGATCATGATTCTTGGGGGTGGCCCGAATCGTATTGGGCAGGGAATCGAGTTTGATTACTGTTGTGTGCACGCCTCTTTTGCTCTGCGGGATGCCGGTTTTGAGACCATCATGGTCAACAGCAACCCTGAGACTGTGAGTACAGACTATGACACAAGCGATCGACTTTATTTTGAGCCGTTGACGCTTGAGGACGTGTTGCACATCTACCATCACGAGAAATGTGATGGTGTTATCGTTCAGTTTGGTGGCCAGACTCCGCTCAATCTCGCCAACGACCTTGAGCGTAATGGTGTCAATATAGTGGGCACCAAGCCGGCCAGCATTGAAGCGGCCGAGGATCGCAAGTTTTTCCAGGAATTGGCAACGCGCCTTGAGATTCGCCAGCCCGAAAATGGATTAGCGGTTAGCATTGAAGAAGCAGAGGTGATTGCCGAGCGGCTTGGTTTCCCTGTGTTGATGCGCCCATCCTTTGTGTTGGGGGGGCGCGCCATGGTCATTGTCTACGATGTAGAGATGCTGCGTAAGTATATGACTGAAGCCGTTGAGGTATCCGAAAATCGTCCTGTTCTGATTGACCATTATCTTGAAGATGCCGTTGAGGTGGATGTTGACTGTATCTCTGATGGAGAGACTTCTGTCATCGGGTCTATTATGGAACATGTCGAGCTGGCGGGTGTTCACTCCGGTGACAGTGCCTGCACAATTCCTGCTCCTACGCTGAGTGCGGCTGTTAAAGATACAATTCGTGAACACACATTTGCCTTTGCTAAGGCTCTGAATGTTATCGGCCTGATGAATGTGCAGTACGCCATCGCAAACGATGAGGTCTATGTCCTCGAGGTTAATCCTCGTGCTTCGCGTACTGTCCCCTTTGTCAGTAAAGCGATCGGTGTACCTTTGGCCAAACTGGCCGCTCTTGTGATGGTTGGGTTCAAGCTGAAAGACCTTGGATTCACGAAGGAAGTCATACCCAAGCACTTCTGCGTTAAAGAAGCGGTGTTTCCTTTCGTTCGTTTCCCTGGAATTGATGTCCTGCTAAGCCCCGAGATGAAGTCCACGGGCGAAGTTATGGGGATTGACCGTACAGAGGGGATGGCATTTTTGAAGAGTCAGGTTGCTGCGAGTAGTCACTTGCCCAAGAGCGGCAATGTGTTTCTCAGTGTTAGAGATCAGGATAAGGCTTCCATTTTAGAGTTAGCCAGACGGCTTGAGGCCTTGGGGTATAAGATCTATGCTACACTGGGGACGAGTACAATTCTGCGGGACAATGGTATTGCTAGCGAGGCCATCTTCCGGATTTCTAAGGGTCGCCCCAATGTGATCGATATGGTCGAGGAGAAAAAGGTCGGCTGGATCATCAACACGCCTTCCAGTGGTGCAACGCCGCGGTTTGATGAAGTCAAAATGCGGGCTCATACCGTTATTCGTGGCATCCCCATCACAACCACTATTGCGGGGCTGCGCGCCGCGATTAACGGGCTTGAAGCGTTGAACAAGAGCGGGACGATGGAAGTGTGCAGCTTGCAGGAATATCACCGGCATTTTAAAAAAGTGAATTTACCTAAGAATGAGGATGCATCGTGAGTAAATGGAACTGGAAAGTAAAACGTGAGAAGCTGGCCTTTCTGGCGCTTGAAGATGGTACGATTATGCGCGGTTACTCGGTCGGCGCTAAGCAGGACGGTCTTGGCGAGGTCGTGTTCAACACGGGCCTTACCGGATATCAGGAGATCCTGAGTGATCCCTCCTACAGCGGTCAGTTTGTCACCATGACCTACCCGGAGATTGGAAATACGGGAATCAATGTGGCCGATATGGAGTCACGCGGTTTCTTTGCAAATGGCTTCATCATCCACGAACTCAATGAAAGTAGCAACTGGCGTGCAGACGAGTCGTTGAGTGCTGCTCTTGTTGCTCGGGGCATCCCCTCCATTGCGGGGATTGATACGCGTGCGTTGACCAGCAAGCTTCGTGATCAAGGTACGATGAAGGCCTATATGGCTGTCTGTGGTGACGTGTCGGAAGCGGATGCCCTTCAGAAGGCTAAAGATTGGTGTGGTCTGGATGGTCAGGACTATGCGTCCAAAGTGACTTGTGATACGCCCTATGCATGGGATGAGGATGGTTCGTTGACTCAGTCATGGGGCATTTCAGACGCATTGCCGGAAGCCGATCTGAATATTGTGGCTTACGATTTTGGAATCAAATGGAATATTCTGCGGAGTCTACGTTTGAGTGGAATGAATGTTACTGTTGTGCCGGCGGCTACCTCGGTCGAGGATGTTCTGGCACTCAAACCCGACGGTGTCTTTCTTTCCAATGGTCCCGCCGATCCCGCCGCGGTGACCTATGCGGCAAAGTATGTTCAGAGCTTGATTGGCAAGGTTCCGATGATGGGAATCTGCCTTGGGCACCAGCTTCTTGGATTGGCGCTTGGCGGCAAGACCTACCGGTTGAAGTTTGGTCACCATGGCTGCAATCATCCTGTGATGGATCTATCGACGCGCAAGGTTGAGATCACCTCGCAGAATCACAACTATGCGATTGATATGGATTCGTTGAATGATTCCAAGGTTGAGGTGACGCACGTCAACTTAAACGACCAGACCGTTGAGGGCATTCGCAGCAAAACGGATCCCGTTTTCTCTGTGCAGTACCACCCCGAATCCTGCCCCGGTCCGCACGATCCCTTCTACCTCTTCGCTCGCTTCCGTGAGTTGATGACGAAGTGAAGCTGCGCAGCCGAAGGCAACTGGCCGATTATTATCGGCAACGAAGTGGCAAATGTGGAAATCTGAAATGGTAATTCGCTCGTAGGCATTGGTCGTCTGCCGATCGCGCACCTTCTGGGTGCAGTTTGAGGTTCCACCGCACCGGAGAGAGACTAAGGCAAAGATTAGGGTGAAGATTAAGGGATAGCCCTCCCCCCCCTTTTCGTCTTTACCTTAATCTTTATCTTAGTCTTACTTGGATACGCTTAATCGACTTCGTCAGAGCAGCCAAGAAGATGGCGAATCAAGCGCGCGACATTAATGACGGAAGGACCGCCGCGTCCGTTTGGATTCACGAGAAGGGACATCAGACACGCCAAGCACAAAAAATGCTTAACCGCCACCCCTCTAGGGGGGGGCTCTGACTTCTTACCTCCCACCTCAGGCGCCCTACGGAATCTGGCTGGCTTCGGCTTTGACAAGGTAGGTGAGGATGCCTTGGGCAATACCTTCTGCGACGCGGTCACGGTAGGATTCCGTGTTTAGTTGGGTGGCTTCAGTCGGGTTTGAGAGAAAGCCAACTTCCACTAGAACTGCTGGACAGTTTGCATCGCGTAGCACAGAGAAGCGTGCCCGTTTTACTCCGCGATCTGGTGCTTTGGTCTGCGCTAATATCCCCTGCTGGATGAACCCCGCCAGTAGCGTGTTGACGGCATCGTTGTTGTTTCCCGGGTAGGCCTTTTTGTCAGGGGTGTTGGATGAGGTGGAGGGAAAGCCCGCCCCGGGGATAACGAAGGTCTCGATTCCGCAGGCCCTTTTGCTTGTTGCGCTGTTGGCGTGAATGCTGACAAAGGCATCTGCTCCCCAACGTGCCGCAAGTTTGGGGCGTTCTTGCAGGGTAAGCGTTGTGTCTTTGTCGCGCGTCATGCGGACGGCGACGTTTGATGCGTTGAGTTTGCGTTTTACACGTTTTGAAATGTCTAATACGATTTGCTTTTCAAAGAGGTTTTGGGGCCCAATGGTGCCCGAGTCTGCGCCGCCATGTCCGGGATCCAAAACGACCATGCTGAATCCTTTACCTTTGAGAATGGATGGGGGCTGCAGCAGAGGGGCAATAACGGTTTCGGCATCGGCTCGGGAGATTGTTGCAGGTTTGCCAGTTTGCACCATTGAATCGTTCAACCAGAAGATGTGGTTATTGAAGATGAGGCGTCGGCTTCCGGCTTGAAAAAAGAGCGATGTGTATTGGCTTAGCCAGATGGTGCCCGTATTCGTTGTGCATACGGATGGAAATCCATAGTGTGTGGCCAGATCTTGAAGTATAATCCGGTCGTGTGGTGATGCTGCAACCCGCTGTAGCGGCAACGCGATGGCCGCAATGAGTAGTTGTACAAGGATTGGGTTGGATGCAGACATGGGGGGGAGTGTAGCCTGTGGATCGGTCGCGATCAACTCTTGACGCTTGGCTTGTATATGATGTACTAATCCTTTACACGAAAATTCGTATGTATGGAGCTATATATGGCTGAAGTTACTCTTGAGAGTTGTCCCAAATCAGTTCGGGATATGTTTAATCGCGGATTCACAGCGCTGGAACGTGAGAACTTGGATTATGCCATCGAGATGTTGACATCATGTGTTGAGCTTGAGCCAGGGCTCTTGAGGGCGTGGAAGTTTTTACGGGCTGCTGAAATGAAGCTTGCGATGAAGGCACCAAGCTCATCGTTGAGTAAGGGAATATCTATGGTAGGCAAGATGCCGGCCTATCTCAGTGCGATGGGGCAGTTAAAGTCCGGTAAGAATCGACAGGCAATGATGGCGGCTGAGAAGCTCCTTCGGACGGATCCAGTCAACACGAAGTATGGTAAGCTCTTTGCGGAGGCTGCGGCTCAAGCTGGTTTTCCTGATGCGGCTGTTCTGACATTGGAGTTGGTGCGCGATCATCATCCTGAAGATATCTTGATTTTAAATTGGCTGGGTGCGCTTTATCAGAAGTTGGGTCGCACAAGTTCGGCGAGGGAGTGTTTTGAGCGGTTATGCGAGTTGTGTCCCAATGATGGCGCGGCTCTCAAACAGATGAAAGATGCGATGGCTATTGATAGTATATCCAGTGATGGATGGCAGTCGGCATCTGAGAAGGGCGGAAGCTATCGCGATATTCTTAAGGACAAGGGCGAGGCCGCGCATCTTGAGCAAGAATCAAAATCGCAGAAGAGCGATGAGGATGTTGATATGCTCATTGCTGATTTGCTTACCAAGATTGAGGCTGAACCTGGCAACACAAATTTCCGCCGTGCTGTTGCAAATCTCTATTTGAAGCAGGATCGTTTTGCAGAGGGGCTTACGGCTCTTCAGGAAGCCATTAAATTGAACCCCGGGGATCCTGAGTTGGAGCGCGCTTTATCAGCCGGGCGCAGCCGTGAGTTTGAGCATCGTGCCGCAAAACTGAGGGCGGCAGGGGATGAAGCGGGGGCAAGCGTTGTGGAGAATGAGTGTCTACAGTTTGAGTTTGATGATCTTCAAGACCGAGTAGAGCGGTATCCCAATGATTTGGCTCTGCGGTATGAGTGGGGCAAAATGCTGTTTGACAATGATTACGTCAACGAGGCTATCCAGCAGTTCCAGCTTGGGCAGCGAAATCCCAAAAACCGTGTGCAAGCGCTCTATTATCTTGGACTCTGCTTCAAGGCCAAGAAGCAATATGATCTTGCCATGGATCAGCTCTTATCTGCTTCCGCAGAACTGCTTATTATGGATAAGAGCAAGAAGGATGTGCTCTATGAGTTAGGGCAGGTTGCAGAGCTCATGGGGGATAGCGTCAAAGCTGCTGGTTTTTACAAAGAAATCTATCAGTCCGACATCGGGTTTCGTGATGTTGAGCAAAAGATCGAGAAGCTTTATGCCTCGGGGGATGGCGCGTAGGGCGTCTATCGTTTTTGCGGTTCCGGCCATTTGCCTTCGATGGCATTTTTCACGATTTCACGAGTGTCTGCCGGGAAGTCACTTCGCAGCATCCATTTGATGAATCCGGGATCTCTCGCGATGAGATCTTTGAGAGCCGTGCCCTTCTTGCGCCCGAAATTCAGGGCGACCACTCCGTTGTTCCAGTAAAGTCGGCCTGTGCTGTCGACCCAAGTAGGGTTTCGAGGATTGCAGTAGTCATTCAGGGCATCCATGTCGTGAGGAAGATCTGGATAGCGTTCAAGCTGACCTTCAAAGACTTTGATTGTTGCGATGACATCGGGTTCTGCCCCGTGGGCATCTAGATGCATTTCACCGCAATAGAAAGCAAGGGCTGCGCTCAGGTCCCGCGGTTCCTTTTGATGGAAGATTCGTTGAGCGTCAAGAGTGCGGCGACTTTCAATATCAAAGGGAATGCCGGCCCGGGTGAATTCTTCGCTGAGCATGGGGATATCGAATCGTCCAATATTAAACCCGCCAAGATCGCAGCCTTCCAGCACGTCAGCGATCTCTTTGGCTAGTACAGGGAATGTGGGGCACTCGGCGATATCGGCATCGAAAATGCCATGTATGTTTGAGGCTTCTACCGGAATTGGCATTTGAGGGTTAATTCTGAATGTATGGGTTGCGTGACTTTTATCAGGCATAATTTTGATGATGCAAAGCTCAACAATTCGGTCTGCACGTGGGCTTAATCCTGTGGCTTCTATGTCAAAAAAAGCGATCGGTCTGTCTAATTTTATTTTTAGCATGGTAATCTCCCTGTGTGGCCACCATATACCTGTAGATGCCTACGGGTCAATACTTAGGCATTGACTTTAAGAATACGGTACTCAATAGTGCGAGACTAATCTTTCTATGAATTGCGTTAAGGAGTATCACGATGTCACAACATCCAAGTTTGAAGTTGGCGAGTAAGATAACCGTTAAGCGTAACGTGCTTAAGCGTTTTGAACGTATTGACGTTCTGCGTGAACAAGGCCAGTGGAAAGAGGGTGATCGCGGTGTTGGATTACCCAAAACAAAATCAAGCTAAGCGTCCAGCTTCGGGAATTCCTGTGAGCTACTTCCAAAACTCTGTGCTGTGTCTAGCGGTGGTTTTGATGAGTGTGGGGGTTTGTCAGGGAATTGAGCGACTCTCGGTAACGGGAGCGCGTGTGAATGTCCGTTCCGTTCCTGACCCGCAGGGAGAGATTGTGGGAGTGGTTGAGCAGGGTGCGACACTGTCCGCCACGGGAGTTCGCCAAGATGGGTGGGTAGAAATTGCCCCACCTGTAGGCGTCAGCGTGTGGCTCTATGGCGAATTGATCCGAGAAGGTGAAGTTGCTGCAACCAGTGTTCGTGTTCGTTCAGGGCCTGGAATCGGATATCGCCCTGTCGGAACACTTTCCAAAGGCCACAAGGTTAAGGCCTTGGGTTCAAAAGGCGATTGGATCAGTATTGCGCCTCCACTATCCTGTACCGTATGGATTAGCGAGAAATTTGTGTCTGGGAGTGCTGCTGTAGCGAACCGCACTGCGGTTGCGCCTATCGCGTCATCTCCACCCCGTGCTGCTGTTGTGTCTCAGGCATCAAAGCGGCCTGTTCGGGTAAAGGAGGTGCCGGCTCCCATCCGTTCCAAGCAGATTCCCGCGCCGATTGTTCGTACACCTCCTATGCCGAGACGTCAGCTAAACGCTCGAAAGACTTCGGTTCAACGAGTTAATCCCCAAGTTTACACCGTTTTCGCTCCGGCAGTATTACAACCCGTGCATGATGTGCCGGAAGTGGTCCCCGAGGGAGCTTCATGTGCCGCTATTCAGGGGTTGCGACTGGTTCGCAATGCTCCGCAGGGGAAGCCTGTTGTGGTTTCAGGTGTCTTGCGTGCTTCTCGGTTCCGCATGCTGTTGCGCCCCAGTCGCTACCGTCTCACGGTGCGAGATGTTGCTCTCGGGGCCTCGAAGACGGCCTGCTATGTGATTGGTGATCCCCCTGATGTCTTGGACAATGTCGACACTGCCGTTGCTATTGTTGGCAAGCAGTACTGGGTGCAGGGAGTTCGCGAGCCAGTGGTTGCTGTGTCTGAGTTTCGTCAGTAACCTTTTTTCACCCCCCCCTTCTGGAGATTTTCTTTTATGTGGCAAACACTGAATGCAACAATATTTGCAGGCAATGAGGTGTGGCGATGGCTCCTGTTCTGTGTTGCAATTCTCCTTTCTCTTGTGTGTGGTCGACTGATTCGCTATTCGCTGCTCAAGAGTTCGGAGCGACAGATTTCTGAAAAGCGAGAGTGGCTGGGGGTTGCGTTTAAAGCGTTGTCGCGTTCTGCGGTTCCGATCCTTATCGCGACAGTTGTCTTTCTTATTTTGCGTAGCGGCCTTTTGGTCCTGCCACCCGTTATTGCGTCTGCATTTGATACGGGGTCTCGTGTTCTCTTTGTCAGCGTTCTGGGGTATGCGGTCTATTGCATGGTCGATGTGGTGGATTTTCAGCTTCTGCGCGTTGCGGGACGAACGAGCAGCAAAGTTGATGATATGCTTGTCCCCCTTGTGGGAAAAAGCATTCGGATTACGATCCTTGCACTTATTGTTTTACAGGTGACTCAAGAACTGAGCACCAAGCCGATTACGTCGATTTTGGCGGGGTTGGGTGTTGGGGGGCTGGCCGTTGCGCTTGCTGGTCAGGATACGATCAAAAACTTTTTTGGGTCGCTTGTGATTGTTGGCGATAAGCCATTTGAAATTGGTGATCGCATTATTGTGGATGGGCATGATGGCCCTGTTGAATCCGTTGGTTTTCGATCCACGAAGCTACGTACGCTGGATGGGCATCTCGTGACGGTTCCCAATTCAGAAATGGTCAACAAGAGTATTCAGAATATTGGGAAACGCCCTTACATTAAGCACGTTGCAAACGTTGCCATTACGTATGACACCCCTCCGGAGAAAGTTGATCAGGCTCTGGAGATCATCCGGGGATTGCTAAAGGATCATGAGGGGATGCGCACCGATTTGCCACCAAGGGTGTTTTTTAATGCTTTTAGCGATTGGTCTCTCAATATTCTGATTATCTTCTGGTATCACCCGCCTGAATACTGGCAGTATATGGCCTTCGTTGAATGCTTTAATCGTCAGCTTCTTTTCGCGTTCAACGAAGCCGCTATAAATTTTGCATTTCCGTCGCAGACGGTTTATGTGTCTGGTTCTGAAAATAGTTCAGGGAAACTCGACACCAGTTTACGACGTGGTGATGATCGTTGCTGAGGCTTTGGGCACGGGGTGATAAGAGGTATTCTGATGGATAAACAGCCAGATAGTGTTTGCGCTGGTGATGTTGCCGGCATTATGGATGATGCGGTCCGTGGTCATTTGCGCACATTTGCGGGGCACATTGCTCACGACTTTAACAACTTGTTAACCCCTCTGCTGGCGTATCCGCAACTTATTCGGAATGACCTTCGACGTGATGCCTCCAGCGGAGAGTTATTGGATGTTATGGAGGATATCTCCGAGACGATGGCGAACATTGCACATCGACTTGCCGACTTTGCGCTTCCTCGATCCCCCACAAAACATATGGTTTCCGTTGATGCTGTGATCCAAGAGATCATCGCTGATTTAGAGCATGATAATCTCGCGTTGGGAGTTACCA
Source organism: uncultured Victivallales bacterium (assembly GCA_964576795.1). Classification (GTDB taxonomy): domain Bacteria; phylum Verrucomicrobiota; class Kiritimatiellia; order UBA8416; family UBA8416; genus JABGOW01. The sequence goes on from CAZNWT010000023.1 coordinate 39,214, forward strand.
TAGCACCTCTGGAAGATTCGGGGCTTGGCGTCACGGTTCCGCATGACGCTCTGTCCGGCCCTATCACAGAGATCTGTACAAATGCCCTGGAATCAATGAAAGGGAGTGGCACACTTTCTCTCAAGGTTGATGTGCTGAAGGTTGAGGATCCTTTTACTGTAATGCGTGTTCAGGTGCCACCAGGTCAGTATGCCCGAATTTCTGTTTGTGATACGGGTCCGGGTATGAGCGATGAGGTTCGAAATATGGCCTTTGACCCATTCTTCTCGACCAATATGTTTCTGAAAGCCCGTGGTGCTGGACTGGGATTGACGATTGCGCTTGCAACGGTTCGGGATTGTGGCGGCTTCATTGTGCTGGGGGATTCACATTCTGGTGGCGGGTTTACGGTTTCTATTCTGCTTCCTGAGGCACAGAAGATTGTGCCCGTCACGGAAGGGGAACTCCCTCCTGAGGTGCTGCAAGCTGAAGTGAGCGACAATCCGAAAGGGCGCGTGCTTGTGGTTGATGATGAGGCGCCGATTACGGAGTTGTTCAAACTCATGCTGGAATCCATGATTCCCAGCATTGAGGTGGATGTTGCGGGTAATGGGTGTGAAGCTGTTGAGGCGTTCACCGCAAGACGCCATGAGGTCGTCGTGATGGATCTGCACATGCCGGAAATGGATGGACAGAGTGCGTTTGCGGCCTTGACTAAATTATGCCGGGCGAATGAATGGCAAATGCCAGGCGTTGTGTTTTGCACGGGCTATGCACCCCCAGAAGGTATTAAGGACGCGATTGCAGGTGATTCTCAGCACGACTTGTTGCATAAGCCCGTTACGAGCGAAGCTTTGGCTAATGCTGTAAAATTTCGCCTTAGCGCTTCTTGCTGATGGATATTGTGTCTACAGTATCTGCAATGCAAGCCTCCTCTCGTGCGGCTCATAAGACGGGGCAACGTGTTGGTTTTGTTCCCACTATGGGGTTTCTGCATGAGGGGCATCTTTCTCTCATGAACATTGCGCGCCAGCACTCCGATCTGTTGGTGGTGAGCATATTTGTGAACCCAACGCAGTTTGGTCCTCATGAGGATTTGAGTCAGTACCCCCGTGATCTTGCACGTGATAAGGCGTTGTGTGAATCCTGCGGGGTTGATGTTCTTTTCTGTCCCTCCGAGAGCGAAATGTATCCATTGGATAGTAGCGTTTACGTTGATGAGTCACGTCTCTCTTGCGGGATGTGTGGGGCTGCCCGTTCTGGCCATTTTCGCGGGGTTCTGACTGTGGTTGCAAAGCTGTTCAACATGGTGATGCCTGATGTGGCTGTGTTTGGTCAGAAGGATGCTCAGCAAGCTGCCCTTATTCAGCGCATGGTTCGCGATTTGAATTTTCCTGTAGAGATTAGGGTTGCCCCCATCGTGCGTGAGCCGGATGGCTTGGCGATGAGCTCGCGCAACACCTATCTGTCGGCCGATGAACGCGTTCAGGCGCTCTGGCTCAACCGAGCTCTACAGTTGGCTGAATCGCGGGTGGGGGAGGGGGGGCTGCAAAGCGCTGCCATAGCGTCCGAGATGCGGGATCTTCTTGGCCGTGAGGCCCCAGGAGTGATCGTTGAATACATCGCGATCGTGGATGCTGTGTCGTTGCAACCGGTGGATGGTGTGGGATCCGGGGTATTGGTTGCCCTTGCGGCCCAGGTTGGAAAGACACGCTTGATTGACAATCTGCTATTGGCGTAAATTTAATAGTCGAAAGCTGAAATGGCCTCTGCCTGAGTTTCCTGTTTCTGCTTTTCCAATTCTGCGTTCTTCCTCATCCCTTCAGCTCCTGGAGCACGATGCGCGCCGCTTTCTCAGAAGCCCCACCTTCTCCCATCGTCACAATGACTTCTTCGAGATCCTTGAGCATGCGCTGACGCTCTGGGGTGTCGTCAATGAGGGGTATTAGCGCATTTTCTATGGCGGAGGGGGTGGCTGCCATTTGAAGAAACTCGGGGCAGATTTCACGGCCCGCGACAATGTTGACCATGCCCGCATGCTTGATCTTAACCAGTAGTCTGGCGAGGACATAGGTGACGGGGTGAACCTTGTATATGATAACCATAGGGCATCGCAGCAGCCCGGTTTCAAGGGTCGCGGTTCCGGAAGCAACGATTGCGGCGTCGGCTTGGCGCAGGACTTCACGCGTTTTTGAGGGCACGATTTCCCAATTAGTGGGGCCTTTGATGCCCTGCATAGCCTTGTGAATCAGTGGAATTTCTGTGTCGCTTGGCGTGGCCACGATGAAACTGACATCGGGGTCGGTGGCTTCGAGTTGAGCTGCGGCTTTCCACATGGTGGGGAGCAGGCGGCGAATCTCATGGACACGACTTCCGGGAAGTAGCGCGACGCGTTTTCGCTTTTTCCAGGGCAGCATGACCGTTGGCAGACTTAGCGCATGTTTGGCCTCGTCGATGAGCGGGTTGCCGGCAAAGGTTACGGTCAGATGGGTATCGGTAAAATACTGCGGTTCGAATGGGAAGATCGTGATGAGGTGATCAATGATCTGGGCCATTTTCGGAATACGCTCTCGATGCCAGGCCCAGACTTGAGGGCAGATATAGTAGACCACTCGAATGCCACGCGTGTGTAGCTGCTTGGCCAGTCGGAGGTTGAATCCCGGGTAGTCCACGAGCACGACGAGATCTGGCGTCCTCTCGTCGCAAAGCGCCAGCATCTCGTTGAACACCCGCTTGAAAAAGGAATACCGCTTCAACACTTCCGAGAAGCCCATGACAGCCATGGTGCCGATATCGTGGTGGGTCTCAACCCCTTCTTCCCGCATGAGGGGCCCGCCGATGCCAAACCATTCGAGGTCGGCGCATTGCTGATTCGCCGCCCGTACCAGATTGGCCGCATGCATGTCTCCGGAGACTTCTCCTGCAATGATCATTATGCGGGTCATGAGGGATTTTCTTGAATGGTTTGGCAAATGGCGACGGCGAGGCGTAGTGCCGCTGTGCCATCTTCGCCGGTTACGACAGGATTATTTTTGTGGCGAATACAGTGAACAAAGGACTGTAACTCCTTGGCGAGGGGTTCGGCCTTCTCGATGGGAACGGCCATGGCTTCAATGCCGCTTTTTGTCTTTCGACAGAGCTGTCCTGTCTGGTTCATGTAGTCGAGCGAGAGATATGTGTTGTCCTGGAAAACGCGTATTTTGCGCAGTTTGTCCTGACTAATGCGGCTGGCGGTCACATTGGCCACACAACCGTTCTCAAAACTAATGCGCGCATTGGCAATGTCCTCGGTTGGGCTCAGAACGGCGACCCCCGTGGCGTTGATCGACTTTACCGGGGAGCGTGCGAGCTGAAGGATGATGTCCAGGTCGTGGATCATGAGATCGAGAACAACGCTAACTTCTGTTCCGCGCGGAGGTGCGCCGTCGCGTAGAGGAGGGTAGGGGGCGAGGCGCGTGGCTTCAATGAAACGTGCGTTGGAGAGATGATCTTCCAGAAAAGCCATGACTGGGTTAAACCGTTCCACATGACCCACTTGCAGTACAATTCCGTTGGCTTCTGCTTGTGTTACCATTGCTTTTGCCTGAGTGTACGATAAAGCAATGGGCTTTTCTACAAGCATATGGATTTTATGCGGAAGCATCTGCTGAAACACATCGTAGTGAAGATTCGTTGGGACCACGATGCTGGCGGCATCGCAGGCCGCCCCCAGATCATCCATTGTCTTGAAGGGGTGCGCGTTGTAGCGCTCTGCAATTTCCTGTGCACGCGCAAAGTCGGCATCATAGACCCCGACAAGCTCCGTGTCCTGAAGCTCTGAATAGATTCGAGCGTGCCACTGTCCCAAGCTGCCGACGCCGATAACGCCTACGCGTACTTTGTTGTTGTTCATGTCTAAAAGGTCCTCAGCTATACGGTTTGATTGTAAGTATATCGTCCCGATATTCTTCCCGGGAGGATTATGCGTGTGGCGCATTCCGATGAATATCAGGACGCCCCCTACTGTTTTTGGTCTCCTGGAGATGTTAGTGAATCCACGACAATGAAGGCGATGTCGAGGGCATCTATGTTACGGATGATTTTCTCACGTTCAAGCAGAATGGCTTTGCCGGCTTCGACAGCAACGGCGCCAATTTTTGCCTTGCGGAGCGACTTGATGGTGTGCAGCCCGATCACCGGGATATCAAAGCGCATGTCGTGTCCGGGTTTTGCAACTTTGATCAGCACAGCGCCCTGACCTCCGAGCTTGCCTGCACGCAAGATGGTAGCATCGGTGCCCTCAAAGGCTTCTACCGCCAGGATGGTTCCCTGCTTGACCACCACTGTCTGACCAATATCGAGATCGCTTGTTGCCTTGGCCACATGGAATCCAATGCGGATGTCGTTCATTTCCTCGTCAGTGGGTTGGCGTTTCGATAGCACACCAGCGGTTGGCATGTGGGATTGCATGAAGGAGGAGGCTGGCAGTAATTCAATGCCAATGGCGTTGAGCTCATCGCCAATGGCGCTAAAAATCGTGTCTGCATTACGTTCAGGAAGCCGTTTCAGAACGGCAAGCAGTTTGATGTCCATGCGCACACGAAAGAGGTGAGTGGGGGTTATTTGCCCTGCCATGACCACGTTTTTGATTCCCGTTGCGACAAGCGCATCAAGCATGGCTCCAAGTTGCCCGAGATAAACCCAAGTCACGTCATCTGTCACCGACTCAATGACAGGATTGGTTTCTTTCTTGAATGCAACGGCGACGACGCGCTTTACACCTTGTGCTCTGGCAGACTCTGCAAGCAGGCGAGGGTAAGCGCCTTTTCCGGCAATGATCGCAATTTCAGTTGGCAGGCTGGGTTCTGTCATGGGGCTACTATAGGAAGCGTTTTGCCTTCTTCATAGATCAAAGTTTGGACCGCGAAGACTTGTGCGATGATTGCATGGGTCGATGCGCTCACCCGTTATCCCTTGCCTTGCAAGGTCTCCATTCGCTGAAGTCTATCAGATGGGTAAGTGACTGCCTTAGTTTTTGCTAAAAGATGAGGATGATTCCCATAAGGCATTCTGAATATCCTGAGGTGTCGTCGAACAAACAGCAGGTGTCTCCCAAAAACGCTCGTTTTCGGGAGAACGGTGTTGTAGGGTAGCGGCTACCGACGAAGAGGAGATTTTTAAAACGATGAGTATGCAAAAACAACTTTCAGGCCGTGGCCTGTTGACATTGACAGATTTGACGGATGGAGAGTTTCTGTATCTGCTGGATCTAGCGGATGAACTGAAGCGGAAGAAGCAAACGGGTGAGCGAGGCACGGGGCTTGATCGGAAACACATCGCCCTGATCTTTGAGAAGATGTCGACGCGTACGCGTTGTGCTTGCGCGGTTGCCGCGTCCGACGAGGGTGGGAGCACGGAGTATCTGACCTCTCACGATATCCACTTGGGAAAGAAAGAGTCTGTTAAAGATACGGCGCGAGTGTTGGGGCGCATGTTTAATGGTATTATGTTCCGTGGATTCAAGCAGGAAACCGTTGATTCTCTGGCAAAGTATTCTGGCGTTCCGGTATGGAATGGCCTTACGGATATCCATCATCCTACTCAGGGGTTGGCCGATCTGATGACGATTCGGGAGACGTTTGGAAAATTGCGGGGGCTGAAAGTTGTCTATGTGGGAGATGGTCGCAACAATGTGGCGACATCTTTGATGCTGGCGTGCGCAAAAGTTGGCATTCATTTTGTCAATTGTACCCCGGAGGCTTTGATGCCTGATGGGAAGATGGTGTCGTGGTGCAAGGAGCGGGCACATCTTAACGGCGGGAGCGTTGCGATCGACTCGAATCCTGAGACTGCGGTTGTGGGGGCCAATGTTATCTACACCGATGTCTGGGTCTCGATGGGCGAGGAAGATAAGCAAGCCGAGCGGATTGCCTTGTTGAGTCCCTATCAAGTCACGATGGGCATGATGCAACGCACGGGGAATCTTGAGAGCAAACAGGTTATTTTTTTGCATTGTCTGCCTGCATTCCACGACCACGAGACGGAAGTGGCAAGGGATAGCGGCCCATTGGAGGTAACCGATGCGGTGTTCGAAGCACCATTCTCAAAGGTGTTTGATGAAGCCGAGAATCGCATGCATACGATCAAAGCTCTGTTTGTGTCGGCCTTAGGGAGTAAACAGAAAATTTGAAATCCATAATGTGAAATGTGGAGCAACCAATGAGCCAGCTGACGGATATTGCATGGGATGATTTTCGCAAGCTTTCCTTGCAGGAGAAGGGTCCGTATTTTCGATTGCACGGGCATGAGGGGCACGTCATCATTGCCCAGCAGTTTGATCGTGAGCGATTGGACTCCCTTGGGCTCTTGGCGACGCGGATTCGCCGGATTGCGAAAACTCGGAATGGGATGGAGTTCTTGCAGGGGTTGTTGTCGCATAAACGCGCAATGCTCTACTTTTCTCAACCCAGCACACGTACATTTCTTTCGTTTTTGGCGGCGTGTGAGATTCTGGGCCTTAAGCTTGGAGAGGTACGTGATACCTCGATCTCCAGTGAATTCAAGGGAGAATCACAAGAGGATTCGATCCGTTCGTTCAGTTCTTACTTTGATCTGATTGTCATGCGCTGCAAAATCGGTGGGCTCGCGGAACGCATGGCGTGGTTGCTGTCAAACTCAGAGCGGCCGGTTCCGATTGTTAATGCCGGTTCTGGAAAGGATCAACATCCCACGCAGGCCGTACTGGATATCTATACGTTGCAGCGTAGCTTTGAGAATAGCGGTGGTATTGACGGTAAGCGAATCGTTTTTGTTGGTGATTTGCTGCGAGGACGAACGGTTAGATCGCTCTCGCACTTGCTAACACAGTACCGTGACGTTGAGCAGGTTTTTGTGGCTCCTGCACAACTCCAGGTGGCAGAAGATATACAGTTTATGCTTAAAACGGCGGGCATTAATTTTACGCTTACGGATGATTTTCGAAGTCAACTTCCTTCTGCGGATGCGATTTATATGACGCGTGTCCAGGATGAGTGGGACGCACAAAAGGGGGAGAGCGGAAAGGTTGATATTTCTAGATTTTGCCTTGGTGTGGATGAGTTGGCATTGATGAATGATTCTGCTGTCGTTATGCATCCGCTACCGCGTCGGGAGGAAATTTCGACAGCGGTTGACCGTGATCCGCGTGCGGTCTATTGGCGGCAGATGCGAAATGGCATGTGGGTTAGAGCCGCCATGATTGCCACTATTTTTGAGACGCACGAGAAGATTATGGAGTGGGCGGGGATTTAATCTGAAAGCTGAAATTGGAAAGCTGAAATTGGAGAGTGGGATGCGCTGTGCTGTGGTCGCTGCCGCTGTAGCTTTTACACTTGGCGGATGCGTGTCTGTGCCCAATTTTGATGCTGGGCCAATCCATTCGCAGGATCGCGACCTCCATGGAAATGTACGAACGCGAACCTTAGGGCCGTTTATTGAGACACGGCGCAGTGAAGAGGGTACGCAGTTTACTGCCGTGAGACCGTTCTTCAGTCGGATTCATGATGAGACCCAAGATCGAACGGTATCTGATATCGTGTGGCCCCTTGGGATGATCAAGGAACGCCAAGGTGAGACGGATTGGCGTTTTCTCCTCTCTTTTGGACATGATTTTGACTCGGAGGATACGGGGTCACGTCATCGCTGGAGCATCTTTCCTCTGTTCTTTGGTGGTGAGGATGCCACCGGTGAACGCTATTTTGCTGCCTTTCCTTTCGGCGGGACACTGAACGAATTTCTGGGACGAGATCGCATTACGTTTGGGTTGTTTCCGCTGTATGCTTATAGCGAGCAGGCGGATAACAAGACACACAGTGTGCTGTGGCCCATTCTTTCTCGAACCACAGGGGATGATATTCACCGTCTGCGGGTGTTTCCCTTTTATGGAATTTCCGAGAATGATGAGCGGTGGACAAAGCGATTTGTAATGTGGCCGTTTTGGACATCGGTTGACTACCATTATCCTGAAGAAGAGGGTGGGGGGTATGTGCTATTCCCGCTTTTTGGGAAAACCGATGTTGGCGATCGCCATTCGCGCATGGTGTTGCCACCGTTTTTTAAGTGGGAGTACGACTCTGCGGATCATCGTGCCCTGAATTGTCCCTGGCCCTTGTTCCAATATCGCCGCGGAGAGATTGATCGGTTCTACATTTGGCCGCTCTTTGGGAAAGAGAAAATGCTGCATGAACGACAATGGTTCACCTTGTGGCCAATTATCTCATCACTTACCTCCGAGCGGAAAACGCATGTGTTTCACCGTTTTCGA
>CAZNWT010000024.1:0-46866 GCA_964576795.1 uncultured Victivallales bacterium
TGTACTGTCGCGCTCGGAGATTCGGAAGTGCCCCGTGAAGTTTGGCGTGTGAAGGCAGTGTTCACCCCACACGGCGGAAGCCGACGAATGGTTAACGTGTTAATAATAAATGCGTTACGCAATATACAGTTTTCCCTAATTTGCGTCTCACGACAGTTTTAGGGGGAAAAGTGATCGCCGATTGATCGCCGATTCCATCACTGCGTATCTCCGTCTCCTTGAGAATCCGTAGCTTCGTTTTTCCCTTTGGCTATCCTCGCGATCCGTGCTGCGATTGCGCCGATTGCCAGACGATGATGGGCGGCGTTCTGGTTAACGTATCGGGCCGTCGTGCTGAGCTGAGTGTGCCCCATGATCTGCGCGAGTACCGCTTGGTTGACTCCAGCTTCTGCTTCTAGAGAGCCAAAGGTATGCCTCAACGCATAGGGAGGCCGCGCTTTGATCCCTGCACGTCGGCACCAGCGTTTTAGACGCTGACGAAAGACGCCAGCCGTGTAGGGTTTGCCTGACTCATTGAGGAAGACATGACAGCGCCACGCGTGTCGAGCGATCTGGCGGTCAATAATTTCAACCGCATCGGACACAAGCGGAACCGTGCGCTTGATAGCGTCGCGCATAGCTTTCGAAGTCTTATGCCGCTGAAACTCCAAATACTCGTTTCCTTCTTCGTCTTTCATATAGTGCTGACGCTCCAACTGACGCAGCTCCGGTGGCCGCAGTCCTGTCAGTAACCCAAAGACAATCAAATAGGCTTTGGGGGTCACGTCTCGTCATTCGTCATTATGGTTGACGCTGTAGCGTGTGTGTGATCTATTGGATGGATGGCCAGACCGTTGAGAATTGATGTAGCTGGAGGATGGTATCATGTAATGTCGCGCGGCATTGAGCGGCGTGCCATCTTCTTGGACAACTCCTACTGCTTTCATTTCCTTGACCTCCTCGGCGAGATGACATCGCGCTTCAATGTTGAGGTACATGCCTATGTCCTCATGGGGAATCACTATCACCTGATCGTGCGAACGCCCGAGGCGAACGCGAGCCGGGCGATGCAGTGGTTGAATGTGAGTTACAGTGCGTGGTTCAATGCAAAACGCCAGCGTGCGGGCCATCTCTTTCAAGGTCGCTTCCGCAGCACGTTAATAGACGGGCATGGGGGCTGGTTGCTCGATATGAGCGCTTACCTGCACCTGAACCCGGTTCGCGTGTCCGTTCTTGGATTGACGAAGGCCGATAACAAGGCTGAAGCGCTGGGACTTGTGAAGCCGAACCGAGAGCAGGTTCTGGCAAGACTGAGAACGCTGCGTGATCACCGCTGGTCTTCATACCGGGCCTACGGAAACTATGGTAAGGTGCCGCCGTGGCTCTTCACCAAGGAAATTCTGCGCCGTGCAGGCGGACAGGCTGCCTATCGTAAGTACGTTCAGCAATACGTAACGCGCGGTATGGATCCTTCTGAGTTTGAGGGCCTGACAGAGCGTGTTGCGGTGGGGGGCAGAGACTTTCTCGACAAAGCGCGTTCTCTGGTGAGTAGCACATCACCTGAGCAGCCCGAAAGACGTTTCGTGACGCAACACATTTCTTTTGCCACTGTCGTGTCCGCTGTTGAGAATGTAAAAGGCGAGCAGTGGGAGGCCTTTCGCAATCGTTACGGAGACTGGGGACACTCGATGGTTCTGTATCTGGCCAGATTACGAACTGGACTCAGCTTGAAAGAGATCGGTAGTCTTTCCGGTGAAATGGAGTATAAAAATGTCAGCACTCGTGTCCGACGTTTCAAGAAGCGACTGGCCGAGGATCGCCACCTGCGAGAAATTGCCAATAGGTGCATGAAGAGAATGACGAATGACGAGACGTGACCCCGATATTCACATGTCATGCCTTTTCTATCTGGTGCTTTCGGAATGCCATGGCGCTTGAGGATGTTTCCGACCGTTTGATCACAAACCTGATACCCCCGTTTCAAATACGTTTCAAATAGGCGGATTGGACTGACGGCACAGAAGACCAGACACAGTCTGGTGCTGCAACGGCGACGTGTTGATTGCCTGTCCGTATTGCTTTTGGGGTACATGTGGGCGATGAGCGGGTTACGCGGGACAGTGTCGACGGACGCAAGACATGAGAATGGATCTGCCTTCCTGTGGATCTACGGGATCACGCTAGAAATCCGGCCAAGAAGAGCGGTATCTGCCCCCTTTGAGGTGTGTCGGTATGGGCAAAGACCAACTTGCGCTCGACGTTTACGCCCTTGAATTGTTGGCGCCCCTTGCCTTTTCCCCCAATTTCAACCACGAGGCCATCTTTCCGTCCTCCGATGAGATAGTCTGGCGTCTTGGCGCCACGCGTGCTCTTGAGGTAGCCAAAGGCGATGCCGGCCTGCTGCAGCATTCCGACAAAGAAATCCTCGCGAAGTCCCCCGATGGCATCATCACGATCTCTATAGAGGAGACGGCATGGCGGCGCCATTAGAATTTTGGGTTCACGAATCACATTGGTCCCTTCAGGAAGTACGCGGTACAGGACAAAGGCCTTCTCGAGGCAATCGACATACTGTTCGGCTTTGTACTTCGTAATGCCCAGATTGCGGGACAGGCTGGAATAGTTGATGCCGTCGATGCCAGATCGCCCTACAAATCGTAAGAGTCGCCGGATGTGCTCGAGTTCGTCGGTCGTGAGTCTTGCCACGGAAGGAACATCACGGGCGATGATCTTCTCGATAATATTGGCAAGGAAAGGAAAGGGATCCGGCTCTTCGAGAGCAAAAGGAAGCACGCCCCCCCGGACAAGATACTGTTCGAAGCACCTTCCGGCCTGAAGGTGCTCAACTGTCCATGCGCCCTCGAACAGCATATCCAGGTTACAAATAGGGAGGGACAAACTCTCTTTGAAAGCCAAGAATTCCCGAAACGAGAAGTTGGGGAGCTCCAACAGGCGAGCGCGCCGGGAAAGATCGTGTGCCGAGGCGTGCATGGCAAGTGCCACCGAACTTGAAAACAGGACACGAATATCCAGAAAGTCATACAGACGTTTCAGAAATCCGTTTGCGTCTGGCATAAAGTGTACTTCATCAATCAGAAACGTATGAAAGCCGTAGTGCTCCTTCAGTGTGCGAATGTCCTCCCAGAGATCGTCCTCCGGCGCAATCGTATCGGCTGAAATATAGCACGCTTCCTTATGGGCGAGGGCATACTGTCTCAGAAGCACCGTTTTTCCTGCCCCGCGTGGCCCTATAATGCCAGTGAAATGCTGGCCTTTCCACGCTTCCAGCTCGTTATAAAGGAAACGTCGCTGGACATATTTTCTACAGTTGGCTTTGGCAAGGTCGTGTAGTTCCAGAAGTCTCGTCGCGCTCATAACCATCCTTTCGTCCAATCATTAGACTAAATGCATATCATTCTGTCAAATGATTAGCCAATATGAGCCTATTTGTCAATCAGGGTCAGGGTCAAATGGTTTGCATGCGTCCATGGCACTACGCGTCCGGCGGTACGATCCTGACTTTCGGCTCCGCCGTAGACACGGGTGCAATCCTCTGGTGTTAGGATTGTATTTCTAAATAACCTGTTTGCAATAATGGAGCTGGGGCGCATTCGCACAGAAGACCAGACCAGGAGGTTGACAATTCACCGTTGGCAAGCGACTTCTGATAATCTCGTTTTTTCGCTTGCGCGCGACGTTCACAATGCGTATAATTCCAAAAGTTAATGACGTTCACGTACGCCAAGATAAGGGGGATAAAGATGAAGTTTATAATGCAGAGTGTGTTGTGTGTTGTGGTGTTGGCTTTTTGGGGTGTCTTGCAGGCGTCTGCTGAGGGGTGGTTGACTGATGTCGCGGAAGCAAAACGCGTTGCGGCTGAGAAGCAAATGCCGATTGTTGTAAACTTTTCGGGGTCGGATTGGTGCGGATGGTGCATCAAGCTTGGTAAGGAAGTGTTTTCGCAAGAGGCATTTCTGGCGTATGCCAAGGATAACGTCGTTCTGTTGGAAGCAGACTTTCCACGTCGAACCCAGCAGGACAAAGCAGTTGCCGCGCAAAACAAGGCGTTGGCGGGGAAGTATGGAATTCAGGGGTTTCCGACGGTGATCATTATAGATGCGACAGGCAAGGAGATTGCGAGAACGGGGTATCGCAGAGGCGGACCTGAGTCTTATGTTAAGCATTTAAAGGAATTGATTGCCAAAAAATAGCCTGAGTGCTTTTTCTGTAGCGGGTTGCGAGAGGGGGTTGTTATTAAATTAAACCTTCGGGCGGTCGCGCTGATCTTCTTGAGTATGGGGTTCGGAGGCGTGGGTATGAGTGCAACATTGGGGGAGTCATCGTCGTCGTCTCACACCAATAAGCTTATCCACTCTAATAGTCCTTATTTGCTTCAGCATGCACACAATCCTGTGGATTGGCAGCCATGGGGAGATGCCGCGCTTGAGCAGGCTCGCAGGGAAGATAAGCCCATCTTCCTTTCAATAGGCTATTCGGCGTGTCATTGGTGTCACGTCATGGCGCACGAGTCCTTTGAGAATGCGCGCATTGCTGAGATTCTGAATCGCGATTTTGTCGCCATCAAAGTGGACCGCGAGGAGCGGCCGGACATCGACACCCTTTATATGCAGGCGGTTCAGATGTTGACCGGTAGCGGAGGCTGGCCCCTTTCTGTATGGCTGACGCCTGATCTGAAGCCCTTTTATGGTGGAACTTATTTTCCGCCAAGCGACCATTCTGGTCGACCGGGGCTTGAGCGTGTGCTCCTTCATCTCGGCAAGCTCTGGAAGACAGACCGCGCCCAGCTTGAAGAGCGCGCTGAGCGGCTCACAAGCGCCATGCGTGAGTCATTGGCGGGAGATGCGGTTGTGGGCCCTACATTTGCCAAGGCTGGACTGACGGTCGATGGTGCTTTGGAGGCAGAAATTCAGGAGGCTGTTTCAAACGCCACCCAGACGTTTGTCGGCGAACTGGATCCCAAGTGGGGTGGTTTTGGCGGTGCCCCAAAGTTTCCTCCTAGCGGCACGATTCGCCTGCTTTTACGTGACTTTCATCGCACGGGGAACAAAGCGGCCTTGCATGCGGCAACCCTGACCCTCGACCGTATGGCCTATGGGGGGCTCTTTGATCAGATCGGCGGCGGGTTTCACCGTTATGCTGTAGATAACGTGTGGCTTGTTCCGCATTTCGAGAAAATGCTTTATGATAATGCCCTGCTCGTCGTGGCGTATACTGAGGCGTTTCAGCTAACGGGAAACCCACTCTACCGCCGCATCGTCACGGAGACGCTGGATTACATATTGCGCGAAATGGTGGATTCTGGCGGGGGATTTCATGCGGCAGAAGATGCAGACAGCGAGGGCGAAGAGGGGAAGTACTATGTCTGGTCTGTGGATGAAGTGATCGCGGTTCTCGGGAAGGACGATGGCGCTTTCTTTGGTGATCATTTTGGAATGTCGAAACGCGGCAATTTTGAGAGCCACACCATTCTTAATGTTACCACGCGTGAGCACGAAGACGCATCGCTTTCTGAGCGTGATCGGGCGCGTGTGAAGCGGTTGAGTGAGGTGCTGCGCAAGCACCGAGACGATCGTGTGCATCCTGGCCGGGATGATAAGGTGTTGACGGGTTGGAATGGGCTCATGATCTCGGCGCTTGTCAAAGGGTATCAGGTCTTTGGTGATGGTCGCTATCGCGATGCCGCTCTGCGGGCAGGTGTGTTTCTGAAGGAGACGATGGTGCGAGAGGGGCAGGTGTTGCGTGCTTATCGGGGTGGAAAGGCTGATGTTGTTGGCTACCTTGATGATTATGCGGCTCTGGCGATGGCCTATCTAGACCTTTATGAGACAACCTTTGACTGGGAGTGGATCCGAGCGGCAGAGGCGCTTGCCACGGCCCTGCATGCGCGGTTTGAGGAGGTCGGTGCGGGGGGATATTACTATACAATTGAGGGGCAAAGCGATTTGCTGTCCCGCACGAAACCGCTCATGGATAGTCAGGTGCCTTCGGGTAACACGCTGGCTGCGGGTGTGTTTCTGCGGTTAGGGATTTTGCTTGGTAAGGACGTCTACATGGAACGGGCTACTGAGGTTATCGAAGCGGTGCTATCGCTCGCACGGAAGCATCCACGAACGGTAGCCCACATGTTGTTGATAATGGATTCCTATGCATCCCCGAAAACGGAGCTGGTGTTGGTGGGGAATCGAGACGACGCAGATCTTCAGGTCTTTCGTGATATCGCCTATCGGCACTACGATCCCGCCCGTGTCCTGCTGGTCCACGACCCCGAGACCGACGCCTCCATTGACATTCCGCTGCTGGAGGGGCGTTTCAAGGTTGATGGTGCGACAACGGCGTACCTGTGTCGTGATACTATCTGTAAAAAGCCGATGACATCACCCGATGAGTTTGCTACTGTGCTTGTAGAAAATAGATAGCCTTATTGGAGTGGTTTAAGAAAAGGGAGTCTGCTTCACGCGCTCCCGAATACGGAAAGCACGTCCTACAAGCGTTTTGGGATTGTTTGAGTTGTCTGTGTAGGACGGGCTTCCCCGTATTCGGGGATCCCGTGTCAATGGATTCAGTATTGTTTCAAACGCTCTATCAGGATTCAGAAGGCACGAAAAATAGAGTAACGTTGATTTGGCATTTTCCTGTTGCGTCGGATTGAGAGAGGATAATATGGATACTGAGTTGAGAGAGGGCATCCACTGGGTTGGCTATGTGGATTGGAATGTCCGCGATTTTCACGGATATCGGACCAAGAGCGGGTCGACCTACAATTCCTATATTGTTCAGGACGAGAAAACGGCAATTATTGACACGGTTAAAGCGCCGTATGCTTCTGTGTTGTTGGATCATATTCGTTCGCACACACCGTTTGACAAGGTCGATTATCTCGTGGTCAACCACGCTGAGCCGGATCATTCCGGTAGCATCTCGGCAGTGATGGCGGCTTGCCCGAATGCGACGCTGATTTGCGACGCCAAATGCTGGAAAATACTGGGAATGCACTACGACACGACGGACTGGCCCCATCAGATCGTCAAGAGTGGTGAAACCCTTTCTCTGGGCAAGCGAACGCTCCAGTTTCTCGAAACCCCGATGGTGCATTGGCCTGAGTCCATGTTCACCTATATCCCTGAAGAAAAGCTACTCTTCTCCATGGATGCGTTTGGTCAGCACTATGCCTCGGCAAGCCGTTTTGATGATACGGAGCCGCTTGATGTGGTGCTGCATGAGGCAAAGACCTATTTTGCAAATATTGTAATGCTCTATGCCCGCCCGATTCGTAACACTTTGGCGGCGGCCTCTGGCTTGGATATTGAGATCATTGCTCCGAGTCATGGTGTGATCTGGCGCAAAAATGTTGGGGCGATTCTAAAGGCGTATCAGGATTGGACGCATCACAAGCCGCGAAAAAAAGTACTGATCGTTTACGATACTATGTGGAAGAGCACCGAGATGATGGCCAATGCCATTGCAGAAGGGGTTCTGGAATCGGAGGTGGACCTTCGCCTCTATAATGTCAATGCTTCGCACATTACAGAGCTGGCCACAGAGGTGCTTGAGGCTTCGGGTGTTGCGGTGGGATCTCCCACGCTGAACATGACGCTGATGCCTCAAATGGCGTGTTTGTTGACCTATTGGAAGGGATTGCGCCCTGCTGAAAAGGTTGGGTTTGCGTTTGGTTCTTATGGCTGGTCAAAAAATGGGGGGCCGACAGAAGTCGAGGCCTACCTTAAAGAGATGAAATTCGACCTTGTGCAACCCGCGCTGCACGTGCAATTTGTCCCCACCAAGGATGATCTTGAGGCTTGTCGGGGTGCAGGACGTCTGTTGGCCCAAAAGGCGTTGGAGAACCACACACGACTCCATCAACAAGAGGAGATATAGAAATGATTAGCAAAAACATGACAGATGCTCTCAATGTGCAGATAAACAAAGAGCTGTTTTCTTCGTATCTGTATCTTTCTATGTCATCCTATGCGTCGCATATTGGACTGCCGGGAGTGGCGAATTGGTTCTTCATTCAGGCGCAGGAGGAGTTGGCGCATGTGCAGCGCTTCTATGGCTACATTCTGAGTCAGGGGCAGCGGGTTATCCTGGATGCGATTGAGAAGCCTGAAAGCGAGTTTGCATCTGCATTGGCAATGTTCGAAGCGGCGCTGGTGCATGAGCAGTATGTGACTGGTTGTGTGAATGATCTCGTCAACTTAGCGGTGGAAGAGCGCGATCATGCCAGCCAGATCTTCCTGCAATGGTTTGTAACCGAGCAGGTGGAAGAGGAAGAAAATGCCTCTGATATTATTGCAAAGCTGAAGTTGGCAGGTGACCAGGGGGGTGGCCTGTTTATGATTGATAAGGAGTTGTCGGCACGTGTGTTTGTGCCGGCGGCGGCCTGATTACACAGTCCCAAACAAACGTATATTTTGTATTAACCCAATAAGCGAGGAGCAACACATGGCACTCAAAGGAACCCAGACAGAAACTAACCTGATGGCAGCATTTGCGGGTGAATCACAGGCTCGCAACCGCTATACCTATTCGGCTGCGGTGGCGCGTAAAGCTGGTTATCGCCAGATCTCGGAAGTCTTCGAGGAAACAGCCAATCAGGAGCGCGAACACGCAAAGCGTCTATTCAAGCTGATGGAAGGCGGCGAGATCGAGATTACGGGAACTTTTCCGGCAGGTCCAATTGGTGACACGTTGGAGAATCTGAAGCATGGAGCTGCGGGCGAGAATTTCGAATGGACCGAGATGTACCCCGGGTTTGCGCAGACGGCTCGCAAGGAAGGGTTCGAGGATATTGCCAAGGTGTTTGAGGCAATTGCGGTTGCTGAAAAACAGCATGAGAAGCGGTATCTCGATCTTGCAAAGAATCTGGAAAGCGGCAAGGTCTTCGTGAAGGACGCCCTGGTGGTGTGGCGCTGCATGAACTGTGGCTATATTGCGGAAGCTACAGAGGCGCCAAATGTTTGTCCGGCCTGTGCGCATCCGCAAGCTCACTTTGAGCTTTTGGCAGAAAACTGGTAGATCATTTTCCCTGCGGGTTTTCCCGTGGGGTTTTTGTATAAGAGAACACGAAGAGGAGAACAACAAATGGATAAGTATATTTGTAACTTGTGTGGCTATATCTATGACCCTGAAGTTGGCGACCCGGATAATGGCGTTGCTGCAGGAACTGCTTTTTCGGCTCTTCCTGAAGGCTGGGTTTGTCCTGACTGTGGCGCGGGGGTTGAGGATTTCGAAGTCACCGATTAATTTTCTGTTGCTGCTTTGGCCGGGGACTGCCTCTCAAGGCCGTCTCTGGCCTTTTTTTGGTATTGGGGGGAGTGGCACGCCCTCTATAGATATTGCCATGGCATTGAAACGCACTGAACACGGTCGATACAAAAGAGGCTGTTGTCATTCCGAGCTTGCCGAGGAATCTCAAGCATTACTGGGGCCTGAGATCTCTCGGCAAGCTCGGGATGACAGATTACGCGGTCTTTCCGTGTTCAGAGATGCCATAGGCACAAATATAGGCGGGCAAGCTCCGGGGGAATGGCACCCCGGCTCCAGGTGTGTTTGCATGTTGCCCCGACGGTTTAGGAGATTTGGTGTGTAGGCGTAGTGCCACAGGAGGATATCTATGATTGATTACATTCAAAAGGGTTGCTCATCGCTCCGCCACTTAACCCTCTATGCGCTGACCGCCGTTTTGTGTTTTGGGGCTTCATTTGCCTGCGCGCAATTTGGTGAGAATCCATTCTCGGTTGCGGTGGAGCTTCAGACCCCCACGGGGGCACCTGTATCGCTTTCCGTTGATTTTTCGGTGCCCGCCAAACACTATCTTTATGCCGCACAGCTTGCGGTCACCGCCGAAGGCGCTGCGCTGACGCCGCACGTTATTCCGCCTCCAGAGACAAAGGAAGATCCGGCATTTGGAGATTCGGTTGAAGTTTATGCCCACAACTTTCAGCTGATCTACCACGTGGCGAAGAATGCCACGTTTCCACTGAAGGTCACCGTTGAATATGGCGGGTGCAATGACTCCTTTTGCTTTGCTCCGGAGATAGAGGTGTTTGAAGTGTCACCTTCCGGTGTGACCGAGGGCCAGCCGCTCCCAACTGAAAATGCCGCAGAGAATGGTGATGCACGGCTTTCCGGGTTTCGCATTACGGGGCGTGATGCAGGATTTCTGAAGCCGCCCGCGTTTTTGGCCTTTCTCGATCGCGTTGAAGCGGGCGAGGGAATTTCGGAGAATATTGTTCAGGGGGTTTTTCGAAAGTATGGCGCCGTGGTGATGGTGCTGTTTGTTTTGCTGGGTGGACTTTTGTTGAACATGACCCCATGCGTGCTGCCGATGATACCAGTTAATATTGCCATCATCGGCGCGGGCTCACAGGCCGGTTCGCGGTCACGCGGGTTTGCTTTGGGGGCAACGTATGGTTTGGGAATTTCGTTGGTTTACGGGATTCTGGGGCTTGTGGTGGTGTTAACTGGCGCCCAGTTTGGAACGTTGAATTCGTCGCCTTGGTTTAATCTTTCTATTGCGATTCTCTTTGCCGCTCTCTCCCTGGCAATGTTTGGGGTTTTCAATATTGACTTTTCGCGCTTTCAATCGAGCGGCCCGAGCACAGGGGGGCGGGGCTCCTTTATTACGGCGTTCATGTTTGGTGGTGTGGCGGCGCTGTTGGCGGGTGCCTGTGTGGCGCCCATTTTGATTGGTGTTCTGGTCTTCTCAACGGAAGTATACCAGCGGGGAAGTGCTGCAGGGCTATTCCTTCCCTTTGTGCTTGGCTTGGGCATGGCGCTGCCATGGCCGTTTGCCGGTGCGGGGCTGTCTTTTCTTCCAAAGCCGGGGCAGTGGATGGAGCGCGTCAAGATTGGTTTTGGCGTCGTCATTCTGGCAGCGGCGGTTTATTACGGGCATCTCGGTGTTCGCTTGTTGGCTCCAGTGGAGACTGATGAGCATGTGGCGAATCCGGTGCTGGTAGATGATTTTGTCTGGTTAACCGATTTGGATGAAGCGTTGGCCGCGTCGCGCGAAACAGGAAAACCGGTTTTTGTGGATGTGTGGGCCACATGGTGTAAGAGCTGCAAAGCAATGAGTAAGACGACGCTTCAAGACCCACGCGTACTTGCTCGCCTGAGCGAGTACGTCCCCCTGAAGTTTCAGGCCGAGAATCCCAAGGACCCAAACACGAAACGCGTGCTTGATACGTTGGGTGTGAAAGGGCAGCCGTTCTACGTTGTGTTGCAGTCCAAATAGGAGCGAAATTCCATGGGCGAGATGATCACAAGCTTAAGTATTGTTGTTGTGGGCGCATCGGGAGATTTGGCGCGCAAGAAGATCTTCCCCGCGTTATTTGCACTCTATTGTCAGGGATTTCTTCCGCCGCAGTTCTCTATTTTTGGCTTTGCCCGATCCAAGATGGACAATGCCCGTTTTCGCGAGAAAATTACGGAGCATTTGACGTGTCGCTACGTACCGGGTGAATCTTGTGCAGAAAAGATGGAAGCGTTTCTGGCGCGTTGTTTCTACATCTCGGGGCAATATGATTCCTGCGATGCTCTGCTCGACCTCTATCAGGTCATGCACCGTATTGAGGAGGGCGTTCCTCGAAATCGGATATTCTATCTGGCCATCCCGCCATCAATTTTTCTCGACGTGGCTCGTGCCCTCGGTAGTGCCGGACTGGTGCAGTGTGGCATTTCGGATCCATGGTCGCGCGTGGTGATCGAAAAGCCGTTTGGTCGAGATCGTGCCAGTTCAGATGTCCTTGTTCAAGAGATGGGCAATGTGTTTCGCGAGGCTCAGACATTCCGTATTGACCACTATTTAGGCAAAGAGGTGATCCAGAATTTGATGGTGTTGCGTTTTGCGAATCTGGTGTTTGAGCCGCTGTGGAATTGCCACTATATAGACAATGTTCAGATTTCATGGAAAGAGGATTTGAGTGTTGAGGGGCGTGGGGGTTATTTCGATGGCTATGGCATCATCCGCGATGTGATGCAGAATCACCTGCTTCAAATCATGTCGCTTGTAGCGATGGAGCCCTGCTCTAAAATGGACGCCGGTCACATTTGCAACGAGAAGGTAAAGGTGGTGCGTCAGATTGCGCCACTCAAGCTTGAGGATATCGTTGTGGGGCAGTACACCGCTGCTGAGTGGAAGGGGCGGCACATGGGGGGATATCTGGATGATGAAATGGTGCCTTCAGATTCGATTACACCGACTTTTGCCGCTGCGGTGCTTACGATCGACAATGACCGGTGGAAAGGGGTTCCCTTTTTAATCCGGGCCGGAAAAGGGCTGGAGTGTCGAACCACCGAAATTCGAATTCAGTTCCGTAATGTCAACACATCCATGTATGCCGTACCTGGTGAGGATCTGGCGCCAAATGA
The DNA here is from genome assembly GCA_964576795.1 of uncultured Victivallales bacterium. Classification (GTDB taxonomy): domain Bacteria; phylum Verrucomicrobiota; class Kiritimatiellia; order UBA8416; family UBA8416; genus JABGOW01. The sequence goes on from CAZNWT010000024.1 coordinate 12,373, forward strand.
GCTTGTGATTCGAGTTCAGCCGGATGAATCCATCATGCTTACGATTGCCAACAAAGTTCCCGGGATGGAGATGAAGCTGAAGCGCACGCAGCTGGATCTTCGCTATCAGGAGGCTTTCGATGAACTAATTCCTGATGCCTACGAAAGTTTGATTCTGGATGTCATTGAAGGTGATAAAAGCCTCTTCATCCGAAAGGATGAGCTTGCGGCAGCTTGGGACATTTTTACGCCAGTTTTGCATCAGCTTGAAGCTGAGGGCGCAAAACCCGAGCCTTACGCCTTTGGCAGTCGTGGGACGACAGGTGCCGACGCCCTTGCGGCAAGATATGGCATTAGAGGGGTGTAGATTGGTGTTGGGGCATGCGGCCCCGAAATGAGTCCGAGGTTCCAGCATCCGAGGGCGGGCTACCTCCAATGTAACCTTCGTTTGCGATATGCGGGGGGCGCGAACTAACGCACCCATAGAGTAACGCTGTATACGTCGTCCTACGCTTTGTCGACTATGGCCTTAATCTCCGGGTCCGTTTGCGGCCACACAAGTACAGCGGGGGCTGCGCACCCGCTGCAGGTCGTGCGCAGCCCGCCCTGTACTTCTCGCAAACCGTGCACAACTCATCGAATTAGCCCAATTTTGACGCCTTTACCTTGGTAACAGTCTGGCCACTAGCGACTATGCAGTTCGACGAAGCGTAATCCTTCTATCGTTGGTCTCTATCAGAGGGGCTGCCATGCATCTACACATTTCCGTGAAAACCCGAAAAAAAAGGAATTGTATCTGCGACACTATTTCTTGAACCGGAGGGATTTTAGTGAGGTCTGACTGACGGACAAGATATCCGCCCTTATGGACCAGGATTAGGGCTGCTCTCTGTTCTCTGACCTTCGGCTTGGTTGCCGGTAGCCGTTCTGGTAGTGTCTTGTCGCGTGAAATAACAATGGTTGATGATAGTGGATAGGAGAATGGTGATATGAAGTGGTTTGGCATTATTTTAGGGTTGTTGATTCTGGTGGGCATTGTCGTGATGTTTCCGATCACCGTAAAGAATCGTCTGATTGATTTGGATGAGAGCGTTAGTGAGGCTTGGAGTCAGATTGATACCCAGCTTCAGCGGCGTGCAGATTTGGTTCCGAATTTGGTTTCGACGGTAAAGGGGTATGCTGCGCACGAAAAGGAAGTCTTCATTGCTGTTGCCGATGCGCGTTCCAAGCTTCTGGCAGCACGGTCGCCCGCCACAAAAGCGGCCGCCTCTGGATTGCTCAATGGTGCCCTTGGACGGCTAATGGCTATTTCGGAGAATTATCCGCAGCTCAAGGCGGACACGAGTTTTGTTCGCCTGCAGGATGAGCTTACTGGGACAGAGAACCGCATTGCCGTTGTGCGGATGCGCTACAACAAAAGCGTTAAGGATTTTAATGCGGCGATCCGAAAATTTCCCGGGAGCCTTTTTGCCGATGATCTGGAGCTTACGAAAGCGGAGTATTATGAACCGCCCGCCAACCTGAATATTGATGTGGTTCCCGAGGTGCAGTTCTAATGGCACGTTTTCTATCCAAAAATGATGAACAACGTGTTCTTGAAGCGATTCGCGAGGCGGAGAAGAATACCTCTGGCGAAATCCGCGTCCATCTTCAGCCGCGCGACAAGGGCGATGCTATGGCGGCGGCAAAGAAGACCTTTGAGCGCTTGAAAATGAGCCAGACTGAACAGCGCAATGGCGTGCTCTTTTTTGTGGCAACGCGGGATCATAAACTGGCCGTTCTGGGTGACAAAGGCATTGACGATTCAACCCCGCCCGATTTCTGGGATTCAATCGTGGCGGTGATTACGGGGCATTTTAAAGAAGAACGCATTGCAGATGGACTTTGCGAAGGCATCCTGATGGCTGGCCGAGCGTTGCAGGAATATTTCCCTTATCAATCTGATGATATCAACGAGCTTACTGATGAGATTAGTTATGCATAGATTAAAAGGATTAGCATTCGGGTTGGTACTTCTCGTTGGAGCGCAGATTGCCCTAGCCGAACTGGCGGTGCCCAAGCTGTCGGGGCGTGTGATTGATAACGCCAAAATGTTTTCTCCCAAAAATGAGAGGCGCATAACGGGAGCCCTGCAACAGCTTGAAGTTGCAAAAAATGGAGCCCAGATGGCCATCCTCACGGTGCCGTCGCTGAAAGGCGATTCGCTTGAGCTGTTCAGCATTCGCGTCGTGGAGCAATGGAAACTTGGAAAGAAGGACATTGATAACGGTCTTTTGCTGCTGATTTCGCGCGATGATCATAAAATGCGTCTTGAGGTGGGGTACGGACTTGAGAATCGCCTCATCGACGCCCGCTGTGGCGATATCATTCGCAGTATGGGCCCCTATTTTCGAGAGCAGCGCTTTTCGGATGGGGCACTGTGTGCGATTGCCAGTGTTCAGGAGGTGTTGACCGGATCTCGCCCATCAGGACTCCCAGCAGTTCCCGCTCGCACCTCGGGCAAGCGCAAGGGGCCTGACCTGTTCTTCTTGCTCATCATCTTTTTCGTATTTGTACTACCTATGATTCGACATCGGCGGTTAGGGCTTGGCCACACCATTTTCCTGGGCGGTGGCTATCGTGGCGGAGGCGGTTTTGGTGGTGGTGGCTTCTCCGGAGGTGGCTTCTCTGGCGGGGGTGGCGGCTTTGGGGGTGGCGGGGCTTCGGGAGGTTGGTGACGCTCAACACATGAACACGGAATTTGGACATATTGATGATGTCATTCGCATTGATCTGACCGGTCGGGGTGCCCCGCCCCGGTCTGTCGGTCCGGGGGCAGACATTGCTCCAGTCGAAGTCATGGCGCAGTTGGTTCGCGATTATGACGGTATCGTACACCAGGGCGGTGTTTATTTTCCTGTTGCGTATCAATTCGTTCGCGAACTCGGGCGGGGGCGGCAGGGACAGGTGTTTCTGGCGTGGCATCATGGAGCCCGTGGATGTGTGACAGAGCACGCCATCAAAGTATTTGATCCACGTCTCTATGAGTCGGCAGAAGAGTATTGGACGGATATGGGTCGTATCGCCCAGCAGCTTTCATTGCTACAGCGCATTCAAATTCCGACTTCGGTGGCCCGTCATGCCTACGAAGAGACACGCGGCATTGGCTATATTCAGATGGATGCCATTGATGGACTTGATGTGCGGCGGTTGCTGTCGCCCTCCCATCTTAAGGTGGCTAGAGGTCGCTCAACGGAGGCAGAGTGGAATCGTTTCAGCACAACCATCTTTAGGGTCGATGGTGAGCGTGTGAGAGTGCAGCCGGGCATTGCAATCTATGTGATGCGAAGGGTTTTGCGTAGCTTGGAACGATTGCACGCCATGGGTTTTTTGCATTCGGATATTAAACCCGGCAATATCATGATTGACCGCTTGGGCTCGGTAAAAGTGATTGATTTTGGTCGTGCCTTGCGGGTGGGGGAGAGTGCGGCATTTTTGTTGGGATCTCCCATGTACATGGCTCCTGAACAACATCAGCGGCAGCAGGGATCAGTGCAGTCAGATCTCTATAGTCTTGGGTTGGTTGGCATTGAGATGCTGCGGGGTGTGACGTTGGTGGAAGGCGAGAGTATTGATGAAGAGAACCTGCTTGCGGCTAAGCAGGTTCTGCCCGATCGTCTTTATGAGATGCTTCCCGAGCATGTTTGCAACAACCATGCCCTTGTGGATATTTTGCGTCGTATGATCCAAGTGGATCCTGCGAATCGATATAGCAGTGCACGCGAAGCCGATGTTGGGGATGCCGGGTTGAGGGTTATTGATAAGCAGCTTGTAAGGGCCGACCTGGATAGCGAGTATGCACGGGATCTGGCGGATTACCTGAGAAAGCTAGTCGACCCGGATACGGGACGGATCGAGCTTACCCCCCTCGATGGCGGTAACTCTGATATTGTTAGGTGACCTGAAACTTCCCTCGCGTTGCTTGTTCGTTTTGAATGTTCGATGTTCAATGTTCATTCTCAAGTTTCCACTCTGAATAGCCTGAAACTTGGCTGTCTCAAGTCAACAACACCCCGGCCCCTCCACTCTCCACTCTTTGCGTTCTAGGCTCCGCTGATGCGCGGCATTGGGAGAGGGGCTTTTGCCATTTCACCGTATATGAACTTCAGCAGCAGGTCGTTCTTGAGTGTCTGGTGCTCGGGTTTGTCCCACAGATTCACATACTCGCCCGGATCCCGTTCAAGATCGTAGAGTTCGCCGTATTCCCGATTGAAGTGCACGGTGATCTTATATCGCATGTCGATATAGGTTCGCATATTCATGGTTGTGGGCTGGTGTTGATTCTCTACGATAACGTGGTCGCGAATTGCATCACACTTTCCAAACCAGACCTCGCGCTCATCGACCCCGCTCATCGTGCGCGGCACCGGCAAGCCCGCGATACTCAGAAAGGTCTGCGGTAGATCAACGGTTGATTGCAGCGCGTCTGAAACGCGACCTTCAGGGATGCAGCCTGGTAGGCTTGCCACCAGAGGTATCTTCACGAGGTCCTCGTAATGGTGGATCGCTTTAGCGATCAGCCCGTGCTGCCCCAGGAAGTCACCATGGTCCGTCGTGAAGCAGACGAGCGTGCTATCGGCAAGCTCTAGTTCATCCAGCTTGTCGAGGATGACGCCAACGTACTTATCCAGCATGGTCATCATGCCATACATCGTTGCGATGTGTTTGGCCTTGTCCTCACGGGAGGCAAGATGGCTGCCGGCACCGTGAATACAGTTACCTCCCGGCTCTTGGAAGTCACTGAAATCGGGGCGTGCATCTTGGGAAAGTTTAAAGTAGGGAGGTTTGTCGTCAAATTCACCCTCGCGAAACTCCGGTACGGTTACCTTCTCTGGATCATACATGCTGGCGTAAGGTTCCGGAACCATGTAAGGCGGATGCGGGTCAAAAAAGCTGGCCCACAGGAAGAAGTTATCTCCACTCTCATTGAACGCTGTCATTAGGGCATTGGTTCGTTCCGCAATCCAGGCGTTGTAATGCAGCGCCTCGGGGATATTCCAGGCTACGCCTGCTCCGGGCCGTTTCCGCTGGGAGATGGCGTACCCCTCGTGTTCAGGCAAGTTTTGGGGCGTTGGAACAAAATAGTCTCGCCACATACCGGGAGCCTTTTCCTCCATCCACAATGCGTAGTGTTGACCCACGTGGGCCTCATCGACGTGATTGCGCGCCAACTCAACATGGTCGAACCCATAAAACGGTCCGTTAAATCCACGCCAGAAATCGAGGTCATGCATGATGGGATAGGATTCCAGCGATGGGTACTCTTCAGTCGATCCCAACGGCTGAAAGTGGGCTTTTCCAACCAGTGCTGTACGATACCCGTTCGCATGAAATGCGTCTCCCAACGTGGGCACATCCTCCATCAGTTTCGTCCCTAGGGAATAGGCACCGTGCTGACTCGGATAGAGTCCTGTGATCCAGCTTGCCCGCGTGGGTGTACAAGTGGGATTGACTGTATAGGCTCGATGGAATGTGGTGCCGCGTTCTACTAAACGATCTAGATTCGGCGTTTTCACTTCTGGGTTCAAGTAGCCCATTGCCATCCTGTGCTGCTGGTCACTGGTAATGAATAGTACATTCCGTTTTGATTTGCTCATATTGATGCCGCTCATCTCGTTTACTGCGTTTGTGATAAGGAGATAGAATACTATTTTTGCAGAGCAGATCAATGCATTCTGCCTCTGAGGCGAGGTCGCCCAAGCTCTAGGATTGCCGTGAGGTAGTGGATTGAAGCAATGGAGGTGGCCTGCACTCAGGCTGCTTAGGTACTACCAGCGGTCTCGTCGATTACCGTCTCATTCTTTCCAGGTGCCCATTGCGGCAAAGACTTCGTCTTTGGCTTCTTCAGCATACAGTTTGCTCTCAATGTCCCATTTTTCGGTTTGATATCGATCCTGTGATTTACTGCCGCTTTTAGCCCCCTCAATGCGACTATCGAGTCGCTTCATAGTGATCTGCAGTTTTTCGATATCTTGCTTCAGCCGCTTTCGCACGCGCGCAACTTGATCTTCAATACTTTTGCCGGTTTTCTCCAGTTTCATGCGAGTTACTCTGAGCGTCCCCTCGTCGCCGGAGTACCAATCCTTGCCTTCCTTCTTGCGGTCCTCAAGCGCGGCAATGTCGGTTTTGAGGTCCTTGATGTCATAGGCTAAATCAATGATGTTACTATACTCGCTGATTTCGGCGCGCAGCGTGCGTTCATGAGACGCAATACCAATCTGGGAAAGCCGGTCCCCGCCACTCGACTTTTTGTAGTTTGAAAAGCAGGATACCATATTCTCCATTGCGAAAAGCATGCCCTCATAGTGTGACTCCTCGGCCTGTGCGCTGGCGAGTTCCTTTGCTTGTATGGTGTTGAGCCGTTCGTTAGAGGAGATTGGCCGGGAGGTAAGTTTTTCGACCACCTTCTTCTTCTTTACAAGTTCTCTGTCGATCTTTTCTTTCCGTTTCTTGTAGTGTTTATCGAAGCGAAGTTGCAGGCGGGGAATTAGCGAATCTAGGGACGCTTTTCGTTTTTCGGCGGCCCGCCGTAGTTGAACGCCCCATACGCTATCAAGCGTATTGTTATCTTCTAGCGCCTGTCGCAGCTCAACCCATGCGTCTATGAACTTCTGGTCGAGCGCATCAAGTTCCAACAGCACTTCGCGGGAATTCTTTAATGTTCCTTTGAATCGCGCATCTTCGGCAACCTGTTTGGGATCAATGACCGTCTTAGCCGGCGGGTTAGCAAAGGCTGTTAAAACGAAACCCATGAGTAGAATGAGGCTTACACAACACAGATGCTTCATTTTAATATCTCCTTATAGTGATTGTTGACAGGGAAACTATAGCGTCCATGCCGTCATACGTACAGCGAGCAATGGTGGTTAGCATTCTGCGTTCCTCTCCGATTATTTCCAAGCTGCCAGCGTGACAAAGAAAGCATCTTTGGTTTGTTCGGCAAACAGTTTTTGCTCAATCTCCCATTTCTCATCAGTATAGCGCTGATGTGATTTACTGCCGCTCTTGGCCCCCGCGATGCGATCCTCGAACCGCTTAATTTCATATTGCAGCTTTTCGATATTTTGCTGGAGTCGCATCCGCACACGAGCGACCTGATCTTCAATGTTTTTGCCGGTCTTCTCAATCTGGATACGGGTCATCTTGAGCCTTCTCTCGTCGCCCGAGCCCCAATCCTTGTCCTCCTTTTTACGAGTCTCAAGCGCGGCAATATCTGCTTTGAGATCTTTGATGTCGTAGGCCGTCTTGGTGATTCTTTTTTGTTTGATCATTTCTTCGCGCAGCTTGCTATCGCGAGTCGAAAGACCAATCTGTGAGAGTCGGTCACCGGTAGTCGATCGTTTCTTTATTGCAACGGCTTTCTCCATATCCCGCAATGCGGAAAGCATTTTCACATAGAGGGCCTCTTCGGCTTTCGCTGTGGTAAGGCGATCGCCGGAGGTGGATCGGGCAGACAGCTTTTCAACCTCTTTCTGCTTCTTCTTTAGCTCCCATTTTAGCTTTTCTACCCGTTTCTCGTAGCGCTTATTGAAATCTTCGTTTAAACGGGGGATTCGCGATTCCAAAGTTGCCATGCGTTTTTCAGCGGCGGGCCGAGCCTCAACCCCCCATATGCTGTCAACCGTGCGCTCCTCTGCCTTTGCTTGCCGCAGTTCGACCCATGTATCCACGAGTTTCGGGTCCATCGCATCCAGTTCCAGAAGCGCTTTACGGGCGCTTTTGTCTGCTCCCTCGAATCGCGCATCTTCTGCGATCTGCTTGGGATCAACGACCTTCTGTGCGACATCCTTCTTGGGAGCGGGTTGTTTTCTGGCGTGTTCCGCGGCGCTTACGGTGAGAGTCAGGCCGATCATTAAGACAAGAACCATGTAAAGGTATCGTTTCATCATGTCTGTTTCCTTTCTTGCTCAGGTTCTAACGATTAAGCAGTTTTGATTAAGGGCAACCGATTAAGGGTTGGGGATAAGTGTATGTTTAAGTGTGTCCTCGTCAACCGTCATCGCCTTCCTGTTTTCGCCGACTGCTTGCTACGGGAACCATAGTGATTTTGTATCCCCCCGTACAGCGTTCATGCGGGAGGGGGGCAGGGTAATGGGGTTACAAGTGTGCGTTTTTTGCAGGCACCACGGAAGTGTAAACCTGCGCTCATGGCGCGTTCGAAAATTGCCTTCATTCGCCACTAGGTGGACCGTGGCGTCCCGACGCGGTTGTGCAACGTGAGCGCTTGGATTGTGACAGAATGGCCCCGGTCTCTCCTGTCTCTCCTTTAGGCTTCCTCTCTTGCTCAACGCCGTCCGGAGGCCGGCATCCACCTTGCGAGGAGAATGCAGCACTCGTCGCCCGTTCTCGTCAATCGATTCTGCAGCAATTTCTTTTTTCTGAAGGAATCTACTTGCTGGGACGTCTGAGCATTGAAGAGCGGGTGTTAGGGGGGCGGCATAGCGCGCTGCTGACCTTCTGTGTATTGTCGCTTTCCTCACCTGCTCTTCAATAGAAAGTTTCACTTTTTAACAGTTTTTTGGAAGACTGGACGTCCGAGAGACGTATAGAGGGTGTTAGCAGTCAAGAAACGAAGGTCGGACGTGGTCAGCATGCAGCTATCTAGACAACGTAAAGCGCGTGATAGGACAACAGCAATGGAGACTATTGTGTCCCAACACGAAACAGCACTCTTAGGATATGCCGCCCGCCTGGTGAACAGCCCCACGGCTGCACAGGATGTGGTTCAGAATGTGTTTATCAAACTCTTTAAGAATTGGGATGGTAACTCCCAGCCCTCTGCAAAGCTTAAGAGCTGGCTCTTTCGCGTGACTCACAATGAGGCCGTGGACTTTATCCGTCGCGAATCGCGTCTGAAGGTGTTGCACGAAAAAAATGCCGAAGAGCAACGCGTCGCCATTTGCTCTGATGGCGTTCACTGTCCTGCGAGTCATGAGGAACGAAAGGTTGCGGTGCTTCGTCACCTAAAGCGACTCCATCCCCGTGAGCAACAGGTGGTACTACTGCGATTGGAACAGGGGCTCTCCTACCAGGAAATTTCTGAGATTACAGGGCGTAGCGAAGGCAACGTCGGCAACATTCTCCACCATGCTGTTCGCAAGCTATCAGACTTATTACAGAAAGAGGGGGTGCTTCAGTCATGAACTGCAAAGAAATCCATCCTCTGTTAACCCAATACCTGCTTGGCGATCTGAAAGCAGAAGCTGCCGATCGCGTCAGGGTGCATGTTGAGACATGCACAACTTGTCAGGAAGAGCTTGCGCTTCTGGAGCCCACGCTCCTGCTGCTTAGCGATGCGCTGGCTGAACCTGCAACGGCACAAACACGCCTTGAATCCACGCGGCGCAAGCGCGTTCTGCGGCCTGTTGGGCGCATGCGGAAGACCCTCCACTGGGTGGGCACCACGCATCCCAAGATGTCAATAGCCGCCGGGCTGGTTTTTGTATGCGGCATGCTCTGGACGATGCTGCTGCCCGCTATGATGAGCAGCAGAGGTAAAGCACAAGCCCATAAGCTCGGAAACCGTGGACGACAGATTCATCTGGGGGTCTTTTCGAAAAGCATTGAGGCCGCTGCGTTGGATCTGCCCGAAGCATGGCCGCAGTCGGGCGGACGGCGGCGTGGTAAGCGGCGGGATGCGATTGAGATCTTGGTCGTTGAACCCGAGCCGATGGAAGAGCTTGAAGACATAGAGGAAATTCCTGCTGATGTGTCCGAGCGTATTGATGGCAGCGTTGTCACACTAGACGAGTCGCTGGCGCGGTCTGCGGGTTCTGTCTCTCCAGCAAGGAAGCCCAGTTCTAGGTTGGTTTCTTCATTGCGTGAGGAATCCGTCGTGGCATCACCAGTAGACGTTAGCGTCCAGCCCGCCAATTTCGATAGCGTTGCTATGGTCAAGAGCCCGGTTGCTATGAAAGGCATGTATGCTAGTCGTAATCCCAGGGGACGTGCGGAGGCGCTGAAGCGCTATGGCGGTGGGGGTGCTTTAGTAGAACTTGAAGGCGAAGAAGAAGATGAGGTGTCGGTTGAGAATATCAACGGGAGTGCGGCTGTTGGTGGTGGGATTGCCAAAGGTAGAATCCATTATTCCGACACGGATGCCGATGATCGTTCTTATGGGTGGGTGTCGACAACCGAAAGCGGGGCTGTGTCGGGCTTTGCAGGGGAATCGACGGTTCCAATTATGGGCGATACTCCTGTTGTCGGTAGACTTTTCGCGCGGACCAAGACCAAAGTTGATGGATCCTATTATCGCCAGGATTCGGTAGCTGCTGGCAATGCCATCGTCGTCGGAGTTGCCGATAGACGTGGCGGGGGTAAGCTGGGTGCCGGATCTGGCCCGCAGGTCCCCGGAGGTTCAGCGGACAAAAAAAAGAATTTAGGGATAGATCTTGATTACTATCGCTCTGATGCTGCTGAGCCAGCAACACCAGCATCGTCAGATGAATCGCCAGCCAGGGCGTCACAAGTTCGTAAAGTATTGAAGCCAAACAAATCTGAAAAGCGGTTGGCGAACCAGAAGAGAAGCGGCCAGGCATCGCAACGAGAACAACTGCAAGCAGGGGAAGTGCAGCAGGATGCCACCTATGGTCTTTCCCACGAGTCGAAAAGGATTGAGGGGCGCACGAAGAAACGGGCAACTATGAGTATGCCAGCTGCATCCTCTTTGAGCGTCTCCGCAGATGTCAACGGCGATGAGCGGCAGAAGGCGCTAGAAAAACTTGAAAAGATTCGGATTCCGGAATTGGACTTCAGGCAGGCGAAGCTTGCGGACATTGCTGATTTCTTTGAGCAGTCCTCAGTTGCGTTTGGCGATGATGATGAGAGTGGCTCGCTTTCGATAGCCGTAACCGAATCTCCTGCACCAAAGCCGTCATCTCAGCCTGTCGTTGATGGGTTTGCCGACCCGTTTGCCGACAATTCGGGCTCCGTTGCCGGAGACGAGAGTCTTGTCACCTTCTCGGCTCGCGACATCACCCTGAAGGAAGCACTCGACATTACGGCTGATGTCGCGGGGATGAAGTACAATATTGGCAAAGATGGACAAATCGTAATTAGTCCCAAGAATGCAGCCGAAGGTGAGATTGTGACCAAAATGCTGGATGTCCCGCAGGTCATCATGGAAAGATTTCTACAGTCTGGCGGAGAAGTCGGCTCCCGAGATGGTACGGTTGACGTCACGGACCTCTTTAGTGAACAGGGCGTCGATGTCCCTAGCCGTGCATCTGTCAAATACAATAAGGCGCTAGGGAAGCTCATTGCTCAAAACACACCCGACAACATTAAGGTACTGGAGCATGTTGTTGATGCACTTCGAGAGGCTGAAGCCGCGAAAGAGTCGCGCTTCAAGGCGTTTGGGGTGAATCTGTTTGTTAAGGTGGCGGATCAGGCATTCTCGACGTTTGCGATTGATGTGGATACAGCCGCCTACACGCTGGGGCGCAACTATATGCAGAAGGGGCTTTTGCCGCCGGCGGAGTCTGTCAGAACTGAAGAGTATGTGAACTTCTTTGACTATGCCTACAAGGCTCCGACGCATGCAACTTTCAAGGTATACACCGAGGTGGCTCCTTCAAAGTTTGGTCGTGGACAGCATCTGCTTAAGATTGGCGTCAAAGGACGGCGACTGGGACGCGAGGAGCAGCGGCAGGCTTCGCTGACGTTCTTGATTGATACGTCCGGCTCAATGAATCAGGCGGATCGTCTCGGATTGGTTGAGAAGTCGTTGGCGCTTTTGGTGAATGAGATGAATCCAGATGATCGGGTGGCGATTGTGCAGTATGATTCGCATGCCCGCGTGGTGCTGGAGCACACGCCAATCTCGAACAAGGCGGCGATCCTTGCGGCTATCACGCGTTTGCAGTGTGGCGGCTCGACGAATCTTGAGGAGGGAATGCATCGGGCGTATGCGTTGGCGGCGGCGAACTTCATCCCGAAGGGGGAGAATCGCGTGTTGCTGCTCTCGGATGGTGTTGCCAACCTAGGGAGCGGAGCGGCTGAGGATATTCTGAAAAAGGTTGAGGCGTTTCGTCGTCAGGGCATCTCTTGCTCGGTCTTTGGTTTTGGTATGGGAACGTATGATGACACGATGCTGGAAACGCTGGCGAACAAGGGGGATGGGGCATATGCCTTTATCGACTCCATAGCGGAGGCGCGCCGCGTGTTTATCGACGATCTGTCGGCGACGCTCAATACGATTGCGGCGGACGTGAAGATTCAGGTTGAGTACAGCCCAGAGTATGTGGCCCGCTATCGTCAATTGGGATACGAGAATCGCCAGCTGAAGAAACAGGATTTCCGGAATGATGCCATCGACGCAGGTGAAGTGGGCTCGGGTCAGTCGGTGACCGCGCTTTATGAACTTGAGTTGGCTCCACCGCCTACGAAACCCGTGCTTTATGGCGCACAATGTCTGCCGCTTGACGATGTCATTGCCACGGTGCGGGTGCGGTATCGTCGCATCGACACGGGTGCGGTTGAGGAGATTGAGCATCGTGTTCGTCAGCGCGATGTTTTGCCCCGTTTTGATGCTGCGCTCCCCCGCTTCAAGCTGGCGGCTGCGGTTTCCGAGTTTTCCGAGATCCTACGTGGAAGTCCTTTTGCAAAAGGGTCGTCGACAGAGGATGTGGCCGCTGTGCTTCGCCCGGTCGCTTTGGATCTACCTCTGGATAAACATGTGCAGGAGTTGCTGCGCCTTGTGGATCGCGCCGACAGCATGAGCCGTGGGCAGTAGGCTTACAGCTTTCTTACATCTCTTTTACGGCGATCTGACCCGACGTGCGTGCGAATAGTATTTAAATGAACTAAACCAAAACTGAAGGGGGCAAAATGAAACGGTGGATTGCGGGAGTTGTGGCGCTGCTGAGTGCGGGGATGATGGCATTCGGTGCGAGTTCGGATTATACGGTTTCGGATCTTACGCTTGAGGGTGCCATTGAGGGTGAGAATATTGTTTTCGATTTGTCATTCGATGTGGAGGCAAAAGGTAAGACACCTTCCATCCCGCTTGTGGTTGGCGACGTGGCTTATCTGGAAAGCAAGCTGCCAAAAGGGTCCGAACTGGTGCGTGAGGGCAACCAGTATTTGCTGAAGCTTGAGAGGGGTTCTTTTTGGCGGTCGGGCAAGTCCTCCATCAAATTCCGGTTTGCGAGTCGGGCGATCAAAGAGGGAGAGTGGCGGCATACGCAGTTTTCTATTCCGGCTGCCAGTATTCGGCGACTCTCGGTTGTTTGTGACCGCGACGATCTTGAGGTGCGCTTTCCCGGGGCTCTCAATATAGAGCGGGCCAAGAATGAAGCGGAGAAGACCGAGGTCACGGCGTTTCTTGGCATCACCGATTCCTTTCAGGTTCAGTGGAAGCCAGAGGTGAAGAAACTTGATTCTGAATTGGTCGTTTCGTGCGATGCCAATGCGATTGCGACCGCGAGTGTGGGTGCGATGCGCCTGGATACCATTTTTACCTATCGCGTGATTCAGGGAGAGCTCAAGGAGCTCGTATTGGATCTGCCGGATATCAGTGTAACTCAAGTGACGGGCGAAGATATTCAAGGCTGGCGTATTGATCGTGATGATCCCAAGTGCCCTTGCCTTGTTGTGGCGCTAAGTCGGGCGAAGGAGGATTTCTATCGGCTTCGCGTGGAAAGCGAAATGGTACTGCCGAAGTTTCCATCGCGCTCCACGCTTCCCGTACTGACGCCCCGTGGTGTTATCCGCACAAGTGGGTTTCTTCTGGTGGGTACGGACAGTGCCATCAAGCTTCAGATTGCCAAAGCTGCTGGACTTACGCAGGTGGATCAGGCCGCGTTTCCAACCGTTACGCTGGGAGATTTGGAAGGGGCAACTCCCCGCGCCACGCCGGCTCGCAGCATGTATGCGTATCAATTTGCGAGTGCCCCCTACACGCTGGAGATCAATGCAGACGATATCGTGACAACCTTTACGGCTGACAATCGTCTGGTCCTGCTTTTGGCGGACAATGAGTTGACGCTCAATGCTTCGGTAGAGATTGATGTCAAAGATGCTCCGGCTCGCGAAATTCGAATTGAAACCGATCCGGATGCCGAGTGGACGGTGACGAGCGTCATAGGACAACATGTTTCTGAAGCGGATACGGACGTGCGGGAGAAAAATGGCAAACGCATCATCTATGTTCCTTTTCGCCAAGCGGTTCATGGCACCGCCCTGATCACGGTGCGGATGGAGCGCTCGTTGAAACGCGATGCTGTTGATTTTGCTGCACCGCATTTTGCGGTGCTGGGTGCCAAGTCAGAGCGTGGCTATCTGGTGGTTGCTGCGGAGAAGGGGATGCGGCTGAAAGCGTCCGAGAGCGCAGCGTTGCAAGAGGTGCATACGGGCTCGGCCCCGATGCGGGTCCCGGGGGCTCAGCAGGCCTTTCGCTTTAAGACGGGCGATTGGTCGCTGTCGATGGCGATTGAGCGCACGCAGCCCGCGATTGATACGGAGGTGTTTCATCTCGTTTCACTGGGCGAGGGCGTCATGTATTGCAGCGCGGCGATCACCTATCATATCAGCGGCGCCCCGGTTCAGGAGTTCCGGGTCCGGGTTCCGGAGGCGATTGAGACGGTGGAGTTTACGGGTGCAGACATTGAGGGGTGGAAACGTGAGGGTGATGTGTGCATGGTGCGTCTTCAGACCAAGGTGATCGGGGATTACACACTGCTGGTAACCTTTGACAAACAATTTGAGTATGAAGGCGCGGTCATTGAGGCGGGGGGGATCGAAACGCTCGATACCGATAGTGAGGTGGGGTATATCGCGCTCGCAAGCTCGGCTAGCCTGGAGCTTACGGAGTCTAAGACGCCTCCCGGCTCAATTATTCACATCGACCGCGATGAGATTCCCAGTGCCTATTCTTCTCCTGTCAATGATCCCATCATCAAGGCGTATAAATACGTCAAGAATCCCCATACGGTGTCGATGCAGATTCAGCCTTTCGATACTGAACCCCTGCTGGGACAGATTGCGGATTATGTAAAGCTCAGCACGCAGCTTAGTAAGAAGGGTGGGGCGGTTACGAGGGCGCTCTATTATATTAAAAATGCTTCGCGGCAGTATTTAGTCGTCAAGGTTCCTGCCGGAGTAGATCTGTGGACGATTAAGGTTGTCGACGAAAATGGAAATAAGGTGGATGTCCTCTCTCAGGAGAAGGGTGATGAAGTGTTGATCCCCGTGAACCGTCCGCAGAATCCTAATACTGCGATTGCTATTGAGTTGGTATATGCACAAGCGTTGGGCGATCTTGGGTTTTGGAAGAGCGGAGTGAAAGGGCTTCGCCTGGATGCGCCGACGCTGGAGGGTACTCATGCCACGTTTGCAAGCTGGAAGGTTATCGTTCCGGAGGGGCTGTCGATTGCCACAACGCATGGCAACATGACCCCGGAAGCAGCTCCGCATCGCTACGGCATCGGCGGGGTTCTGCGTAAGGTATACCGATTGGGTCGGGCCATGTGCTCCTCGCGGTATACGCTTCGACGTGCTCTGTCTGGCGGTTTTGGAGGCAGCAACTCGCAGTCCTTTATTCGTTCTGTGAATCTGGCCGGCGAACGTCCGTTGCGCTTGGACCTTTCGGTGGTTCCGGCTTGGATGGGTGCGGGGAGTTCACCACGTCTGATGGTTGCAGGTCTGTTGATTGGCATCGTCCTTCTGGGTTGTGGCCTACTGGTCGTCAAGCGCCCTGTGGTGGTATCTGCCGCATTGACTGCTGTTGTGTTGGGTGCTGCGCAGTGTGCGGCAGGGCGTTCGATTCTGGCCGTGTTGGTGTGGGTGTTGTTTGTGTTTCTGTTTGTCCGGTTTGGGCTTAAGCGCATTGCAATGCTGTGTGGCTGGTGCTTCAAGGTCGTCCTCTGGATTGTGCAGCGCCTTTGGCGGGTTCTGGTGCTTGCAGTGCCAAAGGGGTTTGCCCTTCTTGTTGGGCTATGGGGCATGGGTTGCCGATTTAGGGAGCGGTCGCATGCTCGCAAATTGGAGCTTCGTCACGCGTCGCAATCGGCTTATGACTTGGCGCCGTTTGATGATCTTCCTCTATCCGGATCTGAGGATGATGACGGCAATGATGCGGCGGGCTTCGTCGTGGTGCGGTGGTTGGTTGTGGTCGCCATCGTTGTTGTCGTGCTTGTGTCAGGAGGGGTGAGGGCGTTGGCAACAGAGCAGGTTCAAATAGAATCGACCGCGATCCCTATCATGGACCGAGTCACGATGGCGATCACGGGCCCAGCCTCATCGCGCGAGATAGAACAGAGTGCGGAAGTCTCCCTCACGCTTGAGTTCGAGGCCGATGCCCCCGTCTCTTTTGTAGTGATTCCGAAAACGTGTGTTCTGATGGAATATGACCTCAATTCGCGGCATGCCACGATTGAGAGTGGTGAGGAGGGGTATGTTCTGAATGTGTTGCGATCGGGAACCTATAGGGTGGTTTTGAATTTCCGTGCGCCTGTGACTGAAGTCGACGGCCGGTGGATGACCTCGGTTCCGATGCTTGAGAATATGCGTAACCGAGTGACAGTTGAATTGCCGGAGAGCGGTATGGATATTCGGGTTGAACAGGCCGTACTGTTTCGGAGCGAAGAAGAGAAGGGAACGACAAGGGTAGAGGCGGTTCTGGGCCCTATCGGGAAAGCGGTATTCTCGTGGCGCCCTCGTGTGCGTAAGACAACGCTGGAGGAGGTCGTCTTCTTCAGCGAGGTCAACACGTTTGCATCTCTGCTTTCGGGGGTTGTGGATCTGACTCACGTGGTGCGCTATCAGATTGCGCAGGGCGAAATGAAGGAGCTCAAAATTGGGGTTCCGGCGGATATGAGTGTAACCTCGGTCAAAGCGCAGGGTCTTGCAACGTGGAGCTTTGACCCCGATACCCGTCTGCTTGAAGCCATCTTGAAGCAACCGGTCACGGGAGATTTTGTGTTGAGCGTTCAGACCCAAGTTTCCAGTGATGGTTTACCTTATGGCGCTACACTTGGCGCGCTGAATGTCCAGGGAAGCGCTCGGCAGCGCGGGGCAATGGCAATTGCAGCACCCGATACGGTTCAGGTTCGGGTGGAGGATTCCGACACGGTGAATCCAATGAATATCGAGGATTTCTCAAGTGCGGCGGCTGGGGCGGCGTTGACGGGTAACCGCCGTAGTCCGATCACCATCCGGCGTGCATTTCGCTATGACCGGCCTGAGAAGGTGGCCATTGCCGTTCACGCCGAGCGTGTTCTTCCTGAAATTCGTGTGGTGGAACAGGGGGCGCTTTCGATTGCCGATGAGCGCATCGTACTTTCGACCCGGATTGCATTGACGGTTACCAAGTCTGGTATCTTCTCAACGCGTTTGGGGATTCCTGCAGATTTTGATGTTGAGACACTGTCGGGGTGCGATGTTAGCCATTGGGATGAGATTGCACCGGGAGGGCTGGACACTGAGGATATTGGAGGCGGTCGCGGGGTTGCCGTGTATTTCAACCGATATGTTAGCGACCAGACGGAGATCAATCTGGTTGTGGCGCGAATGGGAAAGGGAATTGAGTCGCAGATTACGGTGCCGCGTGTGTATGTGGCCGATGCAGCTAAACATGCCGGTGGGTTGACGATATCGGGAGAGCGTGGCGTGCGCATGATGGTGGAAACGCATCGAGGGGTGGACATCAAGAAGGCTAGCGAAGTCGGGATTACGCAGTCAGGAGTGCTGGTGTTTGATATTCTGCGACCCACATGGTCAATCGTTCTCAGAACAGAGGTGCTGGAAGCGTTGATCAAGCCTGAGGTGTTGCAGTGGGTGGATCTGACTGAAGGCATGCTCAAGTGCCAGGCATTTGTGAATTATAAAATCGAGAATGCCGGGGTGAAGACATTCCGTTTGCAGAGCCCGCTCCCCAATGTGGCGTTGACCGTAACAGGACGTAACATTGCTCGCGTCCATGAGATTGATACCGAAAAGGGAATTTGGCAGATTGAGCTACATGGTAAGGTTGAGAACAGCTTTGCGATGACGGTGGGATTTCAGGTGCCGTTCGATCATGAGGAGCGTCGCGTAAAGGTGTTACCGCTGAAAACGGTTGATACCGAGGGGCAGCGTGGCTATCTGGTTGTGACGTGCGGCGGTCGCGTACAGGTGGTTCCAGACGAGGGTCTTGAGGGCCTGAAGGCTGAGGATCCGCGAAGTATTCCCGCGGTATTTGGGGCGGGAGACCTTTCCGATGCCATCCTCTGTTACCGCACCGTGCGTTCAGATTATGAGTTGCCGCTGTCAGTGGTGCGGCACGACTCGGCCAGCGTGCTGCCAGCGAGCATCAGCCAGGTGCGCATGACGTCAGTGGTTTCGGGCAATCGCAAACTGCTCACGCGCCTGACGCTGCGTCTTTCGGTTGGTGATCTTCGTTTCTTGCGTATGGCGCTACCGAATGTAGATGACTCACTCTGGACGGTGCTCGTTAATGGTAAAGAGGTGTCTACGTCGCGAGATGAGGCGCTCTATTGTATTCCTTTGGAAGAGCAGGAAGGCGAGTCTGTATCTTCAGTGGAACTCGTCTATGCCGGATCTATCAAAGGGGGCGGCCTGCAGCATGAGCACAAGGTTGTTGCGCCGACGTTTGAGGGGTTGCCGCTCAATGACATCGAGTGGGCATTCTTCGTGCTGCCGCAATCGCGTTACTATGGCTTTGGGGGCACGATGGATTTGGTGCCCGATTCCCGTGCGATGAAGGTGTTCGATACCGACTACTATATGGCCTACAACAAGCGCCAGCGCGAGGAGACATGGAAGAAAGCGCGGGATGTGATGGATGCTGGTGAGCAGATGGCCAAGGGTGGTCGTCAAAAGGAGGCGATGAAGGCATTTCAGCAGGCGTTGAACTACTCCGTAGGTCAGGACGATCTAAATGAGGATGCCCGCGTTCAATTGCGCAACCTGACGAAGCAGCAATTCAAAATGGGGCTGGTGAATCGTCGGGGCGCGGTCCGTTTCCGTAACAATGCGATTGATGAACAGCAGGTGCGGCAGATGGAAGAGTTTCAGGAGGGTAACTTCACCCAGGAGTATGCGCAGCGCGTTGAGCAGCAGCTTTCTGCGACGGACAACGATGCTCTGGATGCGGTGTCTGAGAAGATGCTGGATCAACAGGCCGCCGCCGCGGGTGTGGTAAAGGCGATTCGGATTGCGATGCCGGAGCACGGGCGTTCCTTCCGGTTCACGCGTGCACTGCAAGTCGATCCGAAGGGCGAATTGAGCGTTTCATTCAAAGTGGGCAAGGTAAATGCGGCAAAGGGTTTCGGTACGCTGGTATCCGCTCTGGTTGTGTTCATGGGGTTGTGGTTCCTGACGTCCATCGCCTTCCGTCCAAAATCGGCTTGAGCAGCACCCAGTTATACGGGTCAATGGCGCAGGCGGAACTGGGCGGGGGTGAGGCCGGTGGCTTGCTGGAACCGTTTGGCGAAGTGGAATACGTCGTGGAAGCCGCAGGTGGTGGCGATGTCTGCCAGGGGGAGACGTCGGTTCTTCAGTAGTTCGCCAGCCCAGTTGATGCGACGCAGGGTGCGGTATTGGGAGGGCGCCTGGCCGGCCAGAGCCCGGAACCGCTTGCGAAACCGCTCATAGGAAAGATCGAGGCGCCCGGCGAGTGCCTCCCAGTCCGGGTAGCCACCGAGGTTCTCTTCCAGCAGGGAATAGGCACGTGCCAGCCAGTCATCCTGTTCCTTGTCGCGTTCGTTCCGATTGGCGGCATTGTAGGCTTCAGCCAGAAGAGACTGCAACAGGCAGACACGGTGCAGGGTGGGTTCCTGATCGCGTTCCGTGCGCGGCGCGGCAATGGCTGCAAGTTTCGGCCACCAGTAGGACAACGGCTCCAGCCGCCAAACGGGATCGGCGGGGCGGATCAGGCCGGTCTTGCGCCATAAATCGAACACGGGTCCCTCGAACTGGACGAAAATCTCAGACCAGGGAATCGCAGGGTCGTTCAGATAGCGATAGCCATGGCGGGGGAACATTAGCATCAGGTCGCCAGCGCCAACCGGGATATCTCGACCGGTTTCGTCCTCGAACCGGGCTTTGCCAGTGCGTACATAGACAACCGAATAGGTGTTCCAGTACCGCATCCGCATGCGTTCCTGTATCACCACCGGTTCATTCATGCCTGCATAACTAATGCGCCCCAGATGGCCTGGTGTTAACCCGAGAAATGGACGGTGGCTGAGTGGCCCGATTCCTTGTCGTCGTGTCATGACCAAAATATACATAATAAGACCAATCTATTCAAGTGCAAATGAACCGGCGATGTGGGAAAATGGTGCTCATAAATTTCGAAAGGTCTGTTGATTATCAGGTAGTTTCGTTCTGCAATTCTGGAGTCACAATATGAGAGCTAACATGCCGCGCATCGGGATCATCGGTCTTGCCTATCCCGGCTACAATCTGGGGGAGGAACTTGGGCCGGGAAAACTCGCCGAGATGCGGCAGATTCTTGCCGCGCAACAGGTCGAAGCGGTCGTCGCTGGCCGGTTTGTGCTCAACGAGGCCGATGCCCATGCGGTTGGAGAGGAACTGGCCCGGGCAGATGTGGATTGCATCCTCGCGGTCATCACGACGTTTGTGCCTGATCATTACATCGTTGAGTTGCTCGAGGCCTGTGACAGACCGATCTTCCTCTGGTGTGTCGAGCGTGAGATGCAGTGCATTTCGGTGGTCTGCGGCCCGCTGATCACCGCGACGCTGTTCAATCTTGGGAAACGCTATCAGGTGGTTGGCGCGGATCTGCCTGCGGCTCCGGACGCTACGGCGGACACTACGTTGCCTGCCGATGCTGGGCGACGTAGCTCCCGGCCTACTAGGGATGCAGCCGAAACCAGCCTTGATCAACTCCTCATCTTTTCCCGCGCGGCCTTGGCCGTCAGGCTTCTTCGCACGATGCGCGTGGGCTATTGCGGCGGGAAGTGTCCGATCATGTTCAGCATGGCCACGGATGAGTATGCGCTCAAACGACTGCTCGGGACCACTGTGGTCACGCTGCCCGTTGAGGAGTTCTACGAACTGGCGAAGGCGATTCCGGACCGCGAGGTGGCCGCCGCCTGGAAGGATATCAAAGGCTCCGTCGGCGAAGTCACGGCGCTGGAAGCCGATGGCCTGAAGTCCAGTCGCTACTATCTGGCGGCCCGGCGCCTGGTGGAACGGCATTGCCTTGACGCGATATCGTTGAACTGCTTCCCCCATCTCAAATCGAAAATCTGCCTAGGTGTGGCCAAACTCAACGATAACGGCATTGCCGCCGCCTGCGAGGGGGACTTGCACTCGACGATCCTTATGCAGCTCTTCGCGCGCCTCACTGGGCGTCCGGCCTTCAATGGCGACTGGTTGCGCATGTATCCAGAAAGCAACGAAGTGCTTTTCTCCCATTGCGGCGCCGGGGCGTTCGATTTGGCGGACGGACCAAAAGACGTTTGCCTGCGCTGCTCCATCGAGACGAAGGACGGTCTGGCGGTCTGCTATGCTACGCACCTGCGCGGGCCGGTGACCCTGGCCAACCTGATGTACGGCCCTGACGGTCTGCGGTTGGCGGTTCTGCAGGGTGAGGGCGTTGCGACAGACCTGTCCTACGAAGGCACACCGCTGAAAGTGCGTTTCAAGGAGAATCCGGATGCGATTCTTCAGCACATCGCCCGCTGTGGTGCCGGACACCATTGGAACGGTATTGCCGGTGATTTTACCGAGGAATTGAAACTGTTGTGCGAGTGGCAGGGAATCCAGTATTCAAATGCAGACTACGGAACACTTGCTTTAAATACGGCAGTACAGCGCGGGCTGCGCGAGCGCTGAGCAGCAGGTGCACAGCCCCTGTTGTACTCCCGCCAGAAAACTGAAAACCGAACACCTAAAACCGAACACTGACACCGACACTGAACACTGGAGAATAAACAATGGAATCTTCTCTCGCCTCCCGTCTACCCCGCCCCCGGATCGGCCTGTTGCCGACGGGACACATGTTCTACTGGAGCCAGTTCCCGGGACTCAAGGAGAAGGGATTGGCGATGTTGAAGACGCTGGAGGCCCGTTTGGGTGTCTTTGGCGAGGTGTTGAACCCCGGTCTTGCGGATACGCCTGAAAAGGCAGAGGCGGCGGGGCTCTTCTTTCGCAACAAGGGAGTCGACCTCGTGCTGGTGATCCCATTGGGCTATACCACTGGCATGGTCATGGTTCCGGCGGTCAAGGAGCTTTCGGTTCCGATCCGTCTGCTTAATGTCCACGCCGATAGTGCTTACGATTACGTCAAGGCCGACACCGCGGAATACCTCTTCCACGAAGGCCCCTGCTGCATCCCAGAGTATGCTGGCACACTCGTACGCCTGGGCAAGCCCTTCCGCGTGATCTCCGGTCATTTCGGTCAGGAACGGCTCTGGCAGGAGCTCGGCGCCGACATCCGCGGCGCCGCCGCCGCGCGGGTATTCCGCAGTTTGAATTTCGGGGTGATCGGCAATACCTACACCAACATGACCGATATGCCAACGGACGAGCATCGCGTGCTCAAGGCCACGGGCCGTCTGCTCAAGCGCCCGGAGGTAGAGGAAATCGAGGAGGCATACCGCCGCGTCACGAAGGCCCAGATCAAGGACATGGTGGGCCAGTTTCGCGCCATGTACGAGGTGGATGCCACGGTGACCGATGAGCACCTGTTATTTTCAGCCCAGGCCGCGGTGGCGTATGACGAGGTTATCCGGAAGCACGACATCAGCGCCTTCGGCTATTACTGGTGGGGCGAGAAGGAACTCGTGACGCAGCTCCGGTCGCAGTCGGCCTTGGCCGTTTCGCGTCTAGCAGCGCTTGGCCGGCCCGGCGTGACCGAGGGCGATGTCAAGACGGCGATGGCCATGAAAATTCATGACCTGCTGGGGGCGGGCGGGATGTTCCTGGAGTTCTTTGCCATGGATTACGAGGCCGATGTCCTGCTCGTGGGGCATGACGGCCCCAGCAATATCAATGTGGCCGAGGGTAAGCCGAAACTGCAGCATCTGGAAGTGCATCATGGCAAGACCGGCCACGGGCTCGGGATTGACTTCCGCATGAAGCAGGGGCCGATCACGCTGCTTAATCTAACCCAGTTCGGTGCCGGCGATACGTTCAAGCTGATCTACAGCGTGGCGGAGGTGGTGCCGGGGCCGATCCTGAACATCGGGAATCCGAATTGCCGGGTCAAGCTGGGGCAACCGCTCCATGAGTTCATGGATGCATGGTGCCAGCAGGGGCCGAGCCATCACTTGTCGCTCGGGCTCGGGGCCACGGCGCGCGAAATCGAAGTGTTTGCCGAAGCGATGGGCTTCCGGTGCGTGCGGGTCTGAGCACCCGTAGACAGTGAATGGTGGACACATGAAACGATATGGTCGGGTGACGAAATTGAGGGCGGGAGCCGAGGCAGAGTATGATCGGCTGCACGCTGGGGTCTGGCCCGAGGTGCTTGCTGTGATCGCGCGCACCGGGATCCGCAACTACAGCATCTTCAGGAATGGGCGCCAGTTGTTCTCGTATTTCGAGTTGCCCGAGAACGCCGATCTTGCGGAGGTCACGCGACTCATGATGGACGATGCCGCCTGCCGGAAGTGGGAGGATCAGATGCTGCCGTTGCAGGTGGCGCCAGGGGCTGTGCCCGGCAGGACGTGTTGGGTTCCGATGAAGGAGATCTTTCACACATGAATCTTTTTGACTGCAACTGCTGGTACGGGCGGCCACCGCAGCCGCCGTTCCGGTTTGCCCCCACGCCGGCCGACCTGCTGGAGCAGATGGACTTCACGGGCATCGGCGCGGCGCTGGCGTACCACGTAAACCAGCGCTTCGGTGCGCCGGCGATTTACGACCGGCTGGCGCTTGACGAACTGCGCTCTCAGCCGCGCCTCCTGCCGGTGCGAACACTGCTGCCGCCGCAGACGGGTGAACTTCCGTTGCCGGATGTGCTGCTGGCGGAATTGCAGCGCGATAACGTCCGCGCGTTGCGCGCTTTTCCGTGCGAGCATCGCTACCGGTTGGATGGTGCCACCTTCGGTCCGCACCTGGAGATGCTGGCGGCGCACCGCATCCCGCTGTTGGTCAAGGCCGATTGCCTGACCATCGGCGATCTGTTGCGCGATTGCCCGGAACTGACCGTGGTGGCGATGAGCCAGGGACCTCACAGCGTGGAGCGGTATCTCCGGCCACTGCTGGACCGCTACGTGAACCTGCACCTCGAGACTTCCGGTCTGCTGGTAGAGGGCCTGATCGAGGAATTTGTGGTCCGCTATGGAGCGGAACGCCTGCTCTTCGGGTCTGGCTTTCCTGATAACGCCGCTGGCGGGGCGCAACATTGTCTGGCTGGTGCGGCTGTCCCTGAGACCGCCCGCGTCGCCATCGCCGGCGGGAATCTGCGGCGGCTGCTCGGGTGGGGTGGGGCGTCTGACCTGTCCGACAAGTCTGACAAGTCCGAGAGGTCCGACGCAGGCGCGTCCCCTCTGGTCTCCAAGCTCCTCGCCCACGGCCGGTCGGCGGCATGCCCGATCGTGGACATGCACGGCCATTGGGCTGAGTTCCCTGGTGCCTATCTCCCGGCGGCGGATGGGGCGCGTATGCTGGTGACCTTGGACCGCTGTGGAGTTCGCACCATCGTCTGTTCGGCTCACGAGGCGCTGTTGGGCGATTTCGAGCGCGGCAATCGCGCGATGCAGGCCGCCATCGAGAAATATCCCGGGCGCATTCTCGGTTATTGGGCCGTGAACCCCCATTACGAGGCCTCTTGGAAACAGGCGGCGGCCGGGTTTGCGCAGGCGCAGGGGTTCATCGGTTTCAAGGTCCTGCCGGACTATCACGCTTATCCGGTGGACGAGCCGCACTATGCCCCGGCGTTCGAGTGCGCGAACGAGCGTGGTCTTTGCGTGATGATCCACACGTGGGGTGGCAGCGCCTTCAATTCGCCGCAGCATGTCGAGCGGTTGGCCCGGCGCTATCCCCATGCCAAGCTGCTCATGGGGCACTGCGGCTTCGGCGACTGGGAGACCTCCGCCCGTATTGCCCGCACCTATCCGAACGTTTTCCTGGAACTCACGGCGGTCTATGCCTCGCACGACTTTTCCGTTCTGCCTGCCGGCAGCGGCACACCCTCGGCGTTGGGTTCAGCCCTGCATGTCAACGGCGTCATTGAGTATTTTGTAGAGCAGGCCGGCTCGGAGAAGATCCTGTTCGGAACAGACCTGCCCTGGTATAGCCCGGACTACGCCGCCGGCGCGGTGCTGTATGCGCGCCTTTCGGACGAAGACCGGCATAATATTTTACATCGCAATGCGGAGAAAATGATCACATGAGGAGGACTATGAGTGAAAACCTTTTCGGACGACTTCTAACTCAAAGCTAGAACCGATCTTAGGAGACCCACTCCCCACAGGCCATCCTTCCGTACCCATCCGTGAGATCCGCGGTTCAGATCTTTAACAAAGCAGAGCGCTTGGACTATGTCAGACTCTGGATCAGTTCGCCATACTGTGGAAAGCGCTGATAGAGTTCGTCGCGCGAGGGTATTTCAAAGTCGGCGAAATCAAAGCCGGGGGCGACGGTGCAGCCAATCAGGCTAAACCCTTCGCCTATGACGCGTGCGCCGAAGAAGTCGCCAGCAGGAACAACGGCAAGTGGTTGTGCATCGTTGGTTATGCCTACCGAGGTTGTGATGTGCTCGCCATCCGGTCGAATCCGGTGCAGCTCCAATGGATCACCATCATAGAAATGCCAGACTTCATCTTGTTGGATGCGATGGAGCCGCGATATCTCCCCCGTGTTTAGGAGAAAGTAGATTGCCGTCGAAAATGCCCGACTGCCGTCGAATCGCTCCGGAAGGGCGTCCAGAGCGATATGCTCATGGCTGCGATACACTTCACGGAACCAACCACCCTCGGGATGGGGTTGTAATCTCAGACGTTCAATCCACGCGTTTGCTGTCATATCTACCGCCATTCAGGCCGTCGCGTCCTAATGCCCGAGTAGGGAATGATCTGGGTGTGAGCAGGTGGGCTCAACACCAATGGCATTGAGAGTATAGGTTCCGCCTTGCGGACAGGTAGGCATGACGCCACCCTTTATGTATTGTAGCACTTCTGCTTCTACAGGCTCGGTGCCGTCTGTGCTTCCGGATGCCATGGCCCACTGCTCTTTTGCCGAATCGAGCTGCCGCAAATTGTTAATGCAGGTGTTCTTTTGGGACGTTGTGCGAGCCTTCATAAATGATGGAATCGCAATGGCGGAAAGCATCCCGATGGGGGCCATCATCATGCTGCCCACAAGTTCACGCCCCCCGGAGGAGCTACAGCCAGAAATTTTGATACCGCTGCTGTAATTCATAATCGTGAAGGCTTCGGTTGAGCTGAATTGCTTGCCCATCCAATTGCGCGCGAGCCCCATGCTCGCTTTAGCATTGGGGTTGGCCGCCATGCTCTGTTCCATGATATTGCCTTGGACGTCAGCAAGGGTTTCCCCCAGCCGTTTGCTCGCAAAGATGATGCCGTTATTGTTCGTCTCTGAGCCTGAAAATGCTGTTACGAATTCGGGATTACTTCTGAGCCCGTTGCCTTCGGTTGCTACTGTAATGGCTTGAGATACGATGTCGGCAGTCGTTCCGATGAGTAGGTATTGACCATGCCGCGCCAGTGTGATCTGAAGAGGGATCGGTGTGGGTAAGGGGAAGGGAATTGTATAAAGCGTAGTTTCTCCCGCAAGTGTTTCGGTGAGTGGCATGGGTATTGTCGTGCCGAAGATCTTCTTAACGGTGTTGAGAAGCGTGTCATCTTTAACGCGGGTCAAGATAAGCATTGATGGCATTGGAATGTCGGTGGTCAGGAGTCCAATCGGTATTGTCACTTTTTCAGTTGTTGAGAGTTGGATCGAGACAGCGCCCTCGGGCTGTAGTGATTGCAGCATTGCATCGACAGAAACACCAAGCATCTGCTCAACCATGGTCAATTGTGCGGTCATCCCTTTTTCTGCCGTTTCGCCCCCGATTTCGCTGATTCCACTTATGATTAGGGTCCAGAGCGCACTCAAATCTGCTGTTCCGGATCTTACCATAACCGTGTCCTGAGGCATATAAGAGAGGCACTCCATGCTGGATGGTCTCGTGCCAACCGTTCCGCGCCAGAGGGGAAGGAGGGCAGCGGCGGCATCGCGGCTGGTGAACATTCTCACGCTGTTGAGTCCATTCGCTTGTGGAACAACACTGAGCCCCGCACCTTTGACGGCGTAGAATCCGTTTTGTTTGAGAAATGCAGCGACCTTGGACGCGATTTGTGAGGGGGGAGGTATTGTCCCACCGGAAGAGGCAGGCAGCAGGCGTGCTAGCTCTGTCGCGAGGCCGACATACTCTTCCACCATGCCGTCTAAATTGGCGACGATAAACAGATCCCCGCCTGTTTCGAGACGGGAGCTAACGTCCTTGAAAATTTGTTTGGAGGCCTCAGGATCACGGGTGACTTGGGATGCCGATTGGGCATAGACGGTACCCGTATATAGGGTTAAGGCAACGGTGAATGCTGTGATGATTTTTAACATACGACAAATGTACCTTTCTTGTTCCCGGCTACACGACGCAACGTGTATTCCGTGCCCTGACAGGGAAGGGCCATCATAAGAGGTGGAGATTCTGGTTGACAGCAAAAAGTGAACTTCGCTTACACCTTCTGTTATTAGCTTGCAAAAGCATCCGGTTTACCGCAAGTTACGCCGCTATTTCGGCAAATCAGAAGTCATAATTAGCGCCACGGAGTATACCATGCCTAGGACAAAACCACTTTCGAAGATTAGAAACATCGGTATCATGGCCCATATTGATGCCGGAAAGACTACTGTAAGCGAGCGTATTCTCTATTATTGTGGGCGCACGCACAAAATTGGTGAGGTACATGATGGTGCTGCCATTATGGATTGGATGGACCAGGAACAAGAGCGCGGTATCACCATCACATCGGCTGCAACAACGGCGGAATGGAAGGATCACCAGATCTCGTTGATCGACACCCCCGGTCATGTGGATTTCACTGCCGAAGTTGAGCGTAGTTTGCGTATTCTTGATGGAGCTGTTGCACTGTTCTGTGCCGTGGGTGGCGTGCAGCCTCAGTCTGAGCAAGTCTGGCGACAGAGTGAGAAGTACGGTGTTCCAAAGATTGCTTTCATTAATAAGATGGATCGCACCGGGGCAGATTTCTTTGCTGTTGTAAAGAGCATTCAGGACGTGTTGGGTGCCAACGCGGTTCCAGTTGTGATTCCGATTGGCAAGGAAGACAAGTTCAAAGGTGTGGTCGACTTGATCAAGATGAAGGCTATTATCTTTGAGGATGGTGACAGCGGGGTTACATTCCATATCGAGAATATTCCTGAAGAGCTGCTTGAGGAGGCCAATACATGGCGTGCCAACCTTGTTGAAAAAAGTGCTGAGCAGTCAGATGAGTTGCTTGAAAAGTTTCTTGAGGGCGGTGAGCTGAGTGAAGATGAAATTCGTGGCGTTGTTCGCGAATCTACAATTGCGCGCCGTATTATCCCCGTTTTTTGCGGATCGGCTTTCAAGAACAAGGGTGTACAGCCACTACTTGATGGTGTCGTTAATTTCCTGCCTTCCCCCGAAGATGTTGAGCTCACGGTTCATCCGACGGAACCCGTGAAGGTATTCGAGAATTCTGACAATGCTCCCTTCTCTGCATTGGCGTTTAAGATTATGGTAGATAAGCATAATGGCAAACTGACATTCATTCGTATCTATTCCGGTGTGCTGGAGTCGGGCGTAAATGTTTGGAATAGTTCGCGAGAGAAGAAACAGCGTGTGGGCCGTATTATTCGCATGCATTCGAACCATCAGGAGAATGTTGATGAAGCCCGTGCCGGCGACATTGTGGCGATTGTGGGGCTGGCCGACACGCGTACGGGCGATACGCTTTGCACGAAGGAAGATCCCATTGTATTGGAAACTATTGAGTTTCCGGCCCCAGTGATTTCAATCAGCATCAAGCCGCAAAGCCGTGGTGATGATGAGAAGCTGGGAGAAGCGCTGCATCGCCTTGCGGATGAAGATCCTACCTTTACGGTGAATTTTGACGATGAGACGTCGGAAACGATTATTTCCGGTATGGGTGAGCTGCACCTTGAAGTGCTTGTGGAGCGCCTCAAGCGCGAATTCAGTGTGATGTGCGATGTGGGTCGCCCTGAAGTGGCCTACCGCGAAACTGCGACGCAGATAATCGAGGGCGACTATAAGCATTCGAAGCAGAGTGGTGGTCGAGGTCAGTATGGTCACTGTTACTTGCGGCTTGAGCCCGAAGGCCCTGGCGTTGGCTTCTCGTTCGATAATGAGGTTAAGGGTGGTAATATTCCGTCTGAGTACATTCCTGCCGTCAAGAAGGGTGTCATCAAAGCCATGGTTTCGGGTCCCTTTGCAGGATATCCGGTTGTGGACATGAAGGTGACGGTTTATGATGGTTCTTCTCATGATGTGGACTCCAGTGAGTTCGCCTTTATTGAGGCGGCGAGGGTTTGCTTCCGCAATCTGTTCATGAAGGGTCAGCCTGAGCTGCTTGAGCCTGTGATGTCCGTTGAGGTTATCTCCCCCGAGGAGTATATGGGTGGTGTTACTGGCTCCATTTGTTCCCGTCGTGGTCGTATTGAGTCCATGGATGAACTGCATGGTGCCAAGGTGGTGCGTGGAATGGTTCCGCTGAGTGAGATGTTTGGCTATTCCAACGATTTACGCACGATGACTTCAGGTCGTGGTAACTTCTCTATGACTTTTGAACGCTACGAGGCGGTTCCATTCTCGATTGCTGAAGATATCATCAAGAAGCGCCACGAGCAGAATAAAGTTCGGTAGGGTATTACGCATTTCCAATGCTCGATACGCTTGGCCAATGCCGTAGCAGCTGAATCTGTTTGCATGTGGGGGAGTATGATCACAAACGCATTTCCTTCATATCGTGCAACGGTATCAGAGGCTCGCGCCTCTTCTGAAAGAATGTCAGAAAACTCGCGGAGTGTGTTGTCGCCGATGGCGTGGCCGTAGGCGGCGTTAATCACCTTGAGGTTGTCCATGTCCAGCATGATGACTGCCATGGCGTGGTCATTGCGCTGAAAGCGCTCCCAGGATCATGTGAGTTCTTTGTTCATGCGCAATTTGGTTATAGAGACCGAGAAATGCCTCACGACCGTTAGCGGAAATTTAACAACGCAAATGGACGCGTTCAGGAATTATATAGGATTGCATCTCAAGGGTACGCTTGGTAGCGTT
The DNA here is from genome assembly GCA_964576795.1 of uncultured Victivallales bacterium. Taxonomy (GTDB): domain Bacteria; phylum Verrucomicrobiota; class Kiritimatiellia; order UBA8416; family UBA8416; genus JABGOW01. The sequence continues at coordinate 42,647 of CAZNWT010000024.1, forward strand.
TTTCCCTGTTTCACAAAACCATAGGAATCGGTGAATATGATTATCAGGCAGAAGTCTTATCCTCGCGCGGGGCTTATTGGAAACCCGTCCGACGGCTATTTTGGCAAGACGATTGCTTTTGCATTTACAAACTTCTGCGCTGAAGTTGTGCTTTATGAAACCCCCGATCTCGAGATTTTGCCAAATACGCGTGATCACTCACGGTTTGCCAGTCTTTCCGCACTGGTAGATGATGTTCAGCTATTTGGCTACTATGGTGGCATTCGCTTGCTTAAAGCAGCCTTGAAACACTTCCACGACTATTGCTGCCAAGAGGGCATTGTCCTGCATGACCGTAATTTCACCCTTCGCTATAATTCAGATATTCCCCATCTGGTGGGGTTGGCTGGATCCAGTGCTATCATCACCGCTTGTATGAGAGCCTTGATGGCATTTTATGGCATTCCCATTCCCAAGCCCCATTTAGCCAACCTGATCCTTTCGGTGGAGACAGAGGAGCTGCAGATATCTGCCGGGCTTCAGGATCGTGTGGCGCAGGCCTATCGGGGCCTTGTCTACATGGACTTTGATGAAACCAATATGAATAAAACTGGCTATGGTAAGTACGTTGAGCTCGACCCAGCACTTCTGCCGCCTCTCTATATTGCTTATCGTACGGAGCTGGCCGAGAATTCTGGCGTGTTTCATAGTGGATTGCGCCACCGTTATCTCGACCGTGACCCGGATGTGCTTGCCGCTATTGAAGCGTGGGTCGGTATGACCGATGAGGTATTTACTGCATTAACCGGTGGTGCGGGAGCCCAGATTGGCAAGGTCATGAACCGGAATTTTGATACCCGGATGGCTCTTGGTGGCGTCAACGATGGCAACCAGGAGCTTGTTCGTATTGCGCGTTCTGTGGGGGCTTCGGCTAAGTTGACGGGGTCGGGTGGTGCCATTATCGGAACGATTGATAATGATGCTATGTTCGTTCGTTTACAAGCGGCATGTGAGCCCTGTGGCATTAAGGTTCTCGTACCTAATATTGCCCCCGCTGCTGGAGAGGACGCCCTATGATACGCAAAGCCGTAATCCCTGCCGCAGGTTTTGGAACACGCTTCCTGCCTGCAACGAAAACCTCTCCCAAGGAGATGCTTCCCGTTGTGGATACCCCTGTCATCCAGTATGTGGTGGAGGAGGCCGTCGCCTCGGGTATTACCGATATTGTGATGGTTATCGGCCGAGGTAAGCGCGCGATTGAAGAGCATTTTGACCGCAATTTTGAGTTGGAAGGGGAGTTGGAACGCAAGGGGCGATTGGAAGAGCTCAAAGCGATGCGTGAGATTTCCTCGATTGCAGACATTCACTTTGTTTGGCAGAAGGAGATGAATGGGTTGGGGGATGCGGTGTATTGCGCCCGCCATCACATTGGTGAAGAGCCTTTTGCGGTTCTTTTGGGGGATACGATTCTGGATTCCGAGACCCCTGTGATAGGGCAGCTTATGAAGGTCTATGAGCGTTATCAGGACTCTGTTGTTGCTTTGGAGGAGGTCAGTTGGGATCGTGTGAGTCGATATGGTGTTATGGATGGTAGCGCCATTGATGATGACGTGATGCTGGTAAAGGATTTTGTGGAGAAGCCCGACACCGAAGATGCTCCCTCAAATTTGGTGATTGCCAGCCGTTATGTCTTTACGCCAGATATTTTTGATTGTCTCGCCAAGACGAAGCGCGGAAAGAATAACGAAATTCAACTGACCGATGCCATGCATATGCTGCTGGCCAGCCGTGCAATGTATGGACTAAAATTCAAAGGCCGTCGCTATGACGCAGGCAACAAGCTTGACTATCTTAAGACGAATATCGCATTTGCTTTGAAACATGCCGATTTGCGGGCTGATGTGATTGCTTATATCAAGGACTTGGCAGCGGAGTTATAATGAAAAGATCATCGCTGAAATACCGATCGGTTATTCCGGAAGCCCGGCGGGTTGTAATCAAGATTGGGAGTCGCGTTCTGATTCAAAAGACGGGGCGGCCGGATAAAAGACGCATGCGTAGCCTTGTCCACGAGATTGCGGCCATTCAGGCAATGGGTCACGAAGTCGTGGTTGTATCTTCTGGCGCTGTGGGGGCGGGAATGGCAGCGTTGGGTATGAAAACGCGCCCGGAAACGCTTCCTGAACTACAGATGGCGGCCGCCATTGGCCAAACACGACTGATGTCATACTACGATGAGTTCTTTGGGCAACGGGGTTGCAAAGTGGGGCAAGTTTTGCTTACACACTCGGATTTCCAACATAAGATCCGATTGACCAATGCCAGGCGTACAATGGATACGCTCATACGGCACAAGGTGATCCCTATTATCAATGAGAATGATGTCGTTGCGGATGAAGAAATCAAGGCGGATCTCACGCTCGGAGATAATGACTATCTTGCCTCGCTCGTGGTGAAGCTGATTCGGGCTGATCTGCTCATCTTGCTGACAACGGTAGATGGTTTGCGTGAGTCCAGGGCACAAGGGCGCACCCGCCGGGTTCGCTACCTAGAATCTGTTAATCGCAAAACCTATGCTTTGGTGAATGTCCACAACTCGCAACTCTCCAAAGGAGGAATGGCCACCAAACTGAAGGCGGCGGCATCTGTTGCTAAAACGGGGTGCTGTGCGGTAATTGCAAATGGGCGTCAAACGGGTGCGCTTACCAGTATTATGGCTGGCGAAGACTGCGGTACCCTTATTCTTGCTTCTGCAGTCTGATGGCTGCCAACCTGAGTTTTCCAGGAGAAATCACGATGAGTTTACACGATGACATGATTCAGATTGGGTCACAGGCGCTGAGTGCTTCGCGCGATCTGGTGTTGAGTAATTCGCGCAAAAAGAACGCGATGCTTCAAGCCATGGCGGATGAACTGGAAGCTTGCCGAGCGGTTATTGCAACGGAAAATGCAAAAGATATTGAGGCGGGTCGAGAGTCAGGCCTGTCGTCTGCCATGCTGGATCGCCTGCTACTGACCCCGGCCCGAATCGATGGCATGATTTCCGGTCTGCGTGAGGTTGCCGCTCTTAAGGATCCCGTAGGGTGCAAGATTAGCCGCTGGTTGCGACCAAATGGTTTGGAGATCGTGAAGCGACGCGTCCCGATTGGCGTCATCGGTATCATTTATGAGTCCCGTCCAAACGTCACGGCGGATACCGCTGGGCTCTGCCTCAAAACATCAAATGCTGTCATCTTGAGGGGAGGCAAAGAGGCGGTGCACTCCAATGCCATCATTGCCGACACGCTGATTGCCGGTGGTATGAAAAAGGGCATGCCGGAGCACGCCGTGCAGCTCATCCGCACCATAGACCGCGATGCTGTTCGTGAATTGGTTCAACTGGAAGGTTATGTTGATCTTGTGATTCCACGGGGGGGCGAGGCCTTAATACGGGCCGTCACTGAGCAGGCGCATGTGCCCGTAATCAAACACTACAAAGGGGTCTGCCACACGTATGTCGATGCATCCGCAAATCTTGATATGGCGCTAGCTATTGCAATCAACGCAAAGTGTCAGCGCCCTGGAGTTTGCAATGCCATGGAAACCCTACTTGTCCACAAAGATGTGGCTGCCACGTTTTTGCCGATGCTTTCTGAGGCTCTGGCTGACAAAGGGGTAGAGCTGCGTGGTGACGCAACTGCTCAGAGTATTGTGCCATCGATGATAGAGGCGACCGAAGCCGATTGGTACGAAGAATATCTCAGTCTCACACTTGCTGTGCGCGTGGTGGATTCCGTGCAAGATGCGGTTGCGCATATCAATACTTATGGGTCTCGCCATTCTGACGCGATCATCTCCGAATCCGAGAATGCCCAGAAGGCATTTACGCAGGAAGTTGATTCATCAACGGTCTATATTAACGCTTCGACGCGTTTTACGGATGGAGCCGAGTTTGGTATGGGAGCCGAGATTGGGATTAGTACCGACAAGCTTCATGCCCGTGGCCCCATGGGGCTTGAAGAACTCACCACCTACAAATACGTGATCTATGGCAAAGGGCAGACGCGGGACTGATGCCTGCCCATTCTGGGCGCACTGGCTTCCACTAGGTGGACCATGGCGTCCCGACGCGGTTGTACAACGTGAGAGCCTGGGTCGTATGACAGTCTGCCCCCCCCCCCCCGGTCCCCGGTCCCCATAGGTGTTAAGCTAGAGCAGTTCACGTTTGAGATGCCGTAATATAGCACGAGAAAAACCACCCT
>CAZNWT010000025.1:0-46327 GCA_964576795.1 uncultured Victivallales bacterium
GAAAAGGCAGCTTAGAAAATGTACGAATGTGTCTCACTTTTATTGACAAGTTCCGAAGGAGGGGACGTTTATTGTTGTGAACTGCGCGGGGCTGGCGGATTCACTGATCAATAGCCAACTTTTTGGTCACAAAAAAGGGTCATTCACGGATGCCGTGAGCGATCAGAAGGGTGTTTTTGAGGCTGCCGACGGTGGTACCATTTTATTGGATGAGATCGGTGATATTCCGATGAATACCCAGACGCGTATTCTGCGGGCTTTGGAACAACGCGAGATTGTTAGGGTGGGGGAGACAAAACCTCGCAAGGTGAATATTCGCATTTTGGCGGCTACAAATAAGAATCTTGAGACCGAAGTGAAGAAAGGTGATTTTCGATTGGATTTGCTCTATCGGATTCGAATTGCACGGGTGACGCTGCCTCCGTTGCGGGAGCGGCGCGATGATGTACCCTTATTGGTAGAGGCATTCACGCACGACATTTGCCTGGAGTATGGTTTGGAGGTTCCCCGTATTGAGCGTGACGTATTGAGCTCCATGATTGCATATCGTTGGCCTGGCAATGTGCGGGAGTTGCGCAATGCTATTGAGTTTGCCTTGATTCGATGCAAGGAGGGGACACTTCGGTTAGGGGACTTGCCCCCTGAGCTTACGGCTGCCAAGTCTATTCGATCTGGAGACCCCGACGCTGCCGAGTCCGATAAAAACCGTATCTTGAGCGCGTTGCAAGCAAGCAATGGTCGCCGCGCCGATGCGGCAAAACTCCTAGGCATTAGCAGAGCAACCCTTTATCGCCGGATGAAGGCCTGCTGCCTAGGCGATGATGTGCTCTGAGTCTGAGACCCTAAACCTTTAAACGGCTTCCCCATGAATATGTCTCCCTTGATCTTGGCATCTGCATCCCCGCGCCGGGCGAAAATCCTAAAATCCATGGGGATGGTTTTTGATGTTGTCGTTCCGGTTGTTGACGAGGTGCACTGGGGTGACGACCCGGAGGGTACCGTTAGGGAAAATGCGGCCCGCAAGTGTTCTTGGGCTTGCTTGCAGCATCCAGCCGCTACGATCATCGCAGCGGATACCGTTGTTGTTCTTGATGGCAAGTGCATCGGCAAACCGAAGTCACGAGATGAGGCGGTCGCGATGCTTCACAATGCATCTGGGCGCACGCAACGCGTGTTTACCGGTATGGCCATGGGGTGTCTGGATGACCAACGGCTGGAGCAGCACACGGAGATGTCTCGCGTACATTTCTGCGAGCTCACGGATGTCGTGATTGAGCAGTATCTTCAGCATGTAAATCCTCTTGATAAAGCGGGTGGATACGATATTGATCAGAAGGCTAATTTGATTATTCGTGGCTACGAAGGCTCGTGGACAAACATCATGGGGTTGCCGCAGGAAGTGTTAGAGCGATGGTTGACATGCAAATAGGTTCTATCAAAACGCAAACGCCCTTTTTTTTGGCGCCGATGGCGGGCTATACAGATGCTGCATTTCGCTCCGTGTGCAGCGACTTTGGGTGTGCGCTGAGCTATACGGAAGTAGCCGTTGCACAGGGGTTGATCCGCCACTCAAAACCCTCTTGGCATTTGCTGGAGACGGCGGAGGGGGAGCGGCCTGTTGCAGCGCACATCTACGGATCAGATCCAGAGGTGCTGGCAATCACGGCGTCCATGATTGAGGCATCCGGGCGGTTTGATCTGATTGATATCAATTGCGGGTGTCCGGTACGCAAGATTGTGGCTAAGGGAGCTGGGGCGGCCTTGATCAAAACACCCGAACGCATAGGCGAGATCGTGCGGGCTGTATGCGCCGCCGTTGCAATGCCCGTTATGGTCAAAACGCGTATAGGTTTTCATCCGGATCAGGTTCAGATTTATGAGATTCTGCAACGGGTTGAAGACGCTGGTGCTCAGGCGCTTGCTATCCACGGGCGCTTTGCATTATCTCATCATAAGGGCGATGTGGATTGGGATCTGATCGCCGGCGTGAAGGAAAAAGCTCACATTCCCGTGATTGGAAATGGTGGAGTCTTTTCTGCTGAAGAGGCGCTTCGGCGGATGCGCGAAAGTGGTGTTGATGGCATCATGATTGCGCGTGGGGCGGTTGGGCAGCCTTGGATTTTTGATGACATCGCGCATTTGCTGCGGGGTGAAGCGCTGCCCGTGCGTACGCTCTCAGAGTTGCGTGAGGTGATTGAGCGGCACGCAATGCGATTGGTCGCGCTGAAGGAGAAGGAGGCGCTCTACCGCCGAAAAGGAACGTTTCAAGTCGACAAGGGTGCCGCCGCCCACTTTCGTTGCCATCTTATTCAGTACCTCAGCTGCCTTTTAGATTGGGCGGATATTCGACGTCGATTCAACCACTTGAATTCGACGACAGACATTATGAATGTTGTCGATGATGTGTTTGCGCGGCAGGCTACAGAAACGCTTCCGAGACGGTAATGCCTTGTCATTGAATTGCGTTTATATTGTCTCGACTGTCATGTCGAGCTTGCCGAGACATCTCTTACACGACTTACCTCCTCCGCCTCTGGGAAGGCCGTAAGCGAGAGGAATAGTTGAGCCATGGCAATCCGGATTCCATCTCGACTTCTCCAATCTATGGGAAAACCTAGTCAGCCGTCCTTGAGATCCCGCGTTCCTCGGGATGACCGCACAGATCGTTCTGCAAGCCCATTTACAATACAGGACATTAGCGTATACCGCCCTTGCTTATCCGAATTCTGTAGAGATCTTTTTTCCGAGCTTTAGATGGAATCCGCAGGCCACACAGAGAACAGCCCCGTCCGCGAGACCATTCCCGCATTCTGGACAGCTGTTTTCTGTGGATGCGGCTTCGGGGGATGTGACTTGAACATTCGGGAGATTGGGAAGAACAAGCGCGTCTTCCTGGACGGACTTCGGAATGCTAATCTCGACCTCACATGAGGGGCATTCGATTGTCTCTCCAGCCATTTCTTCAGGCGCTTCCAAAACCTGCCCGCACGCGGGGCAGTTGAACTCAATATCGGCCATGACTTCACCCTCCAATATGATCAACAAATCAGCCTAAGACGTGGGGTATGATAAGGCTAAATTGGAAAACCCGCAAGACCAGATTGTTAGTAGCGGGAGAACCGTAGCGTCTTGCGTTTGTAGAAGCACTCTGTCAGAATTTAGGGGATGATTGTGCTGTTGGCGATGGGGTTTCGATTGTGACATATGTGGCAGAATCTCCGGAGGGTTAAATAATGATGATCTCGACACGGATTCTGACGCTGCTTCTATCTGTCGGCCTGCTTTGGCAATCGCTACCTACGGGGGCATTTGCTGCTGCGGACACCTCGGAGGTGAAACTTGCTGAACTTCAGGCGCGTTATCCCAATGCCCGTGTGTGTCGTGTTACGGAGGAACAGTTTCGTAGCATCGAGCCGCATCTTCGGAAAGGCGTTGGCGATACATACCTGCTTGCCCAAACTAATATTTGCCCAATGGTTGTCCTTGCCGATTATTCTGAAAGACCAAATGGAGGTGATGGAAAGAAACACAAGAAACCCAAAAACCTAGGTTCTGGTTCGGTGAGAATGAATGCAGGCATCTTTGATTTTCTTGGTGATCTCGGAGGAGTGGATGGTGATGCCGCTATCGTGATCTTTGTTGTTGTTGGCGTCCTTGTCGTCGCGGCGGTTGTTGTCTATTCCGGCGTATTTCTGTATCGAGCACTGACAGGCGTGGGTGACTATAGTTACTGGTGGGATGCAGAATTGCATTCATCGACACTTGTTGGAGGAGGAGACAGCGGCTTTGCGGCTGCCTTGCGATTGAGCTCTGGTGTGGACTTAGACGAAGCACGTTTGGGTATGGTTGTAGAGGGAGGATACCTGTCTGCTACCATCACGCTTAAAGATGCTCCAAATTCTGTGGCCGTTGAGGGCGGGTACGTGATGGGAGGTGCTGGCGTACGTTGGCCGGTGGGAGGGATGCCTGAGAATCGCTCCTTCTTTGGGGTGGAGATGCTTGCAGGAAACGTATGGGATACAGATGTTGATCTGATGAGTGTGGCGCGCACTACGCTGAGCCTTGGAATTGGTGCACACACGCGTCTAGGGTTCTCCCTGGGTGCGCTCTATCTCGGCTTGGATACAGACGACAGCAGCCTTGTGGAAGAGGGGAATAACTTCACCTCCATGTTGGGTGTCGAGGTCGGTGTGCGATTCTGATTCTGTGTCATCGGTTGAGGAGCGATGCGTCGATTTTGACGACAACTTTCTTGACGGGGGATGGCGTGCCAGTTGTCTGTAGGCCAGGCATGTGTGCATCTTCTGGAAAGAATACCGCAAAGCGCCCCGGAATGAGTATAAGAGGAATGCTGGGTGAGTCGGGTTGATCATAGAAGGCAATATTGCCGTCGGGCGCAAAGGGCTGGTTGACCGTCAACCCTCGCGTAGGCCACCAGTCAATACGCTCTGTTCCAGATAGCAGCATCTGAATGTCAACATACGTTCGGTGAGATTCGGGACGCGCAAGATCGGGTTGTTTCGTTTCATAGCTTTCTACCATGGCAAAGATGGCATCATCCTGAAGGTGATAGCGTTGTTCTGCTGCATCAGCTGTGAGTGAATTCAGAAAATTGAAAGCCACGTTCCATGCGTGTCCGTATGGGTATTGCTGCTGTTGTTCAATCTGATCAATAATCATGGTATTCCCATTTTGCCCTGTTTGGCGCATACGACTTGAGTCCAAGCATGATGGCTGGAAAAGCCCGCTGTTACAAGAATAGTGCGCTTTATGCATTCTGCTTGCGTTAACTCTCAAACGGATTACCCTGCAATCTGGCAGGGGGTGATCCCAGAACACAGAACCTTAACCCCCTTAGCGTCGACATTTAACCTATTGACGGTGTGTTGCCCAAATCGAAAGAGCGCCTTCCTCCTTCGCACTTCGTGCTACGGCGGACAAGTCGGCGAGATGCTTCGGCAAGTTCAGCATGACAGCTCCTTAGGAACCCCGCAAACTCCGCGGGTGTCATCCTGAGCAAAGTCGAGGGATCTCGATTTAGGAAACACGCCGTTGAAATCTACGAATAAGTGCTTGGTTGGACTATTTTTTGCGCTTACACTCTACGAAATTAACAGTAATACATCATGGGGGTTGAGGGCTATGGAAAAGCGGCGGATTGGATTTGTTTCGACACGTTTGTCAGGTACTGATGGCGTTTCTCTAGAGACGCAGAAGTGGGCCCATGTCTTTGAACAAGACGGTCATCAATGTTTTTTCATGGCGGGGGAACTCGACACCCCCGAAGCGCGTTCCCGGTTGGTCCCGGATTGCCATTTTCGCAATAAGCGCGTGTGGGACATCTATTTGGGATGTTTCGGTCGTGAGACGCGAGATCCTGCCACCACTCTGGCTGTGGAGGATGTGAAGCACGGTCTTAAGGTCGAATTGAAAGCTTTTGTGGATGAGTTTGATCTGGATGTGTTGATACCAGAGAATGCCATGGCGATTCCGTTCAACATCCCTTTGGCACTTGCCCTAACAGAGTTTATTATGGAAACGGGTATTCCCGTGATTGCGCATCACCATGATTTCTTCTGGGAGCGGAAGCGCTTTTTGCGAAATGCGTGCTGGGACTATCTGAGCACGGCATTTCCACCAAATTTGTCAATGATGCAACATGTGGTTCTGAACTCTTCTCAGCGCCATCAGGTCAGTTTGCGACGTGGGGTGCCGGCAACCATCATCCCGAATGTTATGGATTTCCATCATGCCCCCCCGCCTCCCGATGGCTATGCCGATGATTTGCGGGAGCAGCTTGGCATTGCCCCTGATGAAAAGCTGATTCTACAGCCAACACGTATTGTTCAACGCAAGGGAATTGAGCATGCCATTGAACTGCTCAATCGCCTTGATGAACCCGCTGCACTTGTAATCTCCCATGCTTCGGGTGATGAGGGGCATGAGTATTTCCATCGCTTGCGTGAGTATTCGAAGCTGATGGGCGTGAAGACGATCTATTGTTCGGATAACGTTGCCGAACAGCGCGGCAAGCTTGCGGACGGTCGTAAAATCTACACCCTTGCGGATTTGTATCATCAAGCCGATCTAGTGACGTACCCCTCTGTTTTTGAGGGGTTTGGCAATGCGTTTCTGGAGGCCCTCTACTATCGAAAACCCATCGTGGTCAACGACTATTCTGTCTACAGCGTGGACATAAAGCCGAAAGGGTTCCAGACCATTGAGATTGGTGGTTATGTGACAGAGGGGGCGGTTGCGCATGCGCGTCAGGTCTTGCATGATCCAGCACTCGCGAAGCGCATGGTTGACCACAATCATACATTGGCGACACGATTTTTCTCATATGATGTACTTCGTCAAAACCTAAGCACGCTCATGAGTCACTTCTTTGGAGTATAAAAGGGTAACCATGGCAGCAAAATTGAAGCGAGAGCTCACTCTGCTGAATGTGTTTTGCACGGCAACGGGTGCCATGATTAGCTCAGGGTTGTTTGTACTTCCCGGGCTAGCTCACGCAAAGGCGGGTCCCGCAGTTATCATCTCTTACTTGCTGGCCGGTTTGCTGGCCATGACCGGGATGCTGAGTCAGGCCGAACTCATTTCTGCGATGCCTAAAGCGGGGGGGGACTATTTTTTTGTTATGCGTTCAATGGGGCCCGCTATCGGCACGGTAAATGGGCTGATCATATGGTTAAGCCTCTCGCTGAAGACCGCATTTGCGCTGGTGGGTATGGCTGCATTTACGGCGATGGTGACCAGCCTGGATATACGGCTTATTGCCGTTGTGCTTTGTTTGATTTTTCTGGCGGTCAATTTAGTGGGTGTCAAAGAGGCCGGGCGGCTTCAGGTTGCCCTTGTTTTCGGCTTATTGGTGATTCTGGCGGGATACATCTTTCGGGGGCTGCCAATGGTTGAGGTGCTGCACTTTAAGCCTTTTGCGCCATATGGGTTTCGCCCGGTATTGGCAACGGCGGGTTTTGTATTCGTTTCGTATGGGGGGTTGCTTGGCGTTTCTGCGGTTGCCGAGGAAGTTAAAAATCCGGCTCGAACGCTACCTTTAGGGATGATGCTCTCTCTGCTCACGGTGATGCTGTTTTATACATTGGCGGTTTTTGTGACCTCGGGGGTAACGGATGCCTCCGAGCTGGATGCGTCGTTGACACCACTCTCTCTTGGTGCGGGATCGTTTATGGGCAGAACGGGTGTCATTGTGCTGAGTGTTGCTGCCATTTTGGCTTTTGTGTCGACGGCGAATGCGGGTTTGATGGCGGCCTCTCGCTACCCGTTGGCACTGGCCCGCGATGATTTATTGCCGCCTGCGTTCAAGCGCATTAATTCGCGTTTTCATACCCCTCATGTTTCGCTGATGGTTACCACCGGTTTTATTGCGGTGGTGCTGTTTCTCAAGCTCGACATGTTGGTGAAGGTCGCCTCGGGCGTTCTCATGTTGACATTTCTCTTTTCGTGTCTCTGCGTCATCATCATGCGTGAGAGTCGGCTTCAGAATTATCGTCCCCCGTTTAGATCCCCCCTCTATCCCTGGATTCAGATTGCAGGCATTATCGGATGTAGTGTTTTGCTTTACAGTATTGGTTTTGAAGCCCTGCTCGCGTGTGCGGGCCTCATTGCGTTTGGGCTCTTTATGTATTGGTTCTTTGGTCGCATTCGTGCAACACGTGAATATGCGCTTATGCATCTCGTTGAGCGTATGACGTCTCGGGCATTGACGGATCACGTGCTTGAGACAGAGCTGAAGGAAATTATCCAGGAACGCGATGAGATTACCAAAGACCGCTTTGATGTCCTCGTGGAGGGCTGTGAGGTGTTAGATCTTGAGGGGACAATGGAGGCAGATGATTTTTTTAAGGTGATTTCCAACGCGATGGCCCCGCGATTAGATATAAGGCCGGAAGCGTTTCTGAAACTAATGCGGCAGCGTGAAACCGAGAGCAGCACGGTCCTTGGCCCTCATCTTGCCATTCCGCATATTGTCATAGAGGGTGCCGACAGGTTTGCAATATTGCTGGCACGCTGTAGCAAAGGGATACGCTTTTCTGCTAATGCTCCGAGCGTGAATGCCGTCTTTGTTTTAACGGGATCAAAAGACGAGCGCAATTTTCATCTGCGAGCCCTTTCGGCAATTGCCCAGATTACGCAGACCCTCGATTTTCAAAAGCGTTGGCTAGAGGCAAAGAGTCTTGAGGGCCTTCGTGATGTTGTGTTGTTGGGGGAACGCAGACGGCATGTCCCCCCGGTGTAGCGTTACTATTACCCATAAGGATGCGTACACCAGTGCAGAACGCCCCCCTTTGTCTGTGCCTTAATCTTTGCCCTCGTCTTTGCACAACCGCGTTGGGATGCTACGGCCCACCGAGTTGCAAAGCGTAAGCTGACTGCAAGGTGGACGTCGGCCTCCGGACGGCGTTGAACAAGAGAGCGCCCGTGATGCTTTGCGGAGAGACACGCGCTCCTGAAATACAGGGAAGCACGTCCTACAAGGCTGCCATGCAACCTAATCGAACAACTGCGCTATTCGCGTTGACCGAGATACTTCTCAACGTCGATGGCGGCCATGCAACCGTGTCCTGCCGCAAGAACGGCTTGCTTGTATTTCGGATCGCGCACATCCCCACAGGCAAACACGCCGGGTGTTGATGTTAAGGTTGTCCCTGCTTCTGCAATAATGAAGCCTTCGTCATCGCATTCAACAAGATTTTGGAATGGCTCTGTCTTGGGGTCGTGCCCGATGGCAACGAAGATGCCATGGCAGACAACTTCTTTCATCTCCCCGGTATCGCTATTTTTCAGGACAGCCCCTGTGAGGCCGGTGGCATCACCAAGGGCTTCTTCGATGACCCAGGGAATTAACCAATCAATTTTGTCGTTGGCTTTGCATTTTTCGATCTCAATCGGAGCGGCTCGTAGGTAGTCTCGTCGGTGGATAATCGTGACCTTCTTTGCAAATTTGGTGAGGAACATGGCGTCTTCCATTGCGGTGTTTCCGCCGCCGACAACCAGGACATCCTGATTGCGGAAGAAGGCACCATCACACGTCGCGCAGCCGGAGATTCCTTTGCCGTAGAACTGTGGTTCAGAGGCGATAGGGAGTCGGCGGGCTTCGGCTCCTGTCGCGATGATCACCGTTTCGGTTTCGACAATGCCGTGATCGGTTTCGAGTTTGATGATGTCACCCTCTTTTGTGGCATTCTGTACGGCTGACAGTTGCATCCTAGAACCGAAACGTTCGGCCTGCTCGCGAAAGCGTTGCATAAGTTCAGCTCCGGAAATGGTTTCGGGAAACCCGGGGTAGTTCTCGACTTCATGGGAGACGATGAGTTGTCCTCCGGGAGCGGGTCCTTCAAGGACGAGAGGATTGAGGTTGGCACGTGCGGTGTAGATGGCAGCGGTGAGTCCGGCAGGACCGGTTCCTGCAATAACAACTTTTTCCATGACGTATCGTCCTATTCTGTTGGAGGACCCTCAGTATTTGAGGATTCTTCTGATGTGGTTTCAGGGGTTGAAGATGGGATGGATGAAGAAAGGGGATATTCTTCAAAGAGGGACATCAAAAGGCGTGCTGGAATGGAGGCCATCTGGGTGATAACGTCTTTTCCTCCCCACGCGGTGTTTCCCATAACCATGATACCCGTCTTCCAATTCTGAATGGTAAGGGCGCAAGAGGGATTCTTGCCTCCAGGGGCCATAAGCGTATTGAGCATGCGGGTTGTGGCAGGATGCTTTTCAGCACCTGCAAGGGCTTTTCTGATTTTGGCTTCGTGAACTTGCTTGAGAACCTTGCCCATTATCGGGCTCATATAGACGATACCGTTATTCACCATGGAAAGCCCTTGGAACGCATTCCGAAATTCGGGTCGCGAGATGAGTCCGTTCTTGTGGCGATAAGCAAGCAGCGCATTGGCAACAATATCAGGGGAAGAGCCGAGAATAAAGAAGCCGGCTTCAGATGCATAGGCGGGTTGTAGGGGAATTGGAAATGGGACACTGCTAACGGTGCTTCGCATGATCACGTCACCGACCTGTGACTCGGCTAGAGATATGTTGTGCTTGGCAACCTTTGCTTCGAAAATACCTCGCAGGATATCGTTGTTAATACCAACGATTATAAGAAAAGAGGGTGTGGGTATCGAAATCAGCCCATTCTTCGTTGGGATGATGCTCTCTGTTGTCTCCGAGAGCTCAACGGCCACAAGCACTTCATCACGAAGGCTGCTGAGCACATCTTCCAACGGCAACCCCAAGGTGTCGTTGATGACGTTGTGCCACGTTTCAAAGTGTGTGCGTAACGGTTCGGTGGCGACCTCGTCAATGGCTGAGCGAACGACTTGCCATAAAGCGGTCAACTCGGGGGTTCCCGCACGTACCATCGCAGTATTTGCAGGCATGAAATCTAGGCTCAACAGGCGTCTGGGTTGCCAGCCAACGAGGCCGCGCCACAGAGGGAGGCCCGACGCTGTAAAGTCGCGGCTGATGAACAATTTTGACGTATGCTGCCCATCTTTGCAGGGCATGAGGCTCAGGCCAATGCCGTGGAGCGAGGAAAACCCGTTGCGGTGCACAAAGGCACGAAATCGCTCGATGGTTTCGCGGATCTCTCTCTCGTTAGGATCCTCTGTTGGCATTTCATCACCATCGGCCATTGCAGCGGCGATCGTCTGATCTATGATGGTGTCCGTATTAGCCACCAGTAGCAGATCGCCGCCCAAGTCGAGCCTGGATGCGATTTCCTGAAACTGCTGCCGACTGAGGGTGGTAGGCTCTTCCCCGTAAACGGTTGTCATTAAGGGGTTCCCTGCAAGACAGCTCAGAATTAGTATCCGCTCAAGCCATTGTCGGTAGTGATGTTTCATGTGGATCTCCAGAAATGATATTGAGTTCTGCCAAACTTCTCGTTTATTTTCCTACCCTTTCGGCGAACGATAACGGGCGACGATAACGGTGGACCCTCCGTCGCGCTTCGCGCTATGGAGGGCAAGCTGATGGGATGCTCTCTACTCGTTATTCGTTCTCGTCGCCCGTTCTCGTCAACCGATTCCCCTTTTCGTACTTTTCATAAACTGTTGACAGTTCCTGATGTTGTCCCACTGGAGAGGACAAGGGGCGCCAGAAGCCAGTTCGGGAATGCTAAACAGCACGTGCCAATCTTGCAAGGTGTAAGATTGCACGGCAGTATTGGCGCATGATTCTGTCTGAGACATGGAGCCTGTTGAGTGGGTGAGTAAAAATCCACATGGCAACTGTAGCTATGGTGATTCTGTGTGCGGCGGAGCGGAGCACATTTGCAACCCCGTGGTTGTCTCTCGATGTCTTTGAGGGCAACCGCGCCAGCACGTCATAGCGCTTCGATCAGGGGCCGCATGCGCCGGAACGCCATTGGTCGCTAGAGGAATATAGAGGGACAGCCCATGGAGAAGAATCCCTGATTTCTCAAGTGGCTTCGAGCGATGAAGTGGCCCTGTATTCGCTTGGGGTCGAGCCGGTCTGAGAACGAAAGACCTTACTGAAGTAGGCGGCGCCGCCAAAGCCAACCCGATAGCTGATCTCCGCAATGTCCAGGGATGTTGAGCGTAGCAGAATCTGGGCACGAGCAATCTGGACGGCTTGGACGTAGTGAAGCGGGGTGAGTCCGTAGGTCGCGCGGAATACGCGACACATGTGCTCATAGCTGTGGTTGAGATCTTTCAGAGTGTCTGGCAATGACGCATGTAGCGTGTCCTGGTGCGCCGCGCGATCAAGCTGTCGGCGGATGCGACTGGCCAGTCCCGCCCGGGTGTTGCCCATGGTCGCGGGGGTGGATGTAGATGAGAGCAGCGCAATTAAAACCTGCAACAACACAACACGCGCCTCGAGCCGTCCCGTCTCCGTATCCCCTGTCACCAGCGAGGTAATCCGCTGCATTCGCTCCCGTGTACTCCCCAAGTTGGGAGTTTGACCGTTCAGCGGACATGGCGGAACATATTCCGGAGCGGGGCGGCACAGATGGTAATCGGCCTTGCCGGGCGCAAAGGTCACCACTGGGGTTCGATTATAATCCGGCTGATAGTCCCAGTCAAAATGACACCAGTGTCGCCGACCGGGATGCCCGCCGATATTGCGCTCCACATGCAGACGTCCCGGCGGGATCACAATGAACGAACCGGGCACGCACCTGATCCCCTGTCCCCCTTCGAACTCGACCGCAAACGTGCTCCCTTCGTATACGATCAACTCGTGGTCGTAGATCATGCGCAACGGCTCAAGGTATTCGGCCTCTGCTTTATTCGCTCCTGAATAGCGAACAAGCCCCCTATGCGTGCTCCCTGCCCGCGGGCGGGGGGCGATCTTCTCAAGCCAGTGTGTCATTCCTTCTATGTATCAAATTCGTTATAGAATAATCAATAGTGTAATGTTGTTTAGGCTATTCATGTATTGCTATCATATCAAAACACTTGTGATGAAGAGCCGATGACATTGCGGCGATTGAATTGAAGAACAAACGAACGGATCTAGGAGGTGACCTATGGAAGCTATGGCGTTGATTTGTGATGAAAAGATGGCGTTTTCGCTGGAGTCGGTGATTTTGCCTGAGCTGGGGGACAAGGATATCCTAGTGAAGACGGCCTATTCCGGTGTTAGCATCGGAACAGAGTTCGCTCTCATTCGTAACAAGATCTCATGGGGGCCATATCCCCTCGTTACGGGTTACATGGCCACCGGCGTTGTGGAGGCCATTGGAAACGAGGTTGGGGATGTGCGGGTTGGTGACCGTGTCTTCGTGCGGGGAAACAGCGCGATGACGTTGGCGGACGGGACATCGATCAGTCGGGTATCCGGTACGCATTGTTCACACATTGTCACGCAGGCGGGGGGCACGCATGGACTGGGTATCTTGCCGGACGGTGCGCCCATGGAGGCGGCGAGCATGTTTGTGATGCCGGCGGTGGGCTACAACGGTGTCAACATGTCGGACCCCGGTCTTGGAGACCATGTCGTCGTCTTCGGCAGCGGATTGATTGGACTGGGCGTGGTGGCCGCGGCTTCGCTGCGCGGCTGCAAGGTTATCGCTCTGGATATTGCGGATCGTCAGTTGGAGATGGCGCGCGAGCTAGGGGCTGACGTCACAATCAATTCGGCCACGCAGGATGCGGGCGAGGCCGTGGCCGCGATCTGCCCTGACGGCCCCGACGCCGTGTTTGAGTGTACGGGCGAACCCGCACTGATCGATCAGGCCATGGCGCTGTGTCGTCCTGATGGTAAATTTATCTGGCAGGGCCACTATGGGGATACGTCCGCGTTCACTTTCTCGCTTGCACACGGTAAGCGCTTAAAGACGTTCTATCCCTGTGACGATGGTTACATGCCCTGCCGGCAGGCGGTGCTCAAACATATGACTCAAGGCATCTTGCCGTGGGAAAAGACCATTACGCATCACATCAAGGCCAACGAGGCCGTAGCCATGTATGAGCGTATCAACCAGGGCGACAAAGATATCGTGGGCGTCACGATCCAGTGGTCATAATCAACACGAAGGAGATCTGAACATGTCGACTATTCTACTTACCGGTGCCAGCGGGTTCCTGGGGTCCGCTCTGCTGGCCGAACTTTCGCAGCGCCACCAGGTTATCACGATTGGACGGAAAGCGTTGCCGGAAGCGCCCAACCAGACGCACTATCAGGGGCTTTTCTCTGAGTTTGAGGATTTGCGTCAATTGGATATGCATGCTGTTGATACTGTCGTTCACCTTGCCGCCGTGACGGGTGGGTGTTTGGAGCGTGAAGGTATACTTGTGAATGTAGAAGGTACGCGTGTCCTGATGCGTTACCTGATTGACCAGGACTGCCGCAAGTTCGTGATGGCCAGCTCGACGGCCATCGTGGGTTTTGAGAATCCAAAATTTCAGCCGCTCCAACTCCCGATTCCGGATGAGCACCCCTGTCTCGATCGTGATGGTTACGGTTTGTCGAAATACCTGATGGAAGAAGTGACGCGTTACTATGTGCGCCAGAATCCAGAACTTGATGTCGTCAATCTGCGATTCGCGTCGATCAGCCCGGACGAAGGCATGCCGCCACGTTCTGGCATAGTGCCGGCAGGAAACTGGGCTGTCGGTGCCATTACCAAGATGCCGCGCAGCGAGGCTATCCGCATCTTGTCTCTAGTGGTCGAAGCGCTGCCCAAGCCTGGTGTTCGTATCATGAATGCGGTCAGCTCAGAGGCGTGGGTCTCAGTTCCCACGGTGGACGTGCTGCGCAACTGGTGGGGAGACGATGTCGATCTCTCCTATTTCGAGCAACCTGGGAATGAACAGGCCTCGGTCTTCGATCCCAGCTACGCCAAGCGCGAGTTTGGCTTCGATGCATGATTGAACTACCGCGATGATTTCTGCTCTATTTGTGTCCCTATTCTCCTCAAGGGTCTCCAGTAGCCAGTTCGGGAATGCTAAATAGCACTTGCCAATCTTGCAAGGTGTAAGATTGCGTGGCAGTATTCGCGCATGATTCTGTCTGAGACATGGAGCCTGTTGAGAGGGCGTGGGAAACACCACGTGGCAACCGCTGTGATGGTGTTTCTGTGTGCGTCGGGGCGGAGCACATTTGCGACACCGTGGGTATCTCTCAATGCCTTCGAGGGCGACCGCGCAAGCATGGCATGGCGCTCTGATCAGGGGCCGAAGGTGCGAGCGCAGAGTCGCGTGATGGGTCACTATCCCGGCATTCGGTTGTTGTGTCCCATGGGGATGATCGAGGATCGTTGTTACTGGGATGCTGAGATGCACTTGGATCTTTCCGGGGCAACCGAGATTGCAATCTCAATTTGTACCACGCAGCCCTCTGCAATCTCACGCTGTTCAATACACTTTCGAAGTGGTAATGGGTGGTATGGGGGCTGGTTTAAGATCGAGGGGTCTGATTGGCAAACCATCACTCTTCCCCGTCGCGACTTTGGGGTTGAGGGAGAGCCGGTGGGGTGGGACGTAATAGAGGGGGTGCGTTTCTCGGCCTGGAAAGGGGGGGGGCAGTATGCAATCGTCTCTCTGGCTAATATGCGGAGTCGTTGTGATGATGTCATTGTTCTGCGCAACAGCAACGCGATGCAATCCCTGCCTGATGAGATTCCCGCAATTAACCGCGCGGTGGATCGTGTCAGCCTTTGGTTCGAAGAGGGTGGACTCTCTGTAGGGCAACTTAACGATCATGACGTCAAAGAGGGCATCCCCACAGGGGCTCGTATAGCGGTATTGCCATACAACCCCGACGTGCCGGAAACTACCGTGTCGGCATTGACAACGTTTGTTGCTCAGGGGGGGCGTGTTATTGCCGCATACAACTTGCCATCGGGCTTAGCTTCTGTGCTGGGGCTGGAGAGAACAACGTGGGCGAAAGCGGGCCCCATAGAGCAGTTCTCGTCGATACGATTGGATGCGGGGCAAAACGATGGCTTTCCTCCCGTGATCCGTCAGAATTCCTGGAATGCAAATATTCCGATACTCAAGGATGCTGAGGTCATTGGGTATTGGCAGAATGGGGCCGGCGTCACCAGCGCCATCCCTGCGGTCACCATCAATACGAACGGCGCTTTTATTGGGCATGTACTCACGAATACAGGCCGCGAGCGAAAGACGCAGTTTCTGGTGGCGCTTGCTGCCAAGCTGCAACCCCAAATGAAGGACGTCATTTTTGAGGGGATGATGGATCGTGCTCAACGGCTGTCTGGGTTTTCTGATGGTTCTGCGACGCGCGCCTTTATTCGGGAGCGGGCTGAGGGCGCAGAAGCACGTGCTCAAGCCGAATCTCGGTTAAAGCGCGTTGAGCTTATTTGTGACGCATCGTCAGGTGCCCCCACAAATAATGTCACACTGGGAGCGCTCCTGTTGCGTGCAGATGAAGTGAGAACGTTGACGCGGGAGGCTTACTTTAATGCCGTGTCGAATCGTGGCGTGACGAATGAGTTTCGGGGAGTGTGGTGTCATGCGGCAGAGGGAGTCGTGGGCATGCGGTGGGATGACACGGTGGTGGCTCTGAAGCACGCGGGCTTCAATGCGCTTTTTGCTAATATGCTGTGGGCGGGAAAAGCGTACTACCCCTCTTTGGTTGTTCCTGTTGCGAAGGAGGTGCGGGAGCAGGGGGATTTGCTGGCGCAGTGTCTTTCGGCTTGCCGCAAAAATAAGGTAGAGCTCCATGTTTGGAAGGTCTGCTGGAACCTGCTTCAGGCGTCGCCAGCGTTTGTTGAGGAAATGCGCGCCACGGGGCGGCTTCAGCAGAAAGCAGATGGCACAACCCGGAATTGGCTGTGTCCCTCGGATCCCCGCAATCGAGATCTGGAGTTGAGTGCGGTCGTGGAGGTGGCGCGCAACTATAACGTTGCGGGGATTCATTTAGACTATATTCGCTACCCGGATGCGGACGGCTGTTATTGTGAAGGATGTCAGAAGCGTTTTGTAGAGGATACGGGAATAACGGTCAGAAACTGGCCTGGGGATGTGATATCAGGGTCTGGAAAGAATGCCTTTCTTGCGTGGAGACGCGATCAGATCACAACGTTTGTCGCGCAGGCATCAGAGGCAATCAAAAGCGTTCGTGATACGATTAAGGTTTCTGCGGCGGTCTTTCCATCGTGGCCGTCTTGTCGGGAGTCGCTGGGGCAGGACTGGGTATCGTGGACAATGCGCGGAATTGTTGATTTCGTCTGTCCCATGAACTATGAGGGCGATGCTGCGAAAGTGGCTAGGTTGACGGCCAACCAGCTCACCGTAGCGGCGCGAGACGTTCCGGTCTATCCGGGGGTGGGGCCTTCGGCAAAAGGGCTCACACCGGACCAGATTGTGCATCAGGTCGATCTCATCCGGGAGGCGGGGGCTAAAGGTTTTGTACTTTTCGAGTTGGATCAGGATCTCCTCGATATTCACCTGCCCACGTTGCGAATCCGCGCCACCGCAGATTGATGTAGTATCCTGTTTCTCAAATGAACTTGTATTATTCACTTGTCATTCCGAGCGAAGTCGAGGGATCTCTACCTTGCGAACGGACGAGATTCCTCGACTTCGCTCGGAATGACAGGCTTTTTCATATTTAATTAATGTAATTCTGATACATGACACTAGCAACCATGGACACCGATGACAAAATGGGTTGAAAATCTGTTGAGGTGGTTTGATGCAAATCGCCGCCCTATGCCGTGGCGGGAGGATCCCAGCCCTTATCGCGTTTGGGTCAGCGAGATCATGTTACAGCAAACACAGGTGGTAACGGTAATTCCCTACTTCGAACGATTCGTGGCTACCTTTCCAACGGTAGCATCTCTTGCGGTGGCTGATGTGCAGGAGGTTCTGAAGATGTGGGAGGGCTTGGGCTACTATTCACGTGCACGCAATTTGCTCAAGGCCGCCCGTATGGTGGTGCAGAATCTTGAGGGATCGTTTCCTACCACGTTTGTTGGGTGGATAGCGCTGCCCGGTGTTGGAGAATATACCGCCGCAGCAGTCTCCAGTATTGCCAATGGTGAGGCCGCCCCCTCGGTTGATGGAAATGTCTTGCGTGTCTTTTCGCGCTTTTGGGGAATAGAGGAAGATGTGAGTTTGCCCGCCACACGCGATGCTGTACGTGAGCGGCTCAGACCGCATATCCGCAAGGCCGATCCGTCCGCATTTAATCAGGCCATGATGGAGCTTGGCGCTCTGGTGTGTCGCCCGCGTTCTCCGGATTGTGCCAATTGCCCGTTATCGTCTCGTTGCGTTGCGCGATGTCGCGGATTGACGGAACTGCTGCCAGTCAAGGCACGGGGAGGCAAGGTTCCGCATTACACAGAGGTGGTGGGGGTGATTCAGCGGCGAGACAAGGTGTTGCTTTGCCGCCGTCACGAGGCGGGACTGCTCGGTGGGCTTTGGGAGTTTCCCGGAGGGCGCCGTCAGGGAAAAGAAGGGCTGCGTCAGTTGCTTGCAAAAAGCGTGTTTAAGCAGACGGGACTGTCGATCAAGGTGCTCCAGAAGCGGGGGAGCGTGACGCATGCGTTCAGCCACTTCAAGCTGACGTTGCAGGTGTATTCGTGTGAAGTGATTGAGGGCAAGGCTGTGGCGCATGAGCATGATGCGGTGCGTTGGGTATCGCCTGTTGCACTACAAGCGCTCCCGCTCTCAACTGCACAGCGCAAGGTGGCGGCGTTGTAGGGTGTGTGTTAGCCCGGTACAACTCCCGAGCGCGCTCGGATTATACAGGGGTGAAACTTGGGAACGAACATCGAACACTCAACATTGGACGTCGAAGTGCTTGCATCTGCTAGCATCCCGAACTCGCCCCGACATTCGTCGGGATGCCGGTTGGGCGTTGAATGTTCGATATTGGACGTTCAAAACGAACGAGCAACGCGAGTGAAATTTTAGCCCAGGGCTTTGAGGCGGCGTGCGTGATCGTGCTCGGACTCTGCGAGGGTTGTGAAGGTGTGTTTTAGGTTGGCAAGGGGGGTGAGCCGTGCTAGCTCCTCATAGAATTGAGCGGTTGCTTCTTCGTGCTCAATTGCATGCTCAAGTAGCGGGCGGTCTGCGCGGGAAACATCGTGGTGGAGCGCTTTGTGTTCGGGCAGGGTGAGCGACTTCGCTTCGGTGCCGAGTTGAAGGGTTTCATGTTCGGAAGAGGCATGCTCTACACGTTCTAGATGCCCGAGCTCTTCTTCGGCGAGTTCTTGGAGTAGCGATTGAAGCGCAGGGTCGGTTGCCTGCTCGGCTAGCGCGTTGTAGTCGCTGGCGGCCGCTTGTTCGAAATCGCCCGCCCACTTCAGAACAACCCCGGCCATCACGCCTGGGGTGCGTGGGGGTGTTGCTACGGGACGTGTGGCGAGCGTCTGGTAGAGAATTAGAATGCCGAACAGAATGAAGAGACCCCCCGCAGTCAGTTTGAGTACGTGCTCGGGAATGAATTTGGTCAGGACATGACCAAACAGCACGGCCACGAGAGTAGATAAGACAAGTGCTATCGAGGCTGCAAAAAAGACGACCCACTTGGCACCTTCCGAGCTTGCTGCTCGCGCCATAGCGGCGAGCTGAGTTTTGTCACCAAGTTCCGCCAAAAAAATCAGAATGAATGTACTCAGAAACAGTTTCCAATTCATGGGGGTGTGCCCTCTCTTTTGTCATCAGCGTGCAACTGTGGCACCCCGTATGGGCCGTCCGCGAGGACGACGACAGTCGCATGGGGGTTGGCCTCCAGTCGGATGTCGAGAGCTCGTTGCACCATGGCGGATGCCGCTGTGGCCGCGTCGTCGACCATGTCCAGTCCTTCCCCGCCGTCAACAGCCGGCACATGGCAATCCGCAAAAATGGCCCCCGTGAGTTGGGGAGCGCAGTAGATTAAGTTCTTTTTACCCCCGAGCGTTCTGAGCGGTTGAGCCCATTTTTGGACCTCCCATTGCTCTGGCATGAATGACCACTCAGGCGCAGTCAACGCGGCATCGATCCTATCCGGCCCCAACGTTGCCAGCAGCGCCAGTCCCTCGCGGTAGTGTGCACTGCCCACAGGATGCCGGTCGGTGTGGTGTGCCGCCAGAATTATGGTGCCACCCGGACGGACGGCCTTTGAAGCCTCGCAAGCGGCCTTCGCTGCCTGGTAGTGGTTAATGCCAGCAAAGCCGGCATGGGTTACCACAATATCGTATTCGTGGTCGATGGGGATCGCGTTGGCGTCTGTTGCGTGCGCACACGCCGCTTCGTGGGCAGCCTCCATGTCGCCGCAGAAAATTCCGGTCAGCCGTCGGTGACGATCTACTGTTGCGTTCACGATGAAATCGCATCCTGCCATGTGGGCGACCTCAAGGGCTTCTTCATGACATGGATTGCCATCAAGGATTAGGCTGTCGGCGCGCGGATCAGCCATCAGTACAGCGCCATGGAAGACATGGGTGGATTCGAGGCCGACAAGTCCGGGACAGATGGATTTTCGCCCGCCACTGAAGCCGGCCATGAAGTGTGGCTCAACCAGGCCGGTCAGAATCTTAATGTCAGCATCGAGATAGGTGGTGTTCACCCAGGCTTCTGTTCCGCGGGAGGTGGTCCCGATGTTGCGCAGGGATGCATCGTTGGTGCAGACATGATTAATGATACGAACGTCATCCTGGAACGCGGAGGGAGGCAGCAGCGTCTTGAGCTCGGAATTGTCCAGTGCCCGATGTGTTCCGGTTGCTACCAGGATAGTCGTTCGCGCTACTCCAGATCCGCGTAGAACCTCAAGAATGGGATCAATGATGCCGTCCTCACCTTTGTATGGAACGGGACGTGTATTATCGCTGACCACAATAACCGCATGGGTGTCAACGCGCTCAGCGCAGGCACGTTGTGCCATCACGCGAAGCGACTCGTTTCCAATTGGGTTCGCTAGGGCCAAGCGAATCGCGCATGCAGGATTCTTAAGTGCCGCAACATCGGGGAGTGACAGCACATCGGCACGTTCTGGCACCCGGAGACCGAAGGAGACAGAACCAAATTCAATATCGACGTGCTTCATGAAATTTATATCTCCAATACGTTGCCCCGGTTGAGAAGAAACTCTGGATCCACCGCGGCTTTGCAGGCTTTGATCTGTTCCACAACTGCAGAGCCATAACAGCGCAGGAAGTCCTTGCGCTTGCGTCTGCCTGTACCGTGCTCACCGGAGTAGACACCGCCTAGCTCTGCCGACTTTGCTACAATGGCATCATAGGTCTCGACCCCTGCCTCAAGCTGATGTTTCTCGGGCAGTACGGCAATAATATTCGTACTCACGTCAGCGGCTCCTCAATAATCTGCCAAGTGCTTGTTATTATCCTCAGTCTCTTATTGTTGCTCGATGGCTTCTGGGAAGATACAGCCGTTGCCGATGTGTAGCAAGGCCTTTGCCGCCCTCTTGCTTTATCAAGTCCTCTGCGGTTGCGTTGAATATAAGATCCTGCTGTAACTCAAAACGTATAGGTGCCCCCAATCGTTTTCACGCAAGGAGGCTGGAGCATTCTTCGATTGCTGGGGGCGATATTGTCCTCTCGCGCAGGGAACCCCCTAATGCTAGAATACGAATAGTGGAAGGCTGAATAGACTGGCCGCCCCATGCTATTCTTGTATGCATAAATAGGAGTTCTGGAAATGTTTGAGTTTGATCTTATCGTGATCGGACTGGGGCCGGCTGGAATGGCTGTCTCAATTATGGGTTCCGAAATGGGACTAAAAGTCTGCGGCATTGAAAAAAATAAAATTGGCGGTGAATGCATGAACGTTGGCTGCATTCCCAGTAAATCGCTGCTTCGCATGGCTCAGATTCGACACGGAGTTTCTAATGCCGCCGGTATGGCTCTTGGCGAAACACCACCGCCTACAGTTGGCGATATCTTCCCAAAAATACAGTCGTTCCTTGACTACATTAACAGCAATAAAACACGCAAGATGTTCGACAAGGTGCATCTCGTAATCGGAGAGGGCGAAGCTACATTTGTTGATGGTCATACCGTTAGCGTCGGTAAAAAACGCTATTCAGCTAAAACTGTTTTTGTCTGCACAGGATCGCACCCGGCTGTCCCGCCAATTCCTGGAATTGAAACCGTTGACATCATGACCAATGAGAATGTCTTTTCACAGACGGATATTCCGGAAAGCTTGACGATCATAGGAGGTGGCGCCATTGGATGCGAACTGGCTCAGGCATTCTCCAGGCTTGGAACCCAGCAGGTGACGATCGTTCACATGGATCCGAATCTACTTCCCTTTGGCGATGCCGATATTGGACTTTTTCTTGAAGACGTTTTTAAGCGGGACGGCATTGCCGTCCTGAACGGACGGCAGATAACCGGCGTTGAGAACGACAACGGTATGATCGCGCTTACCACAGATAAGGGTGAACGCATTGTTTCGCAGCGTCTGCTTGTTGCTGCCGGAAGACGGTGGGATCTGGACGGACTTCAGCTCGGAAATGCGGGTATTAAATTCGGTCGCAATGGCATTCAGGTTAACAGTCGGCTACAGACAACCTGTCTTTCCGTTTACGCGCCGGGAGATGGAAACGGTCACGTGTTGCTTTCACATGCTGCGATGCATCAGGGAATGCTGGCGTTGATGAACTGTATGATCCCCCGCCCCTTTGGCTTTAATTTTAAAAAATATGTTGTTCCATGGACCGTATTCACGGATCCGCAGGTCTCGGCTGTTGGCATGTGTGAAACGCAACTGCAGAAACAGGGAAAACGCTATGAGACGGTGGTCAGTAATTACGGGGATTACGGCGCCGCCATTGCTGAGGGAATAGGGGAAGGCTGGGTGAAAGCATTCATTCACCCCCTTACAGGGAGAATCTATGGCGCTCGCATTGTTGGTGAGGGTTCTGGCGAGATGATTGGCGAATGGGCATTGGCAATTCAGAAAAAAATACGGATATGGGACATTATGTTCCTGCAACATTCGTTCCCAACCATGTCCTTTCTTACCAAGCGGGTGGCTGAAACCTGGATGATGAATCGTATGCCCAAGCTTCAGGGTATTTGTCGATTTATTTTCGGCAGCGTCTTGCGCAAAGGTCCTGCGCAGAAAAATGTGCAGTAATGATCGACGGAGGTTTAAATGCGAATTGAAGCCGTTTGCATAGGTTGCGCGGCACTTGTCATGGGGTGTGCTCAAGGCAATGGAAATCTTGAGCCTGCTGCGGATGATGGGTCAAAAGGAGGTGTTGCGGTGAGTGGTGTTGCGGATAAGCAAGACGGTGGCGCGATTCCGGTGGAATTCATTACGTTAGGTGCGGGCTGTTTCTGGTGTACGGAAGCGGCATATCAGTTGATTGATGGTGTTACGGATGTGCAGGTGGGGTATATGGGCGGAAGTGTTGTCAACCCCACTTACAAACAGGTTTGTACGGGCTCCACGGGGCATGCGGAAGTGGCTCGGATTACCTTTGACCCCTCGCGAACGAGCCTTGATGCTATTCTTGATGTGTTCTGGATTGTTCATAATCCCACAACCCCCAACAAGCAGGGGGCGGATGTAGGTTCACAGTACCGATCGGGGATTTATTATCATCAGGCGTCTCAGAAGCCAGTGATCGAATTCTCTCTCAAGCGTGCACAGAACGCTTTTACGAGTAAAATTGTTACAGAGGTATTACCCGCGAAGGTGTTCTATCTCGCAGAGAACTATCATCAGGATTACTACGACAACAACCCTGACGCCGGGTATTGTCGTGCTGTTATTGCCCCTAAGATTAAAAAGGTGAAGAAACACATTGGGGAGTGAGGGGGGGAGAAAAGCTGAAATTTGGAAAGCTGAAATGGGGATGGAGTACAAGGGTTCTGGGCTTGCCCGCCTATGGTTGTGTCATATGGTATCTCTGAGTAGGAAAAGCCCGCGTGATGTGTCATCCCGAGCTTGTCGAGGGATCTCAGGCCGCCAGTAATGCTAGAGATTCCTCGGCAAGTTCGGAATAACAAAAGCCTACTATAATATGATCCGCGAGCGTGGGGGCTACAACTCCATGAGTATGCCGAGGCGGATGGCGGTTTCTCCTCCGCCTTCCATTTCTACGTAACATTTTGTGTTTGCGAGATTGAGGCCGATTCCACCGTAGCCTATTACGGGGTCTTGGCGCTCAAATTCAATTTTGAATCTGCTGCTGTTTGCGGAGCCTTTGGCGTCGAGAGCGGTGTCCACCCATGGGAGGACCTTAATGCCGCCGTAGATAAACCAGCGTGGAGCGGTGTAGGAAATGTTGGCTCCTAGCGTGGCGGCAATTTCGGTTAGCGTGGCGTCGTCGCTGTGGTTGGTGATTTCGCGGTTTGTGGCTGTTGTGACGATGTTTGATGTGCCATTGGTAACAACGCTGCTGATGATGGTGAGCACACTCTCGCTGTATTGAAGAGAGAGTTCCTCCTGCTTATAGGATAGCTCTCCGAAGATGCTGGCTTTCCAGCGGCCATCTGTAAGGACGGGGATTTCGATTCCCAGGCCAGCGATCCATCCCGTGCCTTTTACCAGCGTTGCGTTCTGGAAAGTATTACTCGTTCCGTCGACGGTGTTATCCCAGTCCCCCGCAGTGATGAGTCCCAACCTTCCGGTCAAAAGTTTTCTTTTAAATCGAAGCGTTGCAGAGTTCCGCTCCATCTTTTCTGCATTGGAAGCGTCGGCGCCATTGAGGCTCCAGTCGTACTCAACCGTGTTAAGAAGGTCGAATTCGAGACTGATGGTGGTGTCTGAAAATACCGAACCCGCTGGCGTGGTGTTGCTGCGGTTTGAGGCAACAGGTGTTGCTTTTGGTGTCTTGATGTCGGTTACTGTAAAAAGGACATCCCCAACGTCAATGATACGACCCGGTAGGAGTTCGTAGACGCCGTATGCCTTATTCGTGTCGGATGCGACGAGTTTAAAGGTTCGGCCTGAGATAATCTTGAGCTGGAAGATGCCGGATTCAATCTTGATGTATGTGTTGGGCTTGAAAGAAAAAGGCCCATATACCTCTTTTGAGCGTACGGCTTGGAGTTTATATGTGGTAGCGTGCATCCATGACACAGAGGCAAGCATAAGGATGGCAATGATCAAGTTGCGGCTCGAAAACATAGCGTCACTCCTTTGTTCAATTGTTGTGTAATGTACACCCTTCTTGACTGCTAAGAAAGGGAAAGATGTTGTCGTTTTTTCTGTTTTTGGAGCTGGCTTCCGATTAAGATTGCCGTGTTGTTCAAGCAAGTTGAGAAATAGAGCTAGGTCACTTTTCAGGAAGGAAACATAACGATGACGCTTTCGCAATTGTCCCATGAGCAGAAGCTTGCGCTTGTTGCGCTTTTAGAATTGCTTACCATGTCGGATGGAACGGTCTCCGATGGGGAGGCGGATCAGATTAATCTGATTGCCGAGGAGCTTGGCGATGAAGTATATCGCGAGCTTCTTAACGAGTCTGAAACTCGGTTTTCGGATGTTGATATGCTCAAAGAGTCGCTAACAACGATTCACGAGCGCGCCGCCCGTGAGCTGATTTACGGTCTGCTCATGGAGGAAGTAATTAATGCGCCTTCCGCGAGTCACCGTCCTGAACTTCTCGATTGGCTGAAAGCGGAGTGGGCAATTGAAGTGAATGAAAGCTAGGGAGCCTGTCGGTCTTCATTCGCAGCACCTCTTTCAGTCGCGTCCATGAGGATTCCGCCGACTACGGCATACTGCCAGCCGAATGAACGATTGGGATTACGAATATGATTTCGATTAGGAGCAATCCCCTACGGGAGTGAAATGCGCCCTGCTCCCAGAGGGTGGGATTCTTGACATGCCCCTCGGGTCTGATACATTCAAAAACGCGAAAAGAGGCGCGAGCAATGCGTTTTGTTATGATGATGTAGGCCGATAACGGGTCTCTGGAATAAGGTTTATTGTTTTCCACTGAACTATTGAGAAGGAGCGAGAAGAAATGGCATCGAAAAAAAAGGTGAAGAAGTCAACGCAGTACGTATACAACTTTGGGGGGAGCAAGAGCGAAGGTAATGCCTCAATGAAGATGCTGCTAGGGGGCAAGGGTGCTAACTTGGCAGAGATGGCCGATCTTGGGCTTCCCGTTCCTCCTGGTTTCACGTTGACCACCGAGGCCTGCGATGCTTACTACAAACTTGGCAAAGCCAAGTTGTTTGCGGCGATTAAAGGGACGGTTGATACGGCGCTTGCACAGATGGAAAAGGATACGGGAAAGACGTTTGGTAAAGGTCCAAACCCACTTCTCTTATCCGTTCGTTCGGGGGCCGCTGTCTCAATGCCCGGCATGATGGATACCGTGTTGAACCTTGGGCTCAATCCGCAGACTGTGCAGGCTATGATCGATTTGACGGGCAATGAGCGCTTTGTGATGGATTCCTATCGCCGTTTTATCCAGATGTTTGGTGATGTGGTCTTGGGAGTTCCCCACCATGATTTTGAAGCGGAACTGGATGCCGTAAAGAAAGCCCAAAAGGTTCAGCTTGATACGGATCTCACCGTCGATGACCTGAAGGACGTGATTGATCGCTACATGACGGTTGTAAAGCGCGACACAGGCAAGGGCTTCCCCATGGATCCGATGGCACAACTTTATGCAGGTGTGGATGCGGTCTTTGGTTCGTGGAATAACCCCCGGGCTATCAAGTATCGTCAGCTCAACGATATTCGGGGATTGCTCGGTACTGCTGTCAACGTGCAAACGATGGTGTTTGGGAATTCGGGACTCAACTCTGCCACAGGTGTGGCTTTCACTCGCGATCCCTCGACGGGTGACAACAAGTACTTCTATGGGGAATACCTCATCAACGCCCAGGGCGAAGACGTGGTGGCGGGCATTCGAACCCCGCAGCAGATTACACTGAAGGGTTCTCGGGAATGGGCAAAGTCACAAGGCGTTTCAGAATCCGATCGCAAAGCAAACTTCCCCTCCCTTCAGGAAGCCATGCCGAAAGTGTTCAAGCAGCTTGATGACATTCGGGTTCAGCTTGAGAAGCACTACACCGACATGCAGGACATTGAGTTCACAATTGAAGACGGCACCCTCTACATGCTTCAGACGCGTAGTGGAAAGCGCACTGCAGCAGCAGCGGTCAAGATTGCAACCGACCTTGTGAAAGAAACGCTTATATCTGAAAAAGAAGCCGTAATGCGTGTAGATCCGGCTTGTTTGGATCAGTTGTTGCACCCTGTCTTTGTGAAAGCAGCGGAAGATAAAGCCCAGAAGCTGACCGTCGGCCTTCCTGCTTCGCCGGGTGCGGCAACAGGACAGATTGTATTCAGTGCTGAAGAGGCTGAACGTTTGGCCGCAGTGACAGATGCGCCGGTGATTCTCTGTCGCATTGAGACCAGTCCGGAAGACATTGGCGGCATGGCTGTGGCAAAGGGCATTCTGACGGCACGTGGAGGGATGACTTCGCACGCCGCCGTTGTGGCACGTGGCATGGGTAAATGCTGTGTTGCTGGTGCTGGAGACGTTAGCATGGACTACAAGGGACGGAAGTTCTCCGTGAATGGGGTCACCATCAAGGCGGGTGACTGGATTTCCCTGAATGGTTCCACCGGCGCCGTTTACAAAGGCTCCGTTGAGACGGTTGATCCCAAGCTTTCCGGGCCTTTTGGTCTCATCATGAAGCTGGCGGATAAGTACCGTACAATGAATGTTCGCACCAATGCAGATACACCGCACGATACGGCGGTTGCCGTGAAGTTTGGTGCTGAGGGAATTGGGTTGTGTCGCACCGAGCACATGTTCTTCGAAGGCGACCGTATCCTCTCCTTCCGCAAACTGATTCTTGTGGCAGATACGGTAAAACGCTTGAAAGACACCTATGGTGCTGCATCGCTAGACGTGGTTGAGGCAAGCTGTAAAAAGGCGGATAAGACGAAGGCAACTGAAGCGGGTTTGGCTGCAATCAAGCAGTATCGCCAAGCTCTCAAAGAGTTGCTGCCGCTGCAGCGTAAGGATTTTGCAGGTATCTTTAGGGCTCTTAAAGGGCGTCCTTGTACCGTGCGATTGCTTGATCCACCGTTGCATGAATTCCTGCCGCATGATGCCGCTGGCCAGAAAGAAATGGCCGAGGCAATGGGCGTGAAGGTTGGCGCGATTAAGAAGTTGGTCGAAGCGTTGCACGAGTTCAATCCTATGTTAGGTCACCGCGGGTGTCGTCTGGGAATGACTTATCCTGAAGTGACCGCAATGCAGACACGGGCATTGTGCGAAGCAGCCTGTATGGTTAAGGGATCAAGGCCGGAAATTATGGTTCCGCTGGTCGGGAACGTGAAGGAGTTGGTCGCACAGAAGCAGATCATCGTGGACACCATTGCTGAGGTGGAGGTGGCCAAAAAGAAGAAGCTCGATGTCATGATTGGCACCATGATTGAGGTGCCGCGTGCCGCCGTCACCGCTGATGAAATTGCCGAAGAGGCTGAGTTCTTTAGTTTTGGAACGAATGACCTGACCCAGATGGGGTGCGGCTTTTCTCGTGACGATGCTGGTAAGTTCCTTGGAGACTACGTGAAGGCCGGAGTCTACGACTACGATCCGTTCCAGGTCCTCGACCAGAAGGGTGTTGGACGGCTTGTGGAGACGGCGGTGAAACTGGGGCGCAAGACGCGCAAGAACATCAAGCTTGGTATTTGTGGTGAGCATGGCGGTGATCCCAAGTCGATTGTGTTTTGTCACAACGTTGGGCTCAACTATGTCTCTTGTAGCCCCTATCGCGTTCCTATTGCTCGCTTGGCAGCAGCACAGGCTGCGTTGTTGGCAAAGTAGATCCGTTAACCGAGATCGAAACTTTATAGGCCCTGCTCAACACGAGCGGGGCCTTTTTTTGTGGGGTTCTCTGACAACTCTATGCCCAATTCAGTGTAAAGTTTGGTATTACCAGCATGGTAACACTCAAGACTGTTCGGTTGGGTGATGTTTACACGCAGTTTGCAGGAACAATATTCTTCTGGTCGGATCGCAATGATATTCTTGGTGTTGACGACTTGCGGGGGAAAACGAATCATGGTTGTTGACCCTTTGTCGTTCGGCGGTTGGCAGATGGGATGGTACGAACTGCATCTTCAAGGTTTGTTCCCGGATAGAGATGTTCAGTTCAGTTTCGCTGGGAAGCACGATGCAGTTGTTTATGCTGTGGAATCGGGCGAAGCGGATGTCGGTAGCGTGCGCAGTGATACACTTGAACGAATGGCTCAGGAGGGGCTGATTAAGCTTTCAAAGAACGTTTGAATGTATTAAGAAGACTCTACTGAAGGAGGCTACGCATGATGATGAGGAAAGCGACTGAGGTGGGATGTTTTGATGATGGGCGCTTGGGTAATCTGAGGCATGGTGGTTTTACACTTGTAGAAATCATGATCGTTGTGGCTATCATCGGTGTGCTGAATATGATAGCAATACCTGCTTTCAGGCAGGCTAGGGTATCCTCGACGGCTACTCAAATCGCGAATGATTTCCGGGTCTATTCTGATGCTTTTACCATGCAGGCTGCTGATTCCGGAAAGTGGTGCCCTGACAGCTACCCCGGAGGGTTTCCTTCGCAAATGGAGGGGTACATAAGAGTGCAACGATTCAAGGCCACAACGAGTATTGGGGGTCGCTGGGACTGGGATGGACCGGGCAGCTACTGGGTGAGAATCGGCAATTACGAAGCGGCTCTGGCGATGTATGGTGTCAGGGGCACCAGCGAAGATGTTCTGAAGAAGGTAGATGACGTTCTTGATGATGGCAATCTGGGTACTGGGCGCATGCAGTTGCGCTATCGAAATCTTTTGACCTATACGCTTGAGTCTTTTGAAAAAAAGAAAAAGGGTGGAGGGGCTAAGAAATGAGCAAGCGCAAAAACGCACCGACAGGTGGTATGAGAACATCCAATGAAACTAATGCATCCAAGTTTTCAGTGTTTGCAACGGGAATAAGCCCGGATCTCAAATCGGCTTCTCCGGAATTTGATCTACAGCATCTGGGCGTCTATAGCTTGGCTGATATGTTGGTGCTGCTGCGCGAACTACAGGGGCTTTTCTGCGACGCTTCGGAGGCAAGCGGGGAGCCAAAGTTGCTCATTCAGGGCCCGAGCAAAACCCATCATATCTGGTTCAGTGCAGAGCGGCTAATCTATGCTGACGATGGTCCTGATGCCAAAAAGGAACCCATTCAGCCCGAGGGTATTTGTGAACGAATTAGTGAATCTGTCGTCGATGTGGTTGTGGTCAAGGAATCCTCCAGAGAAGAGCAGAGTGCCCGTTTCCCATGGCAGCAAGCTGTAGTTGCTGTGATTATCGCCAGCGTGGCCATCCATGTGGGACTATATGCTTTCGGCTACTATAGGTTGACGAAGCCGGTTAAGGTTGAACCGCTGGAGCAGACTTATCGTCTCAATGAGCTGAAGCAGCTTTACACCGGGGTGTTCTGGGCGTCCGAAGGCAAATCACGTACTGTCCTTGCCGTATCACCGCAAGGGGAAGCTCATCTATACCGAGCAGAAGATAATTCTCTTACCGATAAAATTGAGCTCATTGATACCTTTGACTGTTTTTTTGCTCGTGTTCTTGATGTTGATGCGCTCGTGCTGTCGAGTGGTGAAATCATCGACCTAGCCCCTGAACGGGTTTTGGTTTTCAGGGGTATCCCTCTGGTGCCGGTAGAATTGGGAGCTGAGATTAGCATTGCATTGCAGGCGGGAGTGAAAAAATCTGGTGAGTAATTCTGAGCATTATACGCTGCGCTGCGTGGTGGTTGACGATTCGGTTGCCAGTCGTCGTATTCTTGTTAAGATTCTTGAATCAGCTCCGGTTGATGTTGTGGCTGAGGCTGATGATGTTGATTCGGCCGTGGAGTTATGCCGCCGAGAGAAACCGGATATACTGTTCCTTGATGTGGTGATGCCTGGCGGTAGCGGCGTTGATGTGCTTGCTGCATTGCATGATATGATTCCAGGCATCCGCGTCTTGATGGTGACGTCTATCGACGAACGCGATACGATTACAGCATGCCGCAACTTGGGTGCGGTTGGCTACATTCTTAAGCCCTACAGCAGAGACAAGGTACTTGCATATGTACAGCAGGTGTCTCAGGAGATCATTTCCAGACGAGGTGCTCCCAATAGTGGCGGAGAAACGTTATGAATTTATGTCCCGGATGCGGTGAGGAACTCAAGCATGGCGCTATGTTCTGCTGTAAATGTGGGGCCTGTTCGGGTATGCGCTGCATGTGCGGAGCAGTATGTTCGGTTGATGACCATTATTGTGGATCCTGCGGTCGAGGCCTCTATCAAGACGACCAGAAGCCTGATACGCGCAGTCAGTCGCATGAGCCTCTTGCGCCTAACGAGAATCGGTCTCTGAAGGAAGACGCGGAGAGGGATGGTAAACACTTTCGTCTCAGACGGAGCAGACTTGACCAGCACGATATCGATGAGTTTTTTGGAGAAGGGGAGAATGGCTGATGTCACTTTCAACCCCAGGAAAGGAGACGTTTCTTCAGTACCTCTTGTCTTCAGGAAGCATTCGCGCACCTGAGGCACCGCTGCTCGGGCGTGATGCAGTTGATGGATATCCTGAGGACCTAGCTGCGATGGCTGTGAATAAGGGCGTGCTGACAGAGCGCGGTGCCGTAAAGGCCTTGGCCGGTTTCTATGGCAGACCTTATATTGATTTGGATACAACCCTTGTTGCGCAGTCTGCATTGAACAAACTGTCTCCCGAAACGGCACGAGAGCTCGGAATTCTTCCTTTCTTACTCAATGAAGATGAACTTTCTGTAGCTATGCCCTGTGTCGACTTGGAAATAATGGACCGAATTCGTAATGAGACAGGTTGTGATCTGTTGGTTCATCTGTCAGAGCGCACACAGATACTTAGCGCCCTTGAAATTCATTATTGTACGGCGGGGCTGCCAGGGGGGAAGGAGATGGCAGAGCTTGGAACACATCTTGCCGCAGATGGCGATGTGTCCATGGTAAAGGAAGTGTCACTCTCACTGATAATGAATGCGTTACGTCTTCGTGCAAGTGATATTCATATCGAGCCACAAGAGAATGGTCTTAGGGTTCGTATGCGAATCGATGGTGTGCTCCACGAACAGGTAAGGTGTCCGCTCGCACTTAGCGTGCCGTTGACAGCGCGTTATAAAATTATGGCGGAGCTGGATGTTGCCGAGACTCGTCGCCCTCAGGATGGGCGTTTTACGATTAAGACAGAAAGCCGTTCGGTTGACCTGAGGATCTCTTTCGCGCCGTCGGTACATGGAGAAAAAGTCGTCATTAGACTGCTGGAAAGATCTGGAGCAGCAGCGGATCTGCTTTCGATGGAGTTTTCTGAAACCATAGGAAATGATCTAGAAGAGGTCATCACGGCCCCTAACGGCATCATTTTAGTTACAGGTCCCACCGGGAGTGGCAAGTCGACGACCTGTTACGCAGTGCTTGAGTATCTGAACACAATTGACAGAAATATTGTTACGATAGAAGATCCTGTGGAATATTGCCTGGACGGATTGACCCAAAGTCAAGTGCAGCATAATATTGGTCTGGACTTCAGCCTGATCCTCCGTTCTGTTCTGCGCCAAGATCCAGATGTTATTCTTATTGGTGAAATTCGTGACCTAGAGACTGCCAGAGTAGCTGTTCAGGCCGCCTTAACAGGGCATCTTGTGATCTCAACATTGCATACGAACAATGCGATTCAGGCGGTTATGCGTCTTGTTGAAATGGGGGTTGATCCCTTTATGGTCGCTCCGTCTCTGCTTGCAGTGCTGGGGCAGCGCCTGGCAAGGCGTGTGTGTGGACGCTGTCGTATTGATTATGAACCCACTGTAACAGACAGAAAGCTTTTTGAGCCTTACGGCGCAGAGCCGGAGGTGCTTTATCGCGGCGAGGGTTGCGTCGATTGTTCGGGTACGGGTTATCGGGGGCGTTTGGGTCTTCATGAGCTGGTCGTACTCAACGAAACTATCCGTGAGTTGGTCGCGAGGGGAGCATCGTGCGGAGCCCTGCGTTCAGCGGCCGAACTGACGGGCTATCATCCAATGCAATATGACGGACTAAAGAAGGCGTGGCTTGGGTTAACCACTGCTTCGGAGATATCTAGAGTCGCGCCGAGGGGCTAAGGAGAGAAAATATGCAATCGAATCAAATTGATGCCACGGCTACGGCCCACAATGTTATTCGTGGCTATTCGAGGAAATGAACTCCAGTGCTGCTGCCTGATTATGTTGTCTAGCATTCTGTTTCATTCTTCCGCAGGACGCTCTGCGATTCTCGCAGAGAGCCCAAGTTCCTGTGTAGTTCGTCGAACGGAAAGACCTATCCCCCCAGCATGCACTAGCAGTCTGTCGTACTTTAAAAGATTTGAATGTACGAGTAGGTGTAGAAATACGGAAAGAAACTGGGCTTTCTCTTTTTTGTGAATGGGCTTTTGTTACGATACCGGCATCTGAAATGCATTTTCAACAAACGAGGATCGGGAGATTGGTTATGTGTAAGCTTTGGATAGCATTGGTGTTTGCGTCAGCAATGGTTTTCTCTGTCGTGCAAGACTCTGTGGCTGGGGGGCATAGTATTGGCGTCGGTGCACGCTACTGGACGGTTCTTGGTGACATTGAGGGTGACGAAGTAGACGAAAGTGGTTTGGCCTATCTCGTTTCCTATCAATATAGTCCTGCGTTGCTGCTTAAATTTGGCGTTGATGTTGAAAAAATTCCAGAGAACTTTGGAGGTGCAGGCGAAGACGTCTACGCACCACAGTTGTATGTGATTGTTGGCAGCGTGATTTATGCTGGTTTGGGTATTGGCGGCTATTTCACGGATGGTGACTTTGCTGAAGATCCCTTCTACAACGTTCGAGCCGGGATTGATGTCTCGCTGTTCCCCTTCATACACCTAGATATCAATGCGAACTACCGCTTCGAGGAGTGGGGGGATCTCAACACGCTAGAGGACGATGTCAGCGAAGACACGATCACCATTGGTGCAGCCGTTCGATTGCAGCTCTGATATCGTTGAAGTTTTCACGCCTTGCTTGTGCCTCTGCTCTGCGCATGCTATAACTCACATTTTTCTGCCGCAAGCTGCGCTTTAATAGGATGGAATATCACTAGCATGCTCACACAAGGGATAACGTTGATGATTGCCGGGATGGGGACTGTCGTACTCTTTTTGAGTTTGATGGTTTTTGTTATGTATCTCACGGGCACCTATTTTCAGAAGCATGCGGCTCGGTTTTGTGAGCAACCTGAAGCGGTTAGCCGAATCCGGAGAATTTCAAGCGATGATTCTGATGAAATTGCTGTAGTGGTAACAGCTTTGACTGCGTATTTGAAGAAATGAGGTCCTGATGGCGAAGAAGCTTGTTAAGTTCATGTGTACGGCATTCCGTGATGGCTTTCAGTCGGTTTACGGTGCCCGTGTCCTGACTCCAGATTTTCTGCCAGCGGTTGCCGCAGCGCGTGATGCGGGCATTACTTGGATGGAAGCTGGCGGTGGTGCTCGATTCCAATCGTTGTATTTCTACTGCAACGAGGATGCTTTCACGATGATGGATCAGTTTCGTGAAACGGCGGGGCCAGACGCTAATCTTCAGACGCTGGCTCGCGGAACCAATGTTGTGGGGCTGGATTCTCAGTCCAGCGATGTTGTTCAGCTTCATGCAAAACTCTTCAAGAAGCATGGCATCACGACGATCCGAAATTTTGATGCGCTCAATGATGTCAACAATCTCATCTACAGTGGAAAATGTATCCACGAAGCCGGGTTGAAACATCAGGTTTGTGTGACGATGATGGAATTGCCTCCTGGCTGCGAAGGCGCTCATGATCCAGACTTTTATGAATCGGTGCTGAAACGGATCCTCGAAGCCGAGATTCCTTTCGATTCGGTCTGTTTCAAAGATGCATCAGGGACATCGGTTCCATCAAAGGTCTATGAGACGATCAAACGTGCTCGGAAATTGCTTCCCGAAGGTACCCATATCCACTTCCACTCTCACGAAACGTCTGGGATTGGTGTGATTGGTTACAAGGCGGCCTTAGACGCTGGTGCGGACGGAATTGATTTGTCGATGTCTCCGGTTTCCGGTGGTACCTGTCAGCCTGATGTTGCGGTAATGTGGCATGCATTGCGTGGTTCTGATTACGATCTGGGAATTGATATTGATAAGGTGATGGAGGCCGAAAAGGTCTTAAAGGAGTGCATGAAGGATTATTTTCTGCCTCCTGAGGCGACGCGGGTTGAGCCGATGATCCCATGGAGCCCGATGCCGGGTGGTGCGCTTACTGCGAATACGCAGATGCTACGGGATAATGGTATCATGGATAAGTATCCCGATATCATTCATGCGATGGGAGAGGTCGTCCGTCGAGGCGGGTTTGGTACCTCGGTTACCCCTGTTTCGCAATTCTACTTCCAGCAGGCATTTAACAATGTCATGTTTGGTCCGTGGGAAAAGATTGCCGATGGTTATGGCAAGATGGTGCTTGGCTATTTCGGCCGTACGCCTGTCGCACCTGACAAGGAAATTGTTGATATTGCTGCTAAGCAACTCAGTCTTGAGCCTACAACACAGATGCCGATGGAGATCAACGATTCCGATCCGAAAAAGGGGCTTGGGGTTGCCGGCAAGCTGCTTGAAGCGGCGGGTCTTGAAAAGACAGATGAGAATTTGTTCATTGCCGCCACCTGCAAAGATAAGGGGATTGCTTATCTGCTGGGTGAAGCAAAGCTTGGTATTCGCAAAACCATGAAGCATGAGACGCCCGCGACGATCAAGACTAATACCCCGGAAGGCTATACCGTAAACGTGAATGGCAAAACCTATTCGGTATTTCTTGAGGGGTCGCAGGCGGTCATCAATGGCAAGACGTATCAGGTTGATGTCAAAGAGGGTGCAAGCGGTGCAAGTGCCGTACCTTCGGACAAGACTCAGGCGGCGACGGCAGATGCCAAGTCCATCAAGGCCCCCATGCCGGGTACCATTGTTCGGGTTTCCTGCGTTGTTGGCAATAGTGTTGTGTCGGGCGACGAGATTGTGGTTCTGGAAGCCATGAAGATGGAAGCTCCGATCAAAGCTCCCTGTGATGGCACGATTAGCTCTATTGCGGTTGCTCAGGGTGATCAGGTCACGAGCGGACAGATTCTGGCGTATATCAACTAAGTATTGGGTTAGGTTGCCTGTTATGAAATTTTGGGATTTTCTTACGCGCACGCATGCCTCCCTTTGGGTTGGTGTTTTGCTTACCACCATTTTTGTGGCGACATCTGCCATGGCTGGGGAGCCCGTTAAGCAGCATGACTTGGGAGATTCTTTTCGTGAGCTTTATAAGTCGACGGGCGTATATGCGTTTGTGCATGGGGAACCTGATGCGGTTGCCGCCGATGCGCATGAACCTGCTTCGAAAGGGTTTTTACCGGGAGGGCTTGGCCAATTCGTTATGATTGGTGTGGGTTGTCTTTTGATCTATCTCGCCATTGCGAAGAAGTTTGAGCCGCTCCTGCTATTACCCATTGGGTTTGGTGGCATTCTGGCAAACATTCCCTTGGCGGGAATTGCTGCAGAGGGGGGGATGCTGCATTCGATTTACAATTTTGGCATCGTTCCGCCGGGACTTTTTCCGCTTTTGATCTTTATGGGTGTTGGGGCGATGACGGATTTTGGACCTCTGATTGCAAATCCCAAGACGGCGCTTCTGGGTGCCGCCGCCCAGTTTGGCATTTTCTTTTCACTGCTGGGGGCGCTTTATCTTTCACATGTGTTTCCTGCGATCAATTTCTCGCTAAGTGATGCGGCGTCGATCGGCATCATTGGTGGCGCCGACGGTCCTACAGCCATTTTTCTTGCTGGTCGTCTTGCTCCTGATTTACTGGGGGGTATTGCTGTGGCGGCATATTCGTACATGGCCTTGGTTCCAATTATTCAGCCTCCGATTATGAAATTGTTGACATCGGAGCGTGAGCGCAAGATCGAGATGAAGCAGTTGCGGCATGTGTCACGCCTCGAAAAAATCATTTTTTCTTTTATCGTCTTAGGTCTTTGTATTCTTCTGCTTCCCTCTGCGACCCCCCTGATTGGTATGCTGATGTTTGGCAATCTTCTGAAGGAATCAGGAGTTGTGGACCGGTTGTCAAAGACGGCTACTAATGAATTAATTAATATTGTGACGATTTTGTTGGGGCTCGCCGTTGGCTCAAAGCTACAGGCCGACCAGTTCCTTGTTGTAGAAACCCTCGGTATTCTGACATTGGGATTGGTTGCCTTCTGCATCGGCACGGGATCAGGTGTCATGCTTGCGAAGTTGATGAATGTCTTTACCAAAGAGGAGATCAACCCGCTGATTGGTGCCGCAGGGGTTTCGGCTGTTCCGATGGCGGCACGGGTGGTTAATAAAGTGGCTCTGGATGAAAACCCCCAGAACTTTCTGCTCATGCACGCGATGGGCCCCAATGTCGCTGGCGTCATCGGTTCTGCTGTGGCAGCGGGCGTTTTGCTGAAGCTCTGCCAGCTCTATGCAGGATAGTTGATCGCCTACGGTGTCGTGATTATACAGGACAGAAACTTGATTCAGGACAAGTAGGCACACATCTCCGAGGTGTAGCCCCAGACTGCGTCTGGTATTCCGGGCTATGGCTCGGCTT
The DNA here is from genome assembly GCA_964576795.1 of uncultured Victivallales bacterium. Taxonomy (GTDB): domain Bacteria; phylum Verrucomicrobiota; class Kiritimatiellia; order UBA8416; family UBA8416; genus JABGOW01. The sequence goes on from CAZNWT010000025.1 coordinate 37,076, forward strand.
GCCTGACGGGCGGGAATACGTCATGCAATGACGCACTACAACAGGTGTAGCCCCTCTCCCGGCCTTCGGTCTTTGGCAGGGCTGTGCTTTACACGGCGTGCAGCTCGGAGAGTTGCACATACTGGAGATTAGAGAGAGCGATGTTACAAACAGGAGCATCATCATGATTCGAAAAGCATCTGAAATGGTTTCTGAGGTGCGTCCTAAAATGCGCGGGGGCTCTGGATCTGTCACAGTGAAGACAATATTTTCCGCAGAAGAGATCAAGGCAAAGTCACGCTTGTGTGCAAAACTGACGTTGCCGCCTGGTGCCAGTATCGGAGTGCATGAGCATCTAAAAGAGGATGAGGTATATATCATTACTCAGGGGTGCGGTATTTTGGATGATGGGCATACGGAAACGGTTGTTTCTGTCGGGGATGCTGTTCTGACGGGGAATGGCGAGTTACACGCAATCCGCAATGATGGGGATTGTCCTTTGAAGATTGTTGCTGTTATTATGTGTTATTGAAATGTTGGAGGTCGAAATGGTGACGCTTCCCAAGTCTCTTTTGTTTCCGTTGCAGACCCTTTCGGGGCGGGGGTGTGTTGCGCGGTTGATTCCAGAGTGTCTTGCGTTTGGGCGGCGGGGGATGCTTGTTCATGGTCGGTCGCTTGCAAAGTCTGGCGTTCTTAATCGTATCCTTACTGAAGCTCCGGATGATCAAACCCTCTGTACATGGCGTTATCCTGGCGGTGAGCCGACTCTAGATCAACTTGAAGATCTTCTTTCTGCTGTGCGTGTGCATGGTGCGGAGTGGGTTTGTGCGGTTGGTGGCGGTAGTGTTCTGGATGTTGCAAAAGCCGCAGCAGGATTGCTGGAGGCCCCGCTTTCGGCGCAAGCGTATCACGATGGGGAACCCATAGAGGCGAGCCGGATTCCTTTTGTGGCTGTTCCGACAACGGCGGGGACGGGTTCCGAAGCGACGACGGTCTCGGTGCTCACGAATTCTCGGGAGAATTTGAAACGATCCATTCGTCATCCCTCATTCTTGGCTCGGACCGTGATTCTGGATTCCGAACTCCTTAAGGGGTGTCCGCCAGCGGTTATTGCAGGTTCAGGTATGGATGCATTGACTCAAGCTATTGAAGCATTCACAAGTCGGCATGCGACATGGTTGAGTGATGTTCTTGCGCTGAAGGCTGTTGAGATGATTCAGGCTAGCCTGCCTCTTGTATTCGAGGGGGGCGGTGAAGTTGGAGATGCGGCTGATTTACTGTTAGAAGGGAGTTTTCTTGCTGGCGTTGCTCTTTCTAATGCTCGGCTTGGGGTTGTGCATGGTTTAGCGCATCCGCTTGGAGTTCGGTATCACCTTCCGCACGGTGTGGTGTGTTCGGTATGTCTTCTGCCCGCGCTGAAGTTCAACCGTTTGGCTGTGGGAGAAAAGTATGCGCAGTTGAAATCCTGCCTTGGCGGCGATCCTGCTGAGCGTGTTTCGGATTTGGTGAATCAGCTTCAGATTGTGTCGCCCTTTTCCGGACAAGCGATTGTGGATCGGGAGGGCATTATTCGGGAGACGCTCGCTTCGGGATCTGCAGCGGCCAATCCCCGTCCGGTCGAAGCGCGTGATGTAGATGCTCTGTTGAGCGAGATTTTCGCTTAGAAAATTGCCAATCGAAAATGGGCAAGAAAAAAGGCGTGCTTGCGCACGCCTTTTTCCCTAAGTAGCTTTTCATGCGCTTACGCGCATGAGATCGCCTACCAGCGACCACCACCGCCACCACCACCACCACCGCCGCCGCCACGAGGGCGATCATTGCGAGGCTTAGGCTGGGATTCGTTGACCCGCAAGTTGCGGCCCTGGAATTCCTGCTCATTCAGTGCGCCGATCGCAGCATTAGCTTCTGCGGTGTCGGGCATTTCGACAAAACCAAAGCCCTTGGAGCGGCCTGAGAATTTGTCCATGATGACGCGTGCCGAGGTCACGCTGCCGTAAGTTGCGAATAGCTCCTGGAGGCTCTGATCGTCCGTATCATAGGACAGATTTCCGACGTAGATATCCATGATATCTCCTTATTCGTGTCATGCTCATCATTTCCCATTCCAGCATCATGACACTCTATGCGTGCGGCTCGGGGTCGGTCAAATCTTTGACCTGAGGCGGACTATGGTGTCTCTAAGTGCGAAATGCGAGAATTATTTTCCACCTTTGATGTTATTTATAGTTCTTGTTGTGTGACTGCGGCCCAAGGGCGGGCCACCTCCATTATTCCAGCCAAGGCTTCGCAATGGAGTTGGGGCGCCCTCGCCCCGAAGCCATGCGCGTCAACACGTCAACTGGCAATACTTATCCAACTTCTTTGAAAATGGTCTCTCTATTTATGTGTGACACCTAGTTATATTGCAAGATTAGATCATTTTCGGTCGTTGGGATGGTTTCTTTGAAATGTTGCATCGAAACTGAAGGTTAAAATGGCTGTTATAGATCGAGTTATCAAAACGGCATGTCAACTTTCGGTTAAAATAGAGAGATTTTGGTTGATGTTTCGAATTTAGTCTGCAAGAATGCCATCGTTGGTCATAAAAAGACTGCCATGCGGCGACCTATGGGTTCTGTTCTCTGTCTGTATTGTGCAGATAGGACAGATTTAGATTAAGAGGGTGCTCAATATGAGTGAGAAAAAAATGACAGGTGCTGAAGCCTTGGTTCGATGCCTTGAGAACGAGGGTGTAGAGTATATATTTGGATTATCTGGTGGGGCTGCCCTACCAATTCTTGATGCGTTGGTCGGTTCTACGATCAAGCTTGTTCTGGTTCGACATGAACAAGGAGCGACGCATATGGCCGACGGCTATGCACGTGCAACAGGAAGGCCGGGAGTGGTTTTGGTTACCAGCGGGCCGGGCGCAACCAATACCATTACCGGAATCATGACGGCACACATGGATTCCGTGCCGATGGTTGTGATTACGGGGCAAACCATCAGCACGATGCTTGGCAAAGATGCTTTCCAGGAAGCGGATGTGTTTGGTCTCACAATGCCGGTGGTAAAACATAGTTACCTTATTAAGAGTACGGCTGAGATTCCGCGTGTCTTTCGAGAGGCCTTCTTCATTACCAATTCGGGTCGGCCTGGACCGGTGTTAATTGATGTTCCCAAAGATTATAGTGCAGGTGAATTCAGTGGTGATCTCTATCCTGAGATGGAGCTGCCCGGATATCATCCAGATGCTGGCGAGCCAGATCTTGCCGTGGTTATGCAGATTGCCGAAGCGTTGAGTAAGTCTCGCCGCCCCGTCATTCTGGCTGGGCATGGTGCTTTGATTGCCGGCGCAGAAACCGCGTTGCGTACGTTAGCGGAGAAGCTTCAGGCACCTGTGACGAATACGCTGTTAGGAAAAGGAGCCTTTCCGGAATCGCACCCCCTTTCGTTGGGGATGCCTGGGATGCATGGCACGGCGTATGCGAACAAGGCATTGGTTGAATGTGATTTGGTGATGTCCGTAGGCTCCCGGTTTGATGATCGCATTATTGGAAAAGCGTCTCGCTTTTGCCGGGATGCGGTAAAAATTCATATTGATATCGATCCCGCAGAGTTTGGTCGCATGATTGCTTGTGATCACTATTGTAAAGGGGATGCCAAACGCGTTCTGGAGCGTTTGCTTGAGCATGTGGGCGAACTGAATACGAAACCGTGGTTGGCAACGCTGGATGGCTATAAGCGGCGCTATCCGCTTACGTATAAGAAGCGCGGTGGCCTCAAGATGCAGCAGATTCTGGATACGCTCAATACCATGACGAGTGGCGATGCGATCATTGTGACCGATGTAGGACAGCACCAGATGTGGGCAGCGCAGTTTTGCAAGACCGAGAAGCCGAACACATGGCTTAGCTCGGGTGGCGCGGGTACCATGGGATATGGATTTCCTGCCGGTATTGGTGCTGCTTTTGGAAAACCCAAAACTCCGATTTGGGTGATTGCTGGCGACGGCGGCTTCCAGATGACGATGTGTGAATTGGCAACAGCGGCTATCAACAAGATTCCCGTAAAAGTGATTGTCATGAACAACCGTTATCTCGGCATGGTTCGCCAGTGGCAAACCATGTTCTATGATGATCGTAAGAGTGGTGTTGATTTGGAAGGAAATCCGGACTTTGCCAAGCTGGCGGAGGCGTTCCCGGGTGGGAGGGGCTTCACGCTCAAGCGGGCTGGTGACATTCGCAAGGTGTTGGAGAAGGCGATGGCGTACAACGATGGGCCGTGTGTGATTAATGCCATCGTCGAAAAGGCCGAAAATGTGTTTCCGATGATTCCGGCCGGTGCCCCGCTTGAGGGAATGTTGATCAGTGAACCTAAACCGGATCAGAAGCTTGAGAAACCCACGGGCTCAACGTAGAGCGGGATGGAATTTCCGAATGCCAGCCAGAAGACTTTAATGTAAAGGAGTATGACAGCATGAATAATGCAATAACAGACAAGACGGTTCACACGATCAGCGTGTATGTGGCCAACAAGCCCGGTGTATTGGCCCGGATCGCGCAGGTGTTTGCGCGACGGGGGTTCAATATCGACTCTCTGGTGGTTTCGCCCTCCGTGGATGGACGCTATTCGCGAATGACCATTGCTTCACAGGGATCTGTTCAGGGGCTTGAGCAGATTATTCTACAGGTAAGCAAGTTGGTTGACGTAATGCACTGTGTGGATCACATCCTGGACGAATCCATTGTTCGGGAAATGGCATTGGCAAAGTTGCGCCTTACCTCAGAACAGCGAACCGAGGCACTTCAGATTTGTGAGCACTTTGGTTGCAAGACGGTGGACCTAACACCCACGGCGATGACCGTTATGGTGACAGGACACTCAGACAAACTTGATGCGTGTATTGACATGTTGCGTCAGTTTGAAATTATTGAGTTGGTCCGTACGGGCAAGGTGGTTATGGCGCGCGGCGATAAAGTCACGTAGCATTATGGAATAGGGGTGGCGCATATGCCTAAGACTCTGTTTGAAAAAATTTGGGATGCTCATGTGGTAGAGGTGTTCCCGGATGGAACGACCTTGCTTTACATTGATCGGCATCTGGTTCATGAGGTGACAAGCCCACAGGCGTTCGAGGGGCTTCGCATGGCAGATCGCAAGGTGCGGCATCCCGGAAAGACTTTCGCGACAATGGATCACAATGTCCCCACGGATGATCGTGACACCATCAAAGACTCCATTGCCAAAGCGCAGATTGATGCGCTCGCGGAAAATTGTGCCGAGACTGGGGTTACTCTGTTTGGTTTAGACAGCGATAAGCAGGGAATTGTTCATGTCATGGGCCCCGAGCAGGGGCTTACGCTTCCTGGTATGACAATTGTTTGCGGAGATTCGCACACGTCGACACATGGTGCTTTCGGCACGCTGGCTTTTGGTATTGGAACGTCAGAAGTTGAGCATGTACTGGCAACGCAAACGCTTCGTCAAACGCGCCCGAAAACCTGTAGGGTTGAGTTTACGGGGTCGCTTCAAAAGGGGGTCACCGCTAAGGACATGATCCTGAAGCTGATTGGCATAATTGGCACGGCGGGTGGTACGGGGTATGTGTTGGAATATACCGGTGAGGCCGTTCTCGCGTTGAGCATGGAGTCCCGAATGACGCTCTGCAATATGACGATTGAGGGGGGCGCTCGTGCGGGGATGGTTGCACCTGATGAGACGACCATTGCGTACTTTACCTCGGAGGAGCGTTCATTTGCACCTAAAGGTGAGGCACTGGAACGTGCCATCGCGCAGTGGCGTACACTTCCCAGTGATTCGGGGGCACCATTTGATCGGGAGATTGTTGTTGAAGCTGATGCAATTGTGCCTCAGGTGACATGGGGCACGAGCCCTGGCATGGTGACGGACGTGACGGCTTGTGTTCCGGGTCCCTCTGATCTTCCTGAGTACAATCGCATCGACATCGAAAAGGCGCTCGATTACATGGGGTTGACGGCGGGAACGCCAATTACCGAGATAGAGATTGATACCGTATTTCTGGGGAGTTGCACAAACGCACGTATTGAAGATCTTCGCCGTGCAGCAGCCCTGATTGAAGACCGCCATGTGGCCGAGGGTGTACGCATGCTCGTTGTTCCTGGATCGGAACCGGTTCGCAAGCAAGCGGAGGCCGAAGGACTTGACGCTATCTTCAAAGCCGCTGGGGCAGAGTGGCGGTTTGCGGGGTGCAGCATGTGTCTGGCGATGAATCCAGACCAGCTCCAGCCTGGTGAGCGCTGCGCATCAACCTCGAACCGCAACTTTGAGGGGCGACAGGGCAAGGGGGGGCGTACGCACCTTGTTAGTCCAGAGATGGCTGTTGCGGCTGCAGTTGAAGGTCACTTTGTTGATGTCAGAACATTCGTGTAGGAGTTTTGTTATGAGCGGTATTGAAAACCATCGCGGCATCGTCGCAACCTTGGATCGTGCCAACATTGATACGGATCAGATCATCCCGAAGCAGTATCTGAAATCAATCAAGCGCACGGGGTTTGATGAGGGGTTGTTCAGTGATTGGCGTTATCTGTCTGATGGATCCCTGGATCCTGAGTTCGATTTGAACCGTGAGCAGTTTGAGCGTGCAACGGTTTTGGTGACGCGCAATAACTTTGGATGTGGATCCAGTCGTGAGCATGCGGTTTGGGCTATTGTACAGTACGGTTTCAGGGTTGTCATTGCCCCCTGGGTTGACCGCGGAACAGGACGTTTGCCTGCATTTGCCGATATCTTCGCAAACAACTCAGTCAAAAATGGGCTGCTAACCATTACGCTGGCGGAACCTGAAGTTCAGACAATCTTTGATTGTGTGGCGCGGTTTCCAGGGCTTGAGGCAACAGTGGATCTGGTGGAGCAGCGTGTGGTTCTCCACATGGATGAAAAACAATCTTTCCATTTCGATATTAGCCCTGTCGTGAAAGAGCATTTGATTCGCGGTCTTGACGATATCGCCATTACTTTGGAGCATCAGGACGCGATTACCGCCTATGAGGAGAAGTGCTTCGTGGATGTGGGGTGAGGCCACCCCGCTTCCGTGACTTGACAGCACGATACCTTGAGCGGTTTAAACAACACTGTAGCCATCAACACGGGCTCATCGGAATACCGAGGAAGCCCGTCCTACAACATCGCAAGACAACAGAACCCTTGTAGGACGTGCTTCCCCGTATTCGGGGAGCGCGTGCAGACCTGCGCTCAAATCACCAGCTCCCCGATATCCATCTGGAAATCCCATCCTACACGGCTCGTTGTAGGACAAGCGTCCGGAAGAGAACTTGAAAAATGGCCACATCTATACTTAAACCGCGCTTTCACCGCTTGCGGGCGTGGAACTGGTGGGGACGCGCTCTGAGCAGTGCGTCAATGGTGGCGTTCTCCCATCCGGTCAACTCCAGGATGGTTTCGAGCAGCAATGCGCACCCCACGGCATCATATAACGCATCGTGAGCGGCGCGTCCCGGCACGATGGTTTTGATCCTGTCGATCAACTGCAACTGAGTGAGGACGTCGTCCAGTTTGTGAGAGTGCATGCTGGGGTAGGCAATGCGGATGAGCTTTAGTGTGTCGATCCAGGGCCCGGGAGGGTGTAAAGGAAAGGCGCGTGAGAGATAGCGGTTTTCGGTAGCCGCATTGTGCGCCGTTAGCAGTGGGCCCTCAAGCATGGGGCGCAGCGTCGGCCAGAGCATCTGTAGCGTCGGCGCTTTTGTCATTTCTTCCCGCAATTCAGCATGCCGTCCCGGGGCGTAGCGGTTGAAGGGGCGTTCTCCGATTCGCAAAAGGCTTTCAAGGATTGTTTCGGAGCAGAGCTTTCCATTACGAATTTGAACGAGGCCAATCTGCCAGGGCTCATCTGGATACCCTTTGACAGAACCCGTACCTTCGAAGTCAATAACGGTAAAGGTGGCTTGTGAGGCAAGCATGCATTACCCCGCGAGCAGCGTTTGCTCGTGCTTTTCGTAGATATCCATCATCTGGCGTACATAAGCCCGTTTTTGATTATAGCCGCCCGCAAAGAAACTGCCTTTAAATCCTGCAACAACAATGTTTTTAAATTGTGCAGGATTTAGGCAGAGCTGCGTTGCGACTAACTCAAGTTCGCGCGTGACTGTTGTGTTGGAGACGAGACGGTTGTCGGTGCAGATTGAGACGGAGAGATTGTTTTCGATCATCTTGCAGATGGGGTGGTCATTGATGGTCTCGAACTCAGGCACGGTTTGAAGGTTACTGGTAATGCATACCTCCATCGTAATGCGTTGAGATGCAACATAATCAGCCAACGCCTTAATAAAAGCGTCTTTGTCGACGATGTTGGGGTCTTTGATCATGTCGGCCGAGAAGAGGAAAGTCCCATGTCCGATGCGATTGGTGTAGCAGTCGGTGATAGCTTGAAAGATAGATTCGGGGCCGTAGGCCTCTCCGGCGTGAACGGTTTTTCGAAGAAAGTGACTGTGGGCAAATTGGTAAGCCTGGGTGTGATAGGAGGCAGGGTAACCCGCTTCTTCGCCGGCGAGATCAAATCCCACGATAGGGAATCCGTGCGTGTCACGAAGTTCAATTGCGCAGCGTGCCATCTCCATTGAGGCCAAGGTGCAAAGCTCTTTGTGGGGAGTGCCCGCAAGGAGATGAAACAGGCGTTTGTAGTAGGGACTCATGTTCTCATTGATCGAGCGCATGGCGCAGGCGATGATGCCAAACTCGAAAGGAAGATCTTCGCCTTGTTGAACTGCAGGGGAGAGGTTGTGCGCTTTTGCTCCGCGCTCTAATCCTGCGGCAACCGCGCCGACAACATCCTTCATTTGGAGTTCGTCGCGAACATGCAGCTGAGGCGCAAAGCGGACTTCAATATAGCGTACTCCCTCCGCAATGTTGTCTTCGGCCAGTTCGAATGCGACGCGTTCAATGCTTTCGGCATCGCGCAAGACGGCGCAAGTATAGGCAAAGCCTTGGAGGTATTCGCCGAGATCAGCGTAGCAGTCTTTGAAGACCAGTTCCCGCAAACCGGATTCTTCGTAAGATGGCAATTCAACAGCATGGGTTTGAGCAAGCTCAATCAGCGTGCTCAGACGTAGTGAGCCATCCAGATGGACATGCAGATCGCTTTTGGGGATGGCGCGAATGAACTCTGGTGTAATGATGGCATTCATGTTGGTAACAAGTCTAGCAGGCTGGGGTCGTACGCTCAAGTCTGGCGATACCATGTCAGCGGTTCCAAATAGGCGGCAATGCCGGGGGTCTGATCCTGTCGCGAGGAAA
>CAZNWT010000026.1:0-46177 GCA_964576795.1 uncultured Victivallales bacterium
AAACCACGCTGGTTTTCTGCCCCACTCCTGCTATTCTACCCCGTGAACGGTTACCGCAAAGCCAACCCCCAACCAGCCGAGATCATGCACGATCCGATGCAGATAGAACGTTGAAGCAGCGTTGAATCCCGTATTCTGCCCCACCGCAAAATCAACATGGCAATCGGTGGAAAACCAGCCATACCACCAAGCGCAGGACAAAAGGGGCACCACGGCCAACACCACCAAGCCCTTGAAGGTCCGCGGCTGGCCAACCCCGAAGAGCCACAGCAAGGCACAGCCGCCGGCATAAAACAGGCCCGTCTCCTTGGACAACATGGCCACCCCTAGGCTGAACGCCGCAAAGGGAAGCTTGCGGTGTAAGAGGAGCAGTATCGCCAGCAGACCGAATGTGGCCGCCGGCAGATCGCGCTTAACCCATACATCAAAAAAGACGCTGCCGGGCATCACCGCCAGAAAGAACACCGACCACAAGGCTACGCGCTGGTTGAACACCTTCCGGTTGATCGCTAGGATCAGGAGCGCATTGACCGCCGACAGCGTAATCGTGAGCAGCTCCACCCGCTCGGCAAAGCCCTGCTTCAACGGCTGCAACAACAACATCAAGCCACAAAAGAGGGGCGGATGCCGCCAGAACCAGTTTGAGAAATGGTCAGTTCCCTCGGCCAGAAACGCACGTACGGCGCACAGGTTCATCGCCTCATCCCACACCAGAAGATGCCCGATCCACCGCCATCGAAGCAGAACCAGGAGCAGCAGAGAGACAATCAGCACCGCCTGATGGAGGCGCGCCGACCGTATGTGGCGAAAGTTCATCATACCTAGCTGCAGGATAGCACGATTGCCCTCGCTATGCAAGAATCGTAGTCCGCTGTTCAGGCTTGCGAGGGGCGTGGTCCGCACGCCACAATGCGGCATGAGGACGAAGCATCTGCACCGCCGTTTCCGCGCCCATTTGTTTATCCTGACGGCGCCTCACCCCTCTATCCCTTTGTCAAACGCGCTGTACTCGGTCTGGACGAAGGCAAGAACGCCTCGGAAAGCGACTACGTCTGCGTGATTACAGTGGTTCCAAATAACTCCCTACATCGAGCTGCTAGGGTGGCCATCCAGGAATCGCCGAGGGTGGGCGGGCACGAAAAGGCAGCCGATTGGGTTTGATCGGCTACAGATTCTGGTTTATGAACGGGGGGGTGCTGAAGCTGCTTCTACACGCCGGTCGCTATCCTGGAGCGAACCGGAGCTGACCAATGCGCGGAGGATTCAGAGAGATGGGCACATAGATCAGTGCAGCGAACATGAGTCGCACTAAGCTGATGTCCGTCAGCTTGCGTGCGAAATGTTTGAGGCGGACCAATACACCGTCGTCAAGGATTTGCCAGATGGTATCGGCAACCAAGAGCATGATGTGGTAGTTCTTCGACGCCGTTGATGGCGTGCAGAAAGCGTGCTCCAGCCCATACCCATTGTTCTTGAGCACATTGAAATTCTCTTCTTGTCGGAAACGGGCCTGTCCTGTGGCAATGACGCTGCAAACTCTCTTGGTATCAAGCCGAAGGTTGGTGACCCACACCCAGAGCGTCACGGCATGTGGAGCGATCTTGCCGAGAAAGATCACATTGAGAGGGGGATCGGAGACGGGGACCTGTTCCGCCCATCCGGTGGTTTGATCAACCCTTCCGTGCTCTCCCATGCGCTGGCCCTTCCAGATATGAGAAGGACTCATCAACATCGTTTGGATAGCTTCATTAAATGCAGTGGGCTGGCGGCCTTCTTTTATCGTAATGATGAACTTCCATCCGTATTGTTTACACTGATCAAGTATCGCTTCGACGGCATAGAGGCCATCGAGCAACAGGCAAATCGACAAGCGCGGAGTTTCCTCACGCAAGCGACGACTAAGCCGGTCAAAGCCTTTCAGTTCGCAGTCTTTCTTGTCGCGTACCGGATCATGAACATCAAGAAACTCGACCATCAAAGGCAGTTCGAGGCCGCAGTGGCCGATCAGGCGCGCTTCCAGTACCATGCAATAGCGCTTGTGCCCCTGTTTGTGCGTTCGCTGCTGTAGTATTCCGTCCATAGCGAGGCACCACCAGCTACCGAAAAGTCGGCTCGCATCAAGCATTCGCATGCCCATGAGACAACGAACCATTTTCAACAGAACTTGCTCCACCTTCGAAGGCTCCACTCGTTTCGCGTGGTGAAGGCGTTTTCCGAACAGGTCACCGTGCGCCGTTCTCCCAGTCGATCTTCTTCCCATGGCTGAGCGCATATGCGCTGGATATTTTCGGGGAAGAGGCCCGTATTGCGATCAACATCGAAAGTGTTGCGAGGGCCTCCACGAGTCAGAAAGGTCATGATCACCTCCCACCATATATGGGCACCGCTATAACGATACATGGGGGCCAAGCGCGGATCAGGAAGATCATTGAACCGGTTCAGTTCCGGCCAGCAGTGGTGGGTAGCGCCCACCAGTATGTCGAGAATGGGCGGGATGTCCTCTACAGTTCGCGGCTTGCGGTGTGTCCGTGGATGATCGCCAGAGACTGTTTCGTTTCTTTTCGAATCAGTTGCTTGAGTCGCTTGTACTCCTGCGTCCATCTTCGCACCTCATCAACCATCTCGACGGGAACGTAGACCGTCTTCGTTTTGCCCGCCACCTTGTACGTCAAATGCCAGGACGAACTCTTGCGTCCTGATCGCTTGTACTCACAGAGCGAACCCTCCACAAAGGGGCCGATTTTGGAAATCTGGTCGAGGTAACTTTTCTGCAACTTGTGATGCCGGTTCGTAGGCGCTGTGTTTTTTGTTGTCATGTCAGAAGTATATCTACTGCCGACATTTAGGCAAGAAAAAAACGTGTCGAAAAAATATTTTCCAATACGCTCAGCTTCCATCCACGACTTCAGCTATCTACTACTGGCCTGTACACCTATTGCAACTCGAAGAATTTGTAATGTAAAACCGCTGCCAGAACTGCGATACTAACAGCCATGACGGGCGATCATGTCACGGAAAACCGGCATCTCTCTGTACGCAACCGCGTCGAGACGCCACGGTCCACCGGGTTGACGAAAACGGGCGACGAGAGTGGATAACGATCCTTCGCCGTTCCGGCTATGGCGTGACAGAGCAGAGAGTATCCCATCGTCCACCGTTCTCGTCGCCCGCTCTCGTTGCCCAATGAGATTGTGGCGAACATGTGATGCGCCCGATCCCTACTCCGCAACACCTTACGAAAAACGCACACCCGTGCCCCCCCCCTCAACCAAACGCGTTGCGCCAAATACCCACCCTTGCAAACCTCGACCGACCATGATATTTATTATTGTCAAAATCAGGTATGGTATTGTGATCATAAGCATGGAGGCATAGCATGACAGAGTGGTGGCACAATCTTTCGTCCATCAACAGAGGGTTCTTCTGCGCAGCTGCTTTTTTCAGTGTCTTCTTTCTCTGGCAGATGCTCGCAGCCCTGTTGGGCCTTGGCGACGATGATGGCGGCGATGACATTTCCGACAGTGGTGACGTTGACTCTGATATGGATGATTTCGATTCAGGGGCTGACACCGACTCGTCTGCAACCATCGTTGCATTTAAACTCCTCAGCATTCGCGCGATTATCACATTTTGCACGCTTTTCTCCTGGGGAAGCGCACTCTACCTCAATCAGGGGGATGGGCTCACACGTTCAATGGGGATCTCGGCAATTTGGGGACTAGCCGGAATGGCTAGCGTCGCCTTGGTTCTATCACTCCTTCCAAAACTGGCCCACACAGGAACCAAGCGCATCAGCTCATCGCTCGGAGCCGAGGGCACCGTCTATCTGGACATTCCAGAGGGGGGGCTAGGCGAAATCAGAGTTTCCGTCAGCAACGTCATCTCCTACGTAAAGGCGAGAGACGTTTCCGGCAAAGCACTCAAAACAGGAACCCCCGTCGTTGTCCGCCGTATTGTCGATCAAACAACCGTTGCCGTAGAATCAATATCACGTTCTAACACAGAAATAGGAGGTACAGAGTGATCCATTCCATGCTACCCGTCATCATTGCACAAGCCGCGCGCACATCGCGTTCAGGGGCGCCCGTCGGCCTAATTCTATCTATGATTCTGGCGGCAGCCGTTATCGTGCTTTTTATCAGTTTTGCCAAGCGCTACAAACGGTGTCCTTCAAATCGAATTCTCGTAATTTATGGCAAGACCAATCAAGGTGCAGCACGCTGTATTCATGGCGGAGCCGCTTTTATATGGCCGCTGATTCAAGCCTACGATTTTCTGGATCTTGAGCCATTCGTGGTTCCGATTGATCTCAAAAATGCGCTCTCGTTTGAAAACATCCGAGTCACTGTACCCACCACGGTGACCGCCGCCGTCTCAACCACAGCAGGCATTATGCAAAATGCCGCAATCCGCTTGCTGGGCCTCACAGCCAAAGAGATTCAGAATCAGGCGCAGGACATTATTCTCGGACAAATGCGTGCCGTGATTGCCACAATGAAAATTGAGGAAATCAATCAAGATCGACAGGCTTTTCTGGGAAAGGTCAACGGGGCAGTCAGTGGCGAACTCGAAAAGATCGGACTATCCCTAATCAACGTCAATATCCGTGATATTGAAGATGAGTCCGGCTACATTGTCGCCCTCGGCCGCCGCGCCGCTGCCGAAGCCATCAACCAAGCCAACATTGACGTCGCCGAGCAAGAAAAAACTGGTAAGACGGGCGTCGCAGAGCGAAATCGCGACCAGCGTGTTGCGGTCGCTGCAGCCAATGCCGATGCCGAAATTGGTGAAGCCACAGCGGACAAAGAGCGTCGCACAAAATCGGCAGCACTCGATGCAGGTGCTGTGGAAGGTGAAACTCAAGCTGATGCAGAAAAAGCGGCCTTCCGAGCCAACCAGAGCGTTGCTGAACAGAGCGCCCGTAATCGGTCCGAATCCGCCTCACGCGAAGCCGATGGTGCGATTCGCGTAGCGCAGGAAGTAGCCGAGAAGCTTGCAGAAGAAGCACGAGCAGAGCGCGAGCAGGCTCGTCTGAATGCCGAGATCGTGGTTCCCGCTAATGCTGAACGCGAAAAGGTAGTGATTGCAGCCAATGCCCAGAAGGAAAAGTCTATACGCATTGCGGAAGGTGAAGCCGCAGCAACGCTGGCACGCATGACAGCAGAGGCCAAAGGTGTTCAAGCCATTTTGGATGGAAAAGCCGAAGGCTATGAACAGCTCGTGGGTGCATGCTCATCAGCAGAACAGGCGGCCTCTCTACTGTTGATTGAGAAACTGCAAGAAATAGCCCGAATTCAGGCGCAAGCCATTCAGGATCTTCCCATTGACAAGATCTTTGTATGGGATACAGGCGGCGAGAACCAAGGCATGGCCAATCTGGGACAGCGGATGATGGGAGCGCTCCCCCCGATGCAGGAACTTGCAAAGCAAATTGGCCTTGATCTTCCCGAGTATCTCGGAAAAGCCACGGGCAAAGAGACAAAGCCAACCGAATCACCAACGGCATAGATTCACACACGGGAGTCATGACTACACCTGTAGATAATGGGACTCGGGCGGCATATTTGGCCAATGTACTAAGCATTGCCAAAATAGATGACGGCGTCGCACCCGACGAATCTCGTGTGTTGCGTTCGATCATTCATCGTATCGGCGCAACACAGCAGGATTTGGTGGCAGCAGGAAAGCTTCTATCCTCTGGCCGCTTCAATATGGACGTTCCCGATTCGCCCAGTTTGCGAATGGATAACCTGCAAGACATGGTCATGGTTGCACTCGCAGATGGCTCTGTATCGTCGCGAGAAAGTGCCCCCATTGAAGTGGTCGCAGAGGCCATGAATTATTCACAAGCCGACATTGATCTCGCGGTGAGGCGTGCCAAGCTTGCCCTACAAAAGTTGCAGAACGAACCCTCTCCCCTGCCCCTTGAAGTCAAGGCCAAGCCCACCACACAAACACCACCCCGAACTCACACCTCGGACTCAAACAGGAAGCACTCGCGGGAACAGCACGCTCGACCTCAAGAAAGACGCCAATCTTGGCGACAGGATGCCACCGACACAAAACCTGAATCACCACCAGAGATAATACAGTCCCAATCTGTGCATGCAAAAGAGCAACCGCCCACACGTCCAAAGGCGCAAACCCCCGAATCAATCACAGAACCGCCCCCCACCATACTCGTTCAGGAAACGGCACCGCCCCCACCCCCGAAAGAAGAAACCGAAAAGAGACCCAACACCTCGACTCGGGCACAAAACTGCGCGGCGGATCGCGCGAAAAGCGATACACCAGACACCTACTGCTTCGGGGCCACCGAGGGGCCTCTGAACCCTTGGGGCTGTCGGCTAAGCAAAATGGCGTGGGTGCGCGATGCTGCATGGATGCGCTTGGGGCATTTCCGCGACGATGTCACGTTCATCTTCGATAAGCGTGCCATAGCCCAACAGCTTGCATCCAATCTTGCTGATGTTCTGGATTGTCCTTACCTGAACACCAATTTCACTGAAGCCGCTTTTGACTGCCTTCCCACCCGAGTCAGCGTAGGTGAACGTTGGCACTACCAGTACGCAGAAACATCAGATGCCGACTCAACCACGGTGAAAGAGACTCATTACGTACACGGGTGTGCCGTTACATCAACAGCCACGGTTGAAGGTGTTGATCCTGTGGGATCGCGAGATGCCCTGAAAATTGTCCGCAAAGCTACCAAAGCAGTAAAGTATCAAGACGGCGGCATCGACAAGATCGTGAATTTCATAAATGCCTTCGACCGTCCTCGCAATGTAACGAGTCCTTACGGGACCCCTCGTCCATTCTAACTTTGCACACTACTACCTCGGGGCGAAATACCCGCTGCCATATCTGGATTTCTACACACGGGTCAATGCGGCACAAGAAGAACCCCTAATCGGCTACCGGGACCTGGCGCGTCCATCAACAATCCTCGGGCCCAATAGATCTACCTCGTGTCCCTGCTTCAGGAGCACACAATCCCCTTTGAAGAACAGGCATCCCTCCCCAACCTTATGGACCTCTGCCGTGAAAGCACATAAGCCGCATGCAGTCTCTCGTCGTGGCAGGCGTAGATTTGCCTGTGCTTCGGCCTATCATGGCCCTAATTATTTTTGTCCCTATTCTCTCGCTGTTGCCTTCGGGCAACCCACGCCGCGGCGCTTGGCAATTTCCAGGTTAAGGAGCAGGGCGGAGTTCGTGGAATGATATTTTAGCGCGGTTTTCCAGACGTTAGTGGCGGAATCCGTATCGCCTGCTTGTGCGTGCAGGACGCCAAGGGTCAACGCCGTATCGAGAGAGTAAGGATTCAAGCGGAGTGCACGAGTGTACGCGTCACGAGCGCGGGGGAGGTCGTGAAATGCTTGTTCGTAGATGAAGCCCAAGTCCTGCCAGATGTAAAAGAAATGCCGAGCATCAAATGCATCATTGGTAATGGCATCCCGATAGACCGCCAAGGCTTGCTTGTATCGCTGTTGACGGGTGAGCGACATGCCAAGGTGAAGGTGTGCCAGCGTACGTTGTGTTCCTTTGGCCTCACGCAGCGCGAGGCGGGCCGCTCGTTCCGCCGCGCGATGATCGCCGATCGCATTTTCCTGGACCGCAAGCTCTGTGAGGCAGGTTGGATTGGTTGGGGCCAGACGGTCCTCGTGCGACCACAAGGTCATATTGCTCCGCCAATCCGGCAAGCGAGCGGTGGTCCGATACGACCAGGCAAGAATGCTCAAGACAGCGGCGAATTGAAGCCAGCGTCGTGATGCTGGAAAACGGTGGCAAGTATGTCGACCGAGTTCGGCCGCAGCCATGAACAAGCCAATGGCAGGCAGGTATAGGTAACGATCGGCCTCTGGATGGAAAATCGGAATAATATTCGCGACGGGAAGGAGCGCTGCGTAGAACCAAAGAATACCGAAAGTGCAAATGGGGCGACGACGGCGCGAGCGCCAGGCCAGAGTAAGGAGTGGGACATGAATCACCAAGGCGAGTAGCAGTCGTGGATCCGTTAGTGTAACCACAGGCGTACTACGCAACACAGACAGTGACAGAGGGTAGACCAATCGTCCGATATACGAAACTACAATGACCGAAAACGTGAGGATGGATTGGACAACACTAGATCCAAGGCGTTCTGCTTCACCGCCATGACCAGGAAATATGACAAAGCGCATTATCAAATAGACGAAAGCGGCAGGCAGCATCATCAGGGATACAGATAGCACCGTACGACGGGGCACGCGATGCCTAGGCGACAGGAGCACAGCCAGCGGGGCCAGTACAACAACAAGCAAGCCGCTTTCTTTAGAAAGCGAGGCGAGCAGGACCAGAATATTCACAAGTATCAGCGCCACGATCCGCGAGCGCCACTGTGTTTTCCGGGCTGCATACAGAAAGATATGTGTGCCGATCAGAAGAAGTGTTGTAGCCCAAACATCTTCGGAAAATCCAATGCCACAAACGGGTTCGGTAAGGATGGGGTGGATTACAAACGCCACCCCGGCCCAGAGGGCCACATAGTTTGCACCAAGGCGTCGCATCAGGAGTAGGATCAACAAGGCTGATAACACATGCAAAGCCAAAGCCACACTATGAAACACAAGTGCATTCTTGCCAAATGCGCCGACGATTGAGTAGTAGATAGCTGTGATAAACGGGCGGTACGACCCTTCGCCGGAGAAGACGAAGTAGTCCTGTGTGAAACAGGCCTTCAGAAAGCCGGGCCGTGTGATATGTGGGTTGTCGACAATGACCAGATAGTCATCGTAAGTGAAACCATTGCTAAGCATGCTGCCATAGATCAACGCGCCGAGGATTCCAACAATGATGAGCTGTACAGCAGGTCTGGCAAGCAGTCGTATCAGTAGTGATTCTGAGGTGCTGGCATAACGTTGGGCATCCATCCAGAAAGATTAGACCTTTAAGTATCAAAAGATCAAGCGTATGGTCAGAGTTACGAACAGTTGATAAGAGGCGAGTGCCTATGGATTTCAACAGGAGTTGGCTGTGAGGATTGAAGTTCAGCGCTGGGTTGATCGAGTTATTGGGCGTGGACTGTGTCGAGTGCTGGGGCTATTTGTTCGAGACAATGGGGATATGCAAACGCGCCCCGAGAAAATCCTGGTGATCCTGCTGTCGGAAATGGGAAGCCTAATATTGGCCCGCCCGATGTTTGACAGGCTTTGGAAATTGTATCCAAACGCAGCGGTGCACGTACTGCTGTTCGAGCGGAATCAGGAAATCCTGGAGGTCGCGGGTGACGTTTCTCCGGACAGGATCGTCACGGTCAGTGATCGTGGTTTGATATCATTTACGATCGATAGTCTGCGTGCCATTCGCAAGATACGAGCCATGAAGATGGATGTGGTGATTGACTGTGAGCTTTTTGCACGGGCAAGCAGTGTGTTTTCGGCGATGAGCGGCGCGGCGATCAGAGTAGGATTCCATCCGCACACGCAAGAGGGGTTGTACCGCGGAAGTTTCATAAATCGACCGGTCTTGTACAATCCACACGTCCACATCTCCGAGCAGTTCGTGACATTAGCAGAAGCGATTGGGTCACGGGCTAAGCCGGCGGCCAAACGGCCCCTACGCGAGGAACCTTATGACATAAGGCAAATGACAGTGTCAGATGTAGAGCGTGATACTGCTAGGGACAGGTTCCATGAGCGGTTTCCAGATGTGGATATCGACAAGCTGGTACTGTTAGCGCCGAGCGGTGGGCAGCTACCGATCCGGGCATGGGATGTAGACCGGTATGCGGAAGTCGCTGATACGTTGTGCAAAGAAGGGTATAGCATTGGGATTATTGGATTGCCCGAGGATCAGAATCTAGCCGCGAGAATTCTAACGCGCTGTCAAAGTGACCGTTGTGTAGATCTGACAAGCTATACCAAGGGCATCCGAGATCTCATGTTGGTCTTTCAGTTTGCATCGCTGTTGATTGCGAACGACGGTGGGCCAGGGCATTTTGCATCTTTAACGCCATTACCCGCAATTGTTCTGTTTGGCCCCGAGACTCCCCAGTTGTATGGATCACTGAGCCCACGTGCCCGTAATCTCTTTGCTGGGATATCATGCTCGCCCTGTTTGACCGCGTACAACCATCGAAACAGCCCTTGCGATGGGGACAACCTGTGCTTGAAGCTAATCACCACGGAACAAGTAATAACCGCAGCACATGAAGCGCTGGGAAAAGCCAGCAAACCCAAATGGCGATGAAGGGCATTAACCCGCGTTACTCCTTCACCACAAGCTGTAAATCTTTGACCGTCACCTTGCATTTAAATGTTCCCAGCAGGACGCAGGCGAAGGGCTGTCGTATCGGCAGGCGTGCAATTCGCCCACTCCGGCTACACAGAAGACGCAATAGCCAGGCGCCGCCAAGCACGGAGACGCAAGACACAGCAACCAGAGGCAAATATATCCGATAAAAACAGGCCGGATCCGGGTGAGGAACAACACTCGAACTCGGGGCCAGAATACCGACCAGAGTCCAATGAACCCCACTGGGGACGACAGAAAAGCAAGACCACCGAGCCAACCCCCAACGCCAGAATCACAAAACCGCCCACGCCCAGGTTTGCAACAGATGAAGCGAGAGGCCACCCAAGATCCAAAGGCAGAGAGCAGGGAACAAACACGCGTCGCAGATAATGAAAAATAACCCCCGCTTCCGTCACGGCATAATATAGCGGCGACGTCTCACTCTGCATGATAGATTGAGCAGAGCCCTCTCCCCACAGTTTCATGACCACATCCGCTAACCAGCCCCCCCCCCCCCCATGTCAACGCCATCCCGAGGTGGAGGCCCCAGCGCTCCTTAAACTGCACCTTCAGAGACCCCAATATAAAAAACCGGTTATAGAAAAAGCAATACGGGGGCCGTGATCATGACTTCCTTGGTACCCATCCCAACCCCACACGCCAGCCCCCCTCCCCCCATACCATGCTATGCACCGCCAGCGCGACCGCGCGACAGAGCCACGAATGAGGCACCATACTCTGAGCAGATACAACATCCCCATGAGCAGCTCGCCGTGTTGCCATATATACGTGACTAATGCAGTCTACATGGGATGAACCGCCCAAAGCGATGCGATCACAAAAGCAAAACTGCCACCAAAGCTATTGGCAAACACCAAGCCAGTCAACGCAGCAAGGAACTTATCTTCTTTCCATAAAGAGGAAACTCCCGCGCATAGCGCGATAGCTACTAACTCTCATCCCGTACGTCTCGCGCTATGCGCAGGACACGCCCCCCTGAAATAGCCAAACGCAAACTTTCCGCGAAGCGGAAACCTGCCAGCGAAGCCACGTCAAACAGCCATCCCCGCTCTACTCACCCACGCATGCGACTTGTGCCAACGACAAGCCGAATAGCATCCAATCGCAAGCGGGCTCCACTAATGGCATCCGCAAGCGCTGAAACCTGCGTTTCGAGTGCCATAACTTCCTCCGGGCGAACATGGTCATTCACCAACTGTAGGTCGCGCAAACGCGCAATTTCTGCACCAAGAGCAGTCTGCATATTCTCCAACGCCCCATTCTGAATAACAGAAAGTCGCGATTCGGCTTCAACACGAGAGGCAGACACCATTGGAGGTAGAATATCGAGCCGCAGCCGGTCGTTATCACTCACCCACCAAGACTCACCATCACCATCCGTATTCCACTCTGCCGCGACGCTTTCGCACCTGTCATTCACCTGCACCAATAGCGGAGTCGCTGGCAAAAAACGCTCAATCTCAATTTGCTGCGCAGAAACGGCTTCAAGGACATAGACCGCCTGAAGCAATACGCCAGTGTTGGTTGTCGATTTCGCAATAGCACACACACCCCGGTCAGATCCCAAAATCAAATCCATTGCCCCTTGAACCATAGGATGATCCCAACTCAACAATGTTATCGTTGGCCGACTTAGCGCATGCGCACGATCATAGGTCACCCGCATCGCATCGCCTTTTCGAGGAAGGGGAAACTCATCACTGAAGAGGAGATCTGCACTCAGGAGATAATCACGCTCTTCAAGCGGTTCGGCATCCACCCCGAACTGCTCAAAAACATCGCACATATAGGTCTCTAGCGTCCGATCCGCTTCCGCCGCCTGAATAGCTGTCACCAATGATGCTGCCACAGCAGGACGGCATGAGTTCATCTCAAGAAGCAAGTTACGTCCCGCCTCAACGCGTTGACACAACGCGCGATGCGCGGACCGCGTCTCTGTAATGAGGGCTTCGTCAACATTTGACAGACGCTCAGCAAACTGAAGCCACATGGCATACCCCCCAACAAGCGGACGAGAAAAGGCACCCAACCCCTCATGCATCCACTGCACACGCCCCGCTTCAGGCGTTCCACGCAAATAGGGAATATGGATATGAATGTCATGCTTCTGGCCAATGCGATCCAACCGGCCAATACGCTGCTCAACGAGCTCAGGATCTTCAGGAACATCCATTAACACCAGATGACTGGCGAACTGGTAATTTCGCCCCTCTCCCCCCACCCCTGAGGTAATGAGAATACGCGCGCCCTCCAGCTCCGCAAACCAAGCCGCCTGACGATCGCACTGTATCAGGGGTAGATTTTCATGGAAACAGGCAATATCAATGCCGGTGAGTACACGAAGCTTCGCTTCTAAAGCGAGCACATCTTCGGCACTCTCACAAATCACAAGAAACTTCGTTTTAGGCCGCCGTCGCAGCAATCCAGCCAACCAGGCAACCCGAGGATCAGAATCGTCCCCGGCGCTCGGATCCAACGGAACAAGGTGGGGCTTACGATTGGGAAACCCTGCAATAGCCATGCGTGAATTACGAAACATCACACGTCCCGGGCCATGGCGATCCAACATTTTTTCGAGTTCTGCTTCCCGCCCTTGCGCAATCACGGAAACGGCACGCTTTGCCACTTCAGTATAGGTTTCGTGTTCTGCAACAAACTGATCAAAGCTCGGGTAGCGATGGGGATCAAGCAATCTCAACCGTGCAAAATGACTTTCCAGGCCAGTCTGCTCTGGACTCGCTGTCAAAAGAAGGAGACTGGGGGTGCAAGTGGAAAACTGCTCTACCAGACAATACTCTGGACTAGCCCCCTCTGCGGACCATCGTAGATGATGCGCTTCATCAACAATAAGGATGTCCCAACCTGCAGATAGAGCCTGCTGCATGCGAACCGTGTCGGAAACCAAAAACTCTAAACTGCATAGGACAAATTGCTCTTCAAGAAATGGATTTTGCGACCCCGATTCTGTCTCCGCATCACAGCGCTGCTTGTCAAATACGCGAAATGAGAGATTAAATCGACGCAGCAACTCAACAAACCACTGATGCACCAAAGGTTCAGGAAGCAAGATTAACACGCGATCTGCTTTTTCACATACGACGAGTTGATGCAAAATCAAGCAGGCTTCAATTGTTTTTCCTAGCCCCACCTCATCTGCCAGCAGAATCCGGGGAATCTGTCGTCGGCTGACCTCGTGAGCAATGTAGAGCTGATGCGGCAGGAGCTCAATCCGGGCACCTGTAAAGCCCCGGACGGGTGACAGACGATTTGCGTGGCGATGCTGAAGCGTAGCAAGTCGAAGTGTGAAAAGTGCCGACGGGTCGACGTGTCCAGCCAACAGACGCGCCTCTGGATCTTCAACGCTCAGATTGTCTGCCAAAGCCGACTCGGGGAGATGCTGGGCATCTTCTCCCTCATAAGAGAGTAAGCCACCCGATTCATGCACATGAAGCACAATAAACGCGTTCCCCTCACACCCTCGAACGGAATCACCGGGTGCAAACCGAGCTCGCTTCAGGGGGGCGCTCTCAATGGCATACGTACGCGTCTCTCCGCTGCAGGGAAAGAGCACCTGAACGTGATATCGGTCAACTTGAACGACAAGTCCAAGCCCTAGGCTGGGTTCGGCCAAACTCACCCAACGCTGCCCTGATACCAGTGACTTCATTCGCTAAGCCGTGCGCATCGTTACTTCGAGGACGTGATAGCCAAATTGCGTCTTAATGGGCCCTTGAACAGCTCCTACATCCCCCTGAAAAACGGCTTGGTCAAATTCAGGAACCATCTGCCCGGGGCCAAACTCGCCCAAAGCCCCACCGGACTTTCCAGAGGGACAGCGTGAATGCTCAGCAGCGAGAGCTGCAAACTCAGCGCCACCCTTAATTTTGTCAACGAGATCCTGACACTCCATTTCGGTCTGAACAAGAATGTGACGTGCGGCGGCTCTTGGCATGGCTGGCTCCTCATAAGTAATGGATATCAACGGATCCAGAGACTATTGTGGATGGATGAAATGGTCAAACAAAACCCATGCAGACTTGCCTTCCCAGCAATGCTCAAGTAAGAATATATCTACGGCGTGTTGCCCCAATAGAGATTCCTCGACTTCGCTCGGAATGACAGACTCTAGATACTTAAATTTTATAGAGAAATATCATGCTGAGCTTGCCGAAGCATCTCGCCGACTTGTCCGCCGTAGCACGAAGTGCGAAGGAGGAAGTGCGAAGGAGAAAGGCGCTTTTTGATTTAAGAAACACGCCGGCCATATAAGAATCAACCGCGATCAACTTTGGAGTCACCATGTCTGAACTCACCGCTTTGAGCCCTCTTGACGGGCGCTACGCATCAAAAACAGCTGCACTTTCCGAAATTTTCTCTGAATACGGGCTAATCCGATATCGTGTCACCATAGAGGTGCGGTGGCTGATGGCGCTATGCGCCGAACCGGGCATACCGGAAGCACGCACGCTAACGGCTGTAGAAACAAGCCTGCTTGAACAGGTGATATCCGACTTCTCACAAAAAGATGCCCAACGCGTCAAAGATATTGAGCGCAAAACCAACCATGACGTGAAGGCCGTTGAGTACTTTCTTAAAGAAACCATCGAAAACACCTCACTGGAGCCTCTCTCGGAGTTCTTACATTTTGCCTGTACGTCCGAGGACATCAACAACATGTCGCATGCCCTACAGCTTCGCGATGGCATGCAAGTGATCACCACCACCCAGTCAGAGTTGATCACCGCACTGACGACTTTGGCACAGCAGACACGAAAGGTGGCCATGCTGGCTCGCACGCATGGGCAGACGGCTTCCCCCACAACAGTGGGCAAAGAAATTGCCGTTTTTGCCAACCGACTCCAAACGCAATCCATGCGCCTATCCGCTATTGAAATCAAAGGCAAACTCAACGGAGCCGTCGGCAATTTCAATGCCCACGTTGCAGCATATCCGGATGTAGATTGGCCCGAACTTACACGGCGTATCATTGAAGACGAATTGGGGCTGAAGCAGAATGCCTTCACAATTCAAATCGAGCCGCATGATTATATGGCTGAACTCTTTCATGCCATGATGCGGTGGAATACCATTCTGCTGGATCTGGATCGTGACCTTTGGACCTACATTTCAATGGCCTACTTTGGTCAGCTAACCGTTGAGGGTGAAGTCGGATCATCAACGATGCCGCACAAGGTCAACCCTATTGATTTCGAAAACAGCGAAGGCAACATTGGTATCGCAAATGCAATCTTCGACCACTTGGCCTCTAAGCTGCCAGTCTCCCGTCTGCAACGCGATCTTACGGATTCCACGGTTATTCGCAATATGGGCACCGCGTTTGGCTATTCAATGATTGCCTACGCATCAACACTTAAGGGGCTATCGAAGCTCAAACTTAATCCGGAGCGCATTGCTGCAGATCTCAATAATGCATGGGAAGTGCTCGCAGAACCCATTCAAACCGTAATGCGCAAGGCAAACATCGAGAAGCCCTACGAGAAGCTGAAGGCCCTCACGCGCGGCCAGACCGTCACACAAAAAAGCCTCCGGGCTTTTGTGGAAACGCTGAAGCTTTCAGAAGCAGACAAGGCGCGCCTCATGGCCATGACTCCTGCAAGCTACATCGGGATTGCTGATAAGATTGTGGATCTACTCGATTAGGTCAGCAACGACGTTATCCTTTGCTCTGATCTCTTCAGGGGACAAGTCCATCAGTTCATGCGGAAAAACAATCCAGCGGTCAGTTTGGCGGCCATAATAATCTGGAGTAATCTCGGTCGTGTTGGCATCGGGCTTATAGTAGAGCGTTGCAATCTTGATTTCCGCTACAGAGGGTGCCAAAAGCTTGGTCACCATTTTCATGGTACTCCCAGAATCAAAAATATCATCCACCACCAGGACACGGCTCTCCGGAGTCACTCGCTCAAGTAATGTATCCATATATTCGATTGACGGTTCAGCCCTTTCTCCAATACCAACGTAGGACGCCGCCTTTAGGACGGTATGGTAGGTGTTAATTCCCTTATAGAGCAAAAACTCGTGAATCACAATACCCACAGGCGTTCCCCCTCGCCAAAGGACAAGCAATACATCGGGAACATAACCAGAATCAAAAATCTGCTTCGCTAGGGAGAACGAATCTCTAACCAAATCATCTGCCCGAATAAATGCTTTCTCGGCCATCATTTACCTCCACTTCATGGGTTAGTTACCAGCCGCTTGTTTCGAAATTTCTTCAACATAAGTTGCAAGTTTCACAACCGTTGGCCCATATCCCTGACCATACATATTCTCTTCAAGCGCATGCGACAGAGCACCTGCCGCTTGGAAGCGATCAGCAGGAACATGTGCCAACATCGCCATTACAATCTTCACAACATCCTCCGGGATATCGGGACGATAGCGGCGGGGATCCGAAACAACAATTGGGGCAGAGAGAATATCAAGTGCCTTCTCAACATCGCCATCTAAACATCGAAAAAGGCGTATGTCTGTCAGCAGCTCATAATAGACCAACCCCAGGGAGAACAGATCGCTACGACCATCAACCGAATCGCATCGGGCTTGCTCGGGTGACATAAACTCAACACAGCCTACCAATGCCTCTGCATCCTCCTCCATAAACTGAGCAGCCTTGGCGACTCCAAAGTCGGTCAACTTCACCTCCCCCTCGGTATCAATCATAATATTATTTGGCGACACATCACGATGAACGAGATTCAGAGGCTTACCATCTGTGTCGAGCTTGCTATGCGCATACTCAAGCCCGCGTGCGATACGACTCACAATAAACGTTGCCAGGTCGACAGGAAATTGACGGGTGAGCATGGCATGCATCGTCATCAAATGGGTCAATGGGATGCCATCTATATACTCCATGGCAATGTAGTAGCCTCCCTCATGGCGACCAAGATGCTGAATTTGTACAATATTCTGGTGCACCAGATTCGCCACAAGTCTGGCCTCACCCACAAACGACGCAATCAAATTCTCCTGATTTGCATACTTTGGAAGAATTGTTTTGATCGCAACCTTCTTAATGAATCCCTCTGCACCAATCTGCTGTGCCTCATAGATCGCGCCCATTCCTCCACTGGCAATCTTTCGGTTCAGCGAATACATTACAGAACCGAAGATATCACCTGACAACTCCTCAGTTCCCACAGTGGCATTAGCGTGTCGGGTTATGATCGTTCCCGAAGGTGCTCTAAACGGGATCTGCACACGCGCATTGGTGGTACCAATAAGCACCCGATCTCCGTCATCAAGTGGAGCGCTGACAATGCGCTCATCATTGACCCACGTGCCATTTGTGGATCCTAAATCGGTAATAATAACCGTCTTAGCACTAACGTGAATCCGACAATGTATCAGCGATAAAGCATCATCGTGGAGAACAAGATCATTAGTGGGAGCACGACCAACCGAGACGACCCCCTCGAGATCAAACTTTGATCCCTTCATCGGTCCAGATTCAAATACAAGCTTCATGGCTACTTCGCATCCGCCAGACTCTCGTCAGGCACATCCTTAAAGCGCAACGACCTGACAATGGAATCTGACGTTTCTAACAATGCGGGAGTTGATTCAGTAGCCACCGCAGACAGAATGGCCAAATTCGTGCCATGAGTGAAAAAATACTTGATGCGTATCGCATCGCCCTTTCGCGTTGCATAGCGATATCCAGATAAGCCTGAAGTCGTCTCCCAAGGTTTAACGTCCTCGATTTCAGCACCAAGATGCCCTTCAGCCCAATCCGTACGCTCTTTCTGCGCATACACGATCAAGCTAAATTTCGCATACGCATTGATTGGCTTGGTTTCAATCGAAATATTAAGTTTGTCCTCTTCTGAATTCACGATTCTCACAAACTCGCTACCTTCGGTGGGGATATAATGCGCGGGCACGATTAAAGACCAACCACTACTAGCCTTCTGGGTCTTTGCAGCCAACAACACCTTGTGCTCACCCGTTACAACATCAACACTGTAGCCGTCTTCTTTGGCCAGAACCATCAAGGGTTCACTTTCTGGAAAGATCGCACGGAGCGAGGATTCATGCTTCCGCAAGAGCCGTTTCTGGTCAATGTTTACACAGCGACCTTCTCGCCCACCTCTATTCACACCCGTTTGAAGCTTCTCATTAATGCGCATGATGACGGCCTCTCGAAACTGAAAGAATACCGAAATTTTATCGGAACCTTCGGACAAGGAATCCTCTCGGATGATGATAGGCACTTCCTGATCATCCGACAAAACGGCATCCGCCTGACGATAGGATTCATCAATCTTATCTCCCAATGTCACGTCAGCACACGTGCTATCACTGGAGGGATCGAAACGTTTCCAAAGAGCAGTAGCCTGTGGAATCGCTTTCGCCCGAATATGAGACTCAGGCACCAGATGACAATCCACATCCACTTTTCTCACTTTCGCCTGATACGAAAGTTTCAGTTTTGTATTGAAAACAACATCCCCCACATAAATTCCCAGCTTTGGTGTATCCTTAACCTTCAGCGGTTCCATCTCTAGGCTCATGAGATGAGGATATTGCTCTATACACGTGTTGAGAGCCTTTTTCACGTAAGGTTGAACGAGCTCACGCTGAAGAGCCTTCATCCGACTATCATAAAGAAGCGACGCCTTATACAGCGCAACTTCCCCTGCCAACAAATGAGTTTCCCCTCCCTTGAGAAGCGTATCAAAGGTGTATGCACCCGATTCCATCGGTTCTGGAATAGACACAGAAAGACATGTCGCCGTCCCTTCTGGAAGACTCGGTGGCTGAAGCACTTTGTTGACATCCACAATTAACGCACGGCGAACCTTGAGGTTATACTTGTTTTTCGTAATCACAATAGGAATCATAGAAACTACGATTGCCATGACCAACGCCAGAGGAGTTGCCCACTTTGGAATATCGACATTGCTACTCTTGGTGGCAAGGTTGAACAAATTGAGACCCACAACGGTACCCACCAAAGCAGGAAGCCAGAACACAACAATGAGTGGCAACGGTTTGAGATTCATATAAACGGCAACCATAAGCACATGGACAAGTGCAGTCACCACCAGAGCACTGAGAGGAAGCAGCCACACCACCGGACTGAGTTTATGTGCAACGTTTTCCGCTTCCATGCGTTGCGTGTACTCACGCGCCATCGCCGCGGCACCACTCTCCTGAGGAACCGGAGTACTGGTTGTCTCCTCATTGCAGTGAGGACACACCACGGTTGAACCCACATCTTCTTCGGCGAGTTCATAACTGCCACCACAGTGTTCACAAGGAAAAATTGGCATATGGATACCTCCTGATGTTCGACTTAAACAAATGACGGCAACCCTTCGAATTCCTAATGATCAGGGTTGCGTACGACGCTGTGAATCTATCTGCGAAGCAAGGGAGGTGTAAAGCTGAAAAGGTTTTCCGACTAGCACATTCAGGGCGCTGAGTACAGCATACGCCTATGATGGGGTGCTTACGTGTTCCCAGTCTTGAATGCCTCCTGTAGCAATACAAAACAGGGGATGAGCCTCAGGGATCTCGATATTACGAAGCGTCAAAAACCACTCCGAACTGCGTACCTTCACTTTGGCCAGGAGGTGACTCCATTCATAAAGCAACTGACCTCGCGTCTCCGGGATCTTCTTTCGCATACGGTTGGGTTCAATCTTCGTGTGATCAAATGTGTATCCCCGCACAGTCGCCTCGGCGTGAATTGCCGTCAGGTACGTCGCAACGCCAGCAATGGGTGACCCCAATGCTTGAAAGCGTCGAAGCTGGGGATGATGACGATATCCTTTAGTCTTCCCTAACAACACCGCTTGCGCCAGCAGAGCCTCACGCCACACGGCAACAAGGGCTTGTCGGTCAAGGTGCTTGGGATGAACCGTCCATAGCCTCATGTCCCCACAACTCCTTGAACCAACATTTCCGCCGCTTTAAGACCGTCTATAGCTGAACTCACGATTCCCCCCGCGTAGCCAGATCCCTCTCCTGCTGGATAGATTCCGGGATGACTGACCGATCTTCCCTGCGCATCACGTAGTATACGAACCGGACTAGAGCTGCGGGTTTCCGCTGCATAGAGAAGGATATCCTCAAACTTACAGCCATTAAGATACCGCAACATCCGCGGAATCGCCACCCGCAGTGTGTCCAGAACAAAAGCGGGTAGGATCTTAGTGAAATCGGCAGGGACAGAATTTGAACAGGAACGATTCTCAGGAAGATCGACCGAAACCTGATCAACCAAAAAATCAGTCAACCGTACAGCGGGAACGGAAAATGTAGAGCCTCCCTCTTGAAAAGCCGCTTTTTCTATGGCCTCTTGAAACCGAATTCCGGATAGCGCTTCGTGCTCGCCTGCATGGGCCGTTGTTGAAAATGAATCCGATTGCACGGGCACGATAAAGGCCGCATTGCCCCAGAATCCATTGCGGGCAGAGTAACTCATGCCATTGGTCGTCATCATGCCAGGCTCACTGGCGCACGCAATCACAAGCCCCCCGGGACACATACAAAAACTATAACATGCGGAAACACCATCCTCAGGCTTACGCGTTAACTTAAAACTGGCCGCACACAGTTCCGCGTGTTCAGCAAAACGCCCATACTGGGCCTGATCAATCTGTGACTGTGGCAACTCAAGACGTACACCAACAGCAAACGGCTTTGACTCTATTGCAACATCGTTCTTCGCCAACAGGCGGTAGACGTCCCTAGCGCTGTGTCCCACACAAAGGATGAGATGGCCTGTTTCAATCAGAGTGCCCCCTGCAACCACCCCAATCAAACGACCGCCATCAAGGCGAAAATCATCAAAACGAGTATTGAATTGAAACGCACCACCATGCGCTTCAATTAATGCCCGCAATCTCGGAACAATCTCCAGGAGTTTATCACTCCCAACATGCGGCTCAGCATCTATCAGGATGTCCGGCGATGCACCGCACGCAACTAACGTTTCACAAAACCGGCGAACACGAGGGCGATCCTTGCTCCTTGCTGTCAACTTACCATCCGAAAACAACCCCGCCCCGCCTTCACCATAGAGCGTGTTACTCTCGGGATTCAGTTTTCCAGATCGCCAGAAGGCATCAACATCCAGCGCTCTTTCCTCAGCATCCCCCCCCCGCTCAATCACAAGGGGGTTGAGTCCAGACAATGCCAAATGATAAGCCGCCATCAATCCAGCCGGACCAGCCCCAACAACAACAGGACGATGATCAAGATCTCTGACGCACAATCTTTGAGGCTTAACCACAACGGTTGCATCGCGCTTTTCAACATTCGAGAGACGCTTGAGCGCAGATCGGAGCCGCCCCGAAACATCGGCCTCAACCTGAAAAACGATCACAGGAGCAGCGCGACGCGGACGGGCATCAAGGGATCGCCTTAAAACACAAAAAGATAGCAAATCATGCGACTTGCACTGTAACCGCTTGATGATGGCATTCCTGACTTGCATATCCGTATAGCCAAGCGGAACTTCAAGCTGCCGTATCACCAATTTAAGTAAATCATTTTTCATAATAAACCGCATATCGACTTCGCGCTGCCCAAATCGAGATTCCTCGGCTCCGAAGCAAGTCTGGGATGCAGGCACTTCGCTCGGAATGGCACCTACAAAGTAGTCAGCTTTCAGAAAATTGTCATGCTAATCCCGACGGTACGTCGGGACGAAGCATCTCGCCGAAGCGCTCTTACAATTTGGGCAACACGCCGTTAAATTTAATCACATGTCTCAGTATGCACATATCTCCGAGATGTGCCAGAGGAGAGCATCCCATTTGACAGTGGATTTTAAACTCTCCATTTGCAATGATCACCGCAGTGACAACATGAAACAAAATCCAATAGAAGCTCTACTTGAGGTACAGGACATTCTCCCAATCCTCAACGACATATCACTCTTTGGCGGACTAACCAAAGACCAGCTCAATACCGTATTCCGCCACCTCGGGAGGGCCCATTTTGAAAAAAATGAGTTTATCTTTGAGCGGGGTGACCCTCCAAGCCATATCTACATTGTCTGGAAAGGCCGAATTGAGCTCCTCCTCGATATCGAAGGAAGCTATCTTGCGCAAACCGTCTTTGCTGTTGGGCAGTGTTTTGGAGAGACCTCTGCCATCGGCATTGAACCCCACACGGCAAGCGCAATGGCCACCGAATCCACGGATCTCATTGTTCTCTCCACACATTCCCTGTTTGAGATTTGGGAAATTGATAAAGCTCTGTTTGGGATGCTGATCCTCAACATTGCCAGAGAAGCATGTCGTCGCCTTAGCACATCAGACGAAACGCTACTCCACTACTTTGCACACCACGAACACCGTTCTGTACTGCCGGAACCTCTCCCCATTCAAAACACAGGACCTACGGGGAAAGCACCTTCAATCGAGCGCCATTCGGATTGAAGTTGGCCTGTGTGGCAATCTGTTGGGGTAG
Source organism: uncultured Victivallales bacterium (assembly GCA_964576795.1). GTDB lineage: Bacteria > Verrucomicrobiota > Kiritimatiellia > UBA8416 > UBA8416 > JABGOW01. The sequence goes on from CAZNWT010000026.1 coordinate 22,744, forward strand.
AACCTTTACGGCGCCACCATACGTCACAATCACACCAAGGTGATCTCCAAACGGCTTTGCTTTTCGAATTAGACCTGTCATATCAGCAAGGGTAGCTCCTTCCCATGGAGGGCCGGGAGGATCACCAAACCCAATGTTCTTTGAGAACAGAAACGGTGATTTCATCTCCACAAACTCATTCCAAGATCGTTTGTCATCTGCCGAATGCATCACAACACACCATCCATTGTGCATCGCAGTGAATTGATCTGGATCCATGGAATCCTTCATACTTGGCAATTCTGGTGCAGAGAAGAACGAATAGTCTACCCCTTGAATCCACTTCTTCGAAACTAGCATTTTGAAGAAGTCAGTCGATGATGCAAACTGCCCCTCAGCAGGCCAGACCGATAATCCAAAAGGCATATTTTCTTCAGCGGCAGAGGTCACCATCCTATCGAACAATGCTAAATGAATCTGACGACCATTAGCCCCCATACGCAAGCAGTAGCCATGATGCGATCCGCAAAACCCATGGAATACAGGCACCAGCAGCAAAACAACCATCACACTCAACAGGATCAACAAAACAACACTTAACAACTTCGGACGTTTCATTTTCAACTGACTCCCTGTAGTGTCGACTCTGGATTCACAAACCACTCATGAAGGACCTCTTCAGTGCTACACATATTCATAGATGCCGATGCGTGCCCGGTCAAACAAGAAGTGTATCGCGTTGCAGACCGCTACGGCCTCAATGTCACATTGGTGGCCAACTCGTGGCTGCGGATTCCCAGCGACGAAACCGTAACACTGAAAGTCGTAAATTCAGACTTTGATGCCGCAGATGACTGGATCGTCAAGCAGGTTCAATGTGACGATATTGTCATCACCGCAGACATTCCACTGGCGAACCGTTGCATGACACTAGGGGCTCGCGCTATCCGGCCTACAGGAAAACCATTTACCGAAGACAATATTGGCGAGACCGTTGCCATTCGCGATCTGATGTCTGAGCTCCGTAGCTCAGGCATAATCACAGGGGGACCTCCACCCATACAGAAACTGGATCGATCTTTGTTCGCCCAACAACTCGACATCGTGATTCAGTCCATCTTACGCCGACAACGTTCTGCAGAAAATCATCGACCCAACGGGCCTCTTTCAACGTAGCGCGGCCCCGTCCCGGAGGTGCGATCAGGACCAGTAGGCACACATCTCCGAGGTGTAGCCCCACCCAGATTGTATCTGGGCTCAGCTCGCCCAACGGGCGGGAATACGTCATCCAATGACGCACAACAACTGACATCCCAGTTCCTTTTTCCTATTACGAACCATAGCGATTGGCCTACAATCACACCATGGAACTACCCGAGAAACTGAAAGCAAAGCTTAAGGCCCTACCCGACAAGCCTGGCTGCTATCTCATGCGAGATCAAAACGGGAAGATCATCTACGTGGGTAAGGCTCTGTCGCTACGAAAACGGGTTCAATCCTACTTTCAGGACGCATCACTTCGCAGCGCAAGCCCAAAGTTGCGAGGACTCGTCAAAAGCGTCCGCGACCTTGACATCATTGTTGTGCACAACGAAGCCGCGGCCCTACTCACAGAGGGCCAACTCATCAAAACCTATCGCCCTCGCTACAACGTTTCCTTCAAAGATGACAAGCGCTTCCTACTGCTTCGCGCAAACCCAAATGATCCATTTCCACGTTTTGCCCTTGTCCGCCTACGGCGCGATGACGGCGCACGCTATTTTGGCCCCTACGCCTCATCGCCTGCCGCACGCACCGCACTCGACTTTATTGAAAAGCAATTTGGAATCCGCAAGTGCACCCCTCGAATTCCAGACGCAGAAACCTATAAGCACTGCATCAACGATATCATTCGCTTTTGCAGTGCCCCTTGCGTGAAGAAGATAACAAGTGAGGACTATCACGCACAATTTGACGAAGCTTGTGCGTTTCTCAGAGGGCATCGCCCAGACTTGCTAAAGAAGCTTCGAGAACAAATGGAGGAAGCATCCCAGTCACGCGACTTTGAACGGGCTGCGGGCCTTCGCGACACACTGTTCTTACTTCAAAAGGCTGTTAAACAGCATGCTCGGGTTGCCCCCACAAAACAGATGCAAGAGGCGGATGCCGCACTCGGTCTATCAGAACTGCAAACTGCAATGGGCCTAAAAGCTCCCCCCCGTGTAATCGAAGCCTTCGACATCTCCAACATCTCAGGAACCTATGCCGTTGCAAGTATGGTTTGTGCCGTAGATGGTATTCCAAAAAACAATCGATATCGTCGTTTCCGGATCAAAACCGTAGAAGGAAGCAATGATCCCGCCATGATTGCAGAAGTTGTGAGACGACGTGTAGAAGGACTTTTGGCCAAACAATCTCCTCTCCCAGATCTACTTCTTGTCGATGGTGGAATCACACAGCTTAGGGCCGCACGTGACGTTCTCACCTCACTCGATTGCACCTCGCTACCAACCGCAGGACTCGCAAAACGCTACGAAGAACTCTATTGGGACGAAGATGGCCCCCCGCTTCGGCTGCCAGTAAATTCCAATGGGCTCAAAATTCTGCAACGCTTACGAGACGAAGCCCACCGTTTTGCGATCACATATCACCGACAGCTCCGCAGTAAACGCATACGGGAATCGGCGCTTGATGAAATTCCCGGCATTGGCCCCATACGCAAGCAACATATCCTTGCTCACTTTGGCTCCGTCCGAAGACTGATGAGCGCGGGACAAGATAGTCTTTCTGCGGTTCCCGGTATTGGTCCAGACATGGCAAAGAGCATATGGGAAGCGCTGCATGCTTCTGCACGCTCGCCAGAGTGAGGAGACATTCCCTACTTCAAGAGAGGTAGCAACACTATCGCTATCGCGTCAGTGCGGCGATCGCAGCACCAACAACAGGGGCATCATCCACATGGACGCATCGATAATGAATCCCACGTGCACCCAAGATCGAGGTCAAACCCGTCTGCACCTTGGCAGACATTCCTGTGGTTTTGTAATAGGTTGATCCATCAATATTGATGCAGACTGGGGCCGCCGGATCAAAACCACCACCCCCCTTGATAACCGCCACGCTGATATTCACTGCGGCCAAAAGGGCCGCACGATCAACCACGGCCTCAAAGATAGACCGCATCAGATCGCGATCACCATCCGTAAATACCTCAGTTCGCAAAATCCCAGTGTCGCGCCCCTCATCAGCCAAGAGATTGTCGATGTGAATGGTTGAGAGTTCAGCAAGACTCTCAATGGTCACCGTCCCAATTTCTGAGAAAGCCCCCTGCCCCGCTGCCGCCTTAAACAGCTCCAATGCGAGCGGCCCCATGTAGACGCCCGATATCATCTTCTCAAACTGCTGCTTGTTCGGATTGCCGCTTTCAAGGTCACGCTTCACATCCAGTGGCCCACGAGAAAACCGATTGAATCCACCCGACTCCACATTAATGACTTGAGACCCTTCACAACTCAGGTTCGGAACCTTTAGAATATTTGCGTTTTGCTCAACATAAGCTGTATTCGTACCCGTCCCGAGGATATAACCAACGTAATTCGACGCCCCAAAGTTTTGTCCCTGAGCCATCCCAGCCAGCAAGGCCGCCACGGTGTCATTGAGAACAATTACCCGCTTTCCCTCATAACCAAGTTTTGCCAGTGCACATAGCAACCCCGCCCCAACGCACTCTCCCACAACATCAGGAATCTTGATCTCCTTTGTCCAGTGGAGCAGACGCCCATCACAATCAGGCGTGATCTCTGCCGGATAGGAGAAGCAAAATCCGATCACATCGGTGTGTCCCATTAGAGGTGCTACCGCGGCGGCCAACCCGTCAAAGAAAACATCACCACTCAACTCTTTCTTAATTCCAAACATCGGCTGTTTGTTAAAAGAAGAGAGTGTAATCGTCCCCGCATCATCGAACTCAGCCAAACCTATCCGCAGATTCGTCCCCCCGGCATCAATAACGACTACCGGCTGACCATGCGGTATCAGATGATCTGTGCCAATATAGGCAGGGATCATGGGTAGCGTCCCTGCTCCTGCCTCATTCAATCCTATTGTCATCTCATCGATAAATGCATCGATGAGCTCATCTGCCACATAAAGACCCGCATCCACATGCTGCGCACGCAACCACGCCTTCAGTTCAAAATCCATCATTTCATGATTCCTTCGATTTGTGGTAATGCCCGCTGCCGTTTGAAATTAAAACGGTTCCAGAAACCACGCCTAAACGAGAAGCTCCATAAGCCTGAGTTGTCCGTACTTTTTTGTTTCAGAAGACTCAAAAAGTCAAGCCACGAAGCATCACAAACGTTCTGTCATGTAGCATTGAAACCCCCGTAAGTCGGAGCCCAAAAAAAAGTCAAAAGCGGCGTGCCTCCGCCGGATCATACCAGGTTAGAAACTCAAGAATGAACATCCAACATCGAACGGTTCAGGTCAATGGACAGCAGCGCCTGCAGAGGGTTCGATCACATTGATGTCGCAGACATGACCGTAAGCCTTCTCGAACACCACTTTGATCGCGTGGGCAATGGTAGCCGCATCCCGCGGATGTACCAGAGCCACCACGCTGCCGCCAAACCCGCCACCCGAAAGCCGAGCGCCCAACACGCCGGGAATCCTGCGAGCTGCATTGACGATGGTATCGAGCTCTTCGCAAGAGTTCTCAAAATACGTTACGGAACTTTCATGTGAATCAAACATCAGCTTGCCAAATGCCTCAATATCGCCGGTGGCCAGCAGCTGGCGACCAGCAATTACGCGCTCGTTTTCACCAATCGGATGGGCCGCGCGGCGTGCGGTAGTATCATCCATTTCCCTCTGCCACTGCTCCCATTCCGCCCAACTCACATCGCGCAGGGCGGTGACAGAGTGATCAAGCTTGGCCTTAAAGAATTCCGCAGCGGCTTCACACTTCTCGCGGCGCTCGTTGTACTCACCATCAACCAGCGCATGCTTGGCGTGGGTGTTGCACATCAGGAAGCAGGCGTCTGTGCCGACGGGGACGGTTTCCACTTCCAGGGACCGGAAGTCACTCATCACCAGCGAATTCTCCTTTCCGAAGATGCTGGAGATCTGATCCATCAGCCCGCACTTCACACCAGCGTAAGTGTGTTCCGCCTTCTGACCGATCTTGGCCATATCCAGTGAACTCACTGTGATATCGTACAGTTTTGCCAGAGCTAATCCTGAAGCGACTTCCAGCGCTGCAGAGCTGGAGAGTCCAGCGCCAAGCGGGATATTGCCCAACAGCACGCCGTTAAAACCGTGGCTGATTGAACCGCGCTCCTTCAGACTGGCAAAGACACCAATAACATAGTTGGCCCAAGTGCCTTCAATGACTGCAGCAGGTGAGGCGGCGTCAAAGAATACCATTTCATCAAGATCGCCAGCCACAAGACGGCATGTGCTGTCCGATGATGGCGATACCAGAAAGAAGGTCCCGTAGTCAATCGCAGCAGAAAGCACATAGCCTTCATTGTAGTCCGTATGATTACCCAGCACCTCGACGCGGCCTGGCGCGTAAGCGGACGCTGTGTGTTCACAGTTGAAATGGCGCTTGAATATCTGCTTTGCTGTATTGAAAACGTCTTCGTTTATCATAATGTTTTCCTAACCGATAACAGAACCGTCCCGATCAACTACAGTCAGGTAGCCGACCTGTTCGGAATCCAAGCCGTAACGTAACCAGAACGACACAACATCATCAAGAAGTGACGACTTGTAAAACGCCGCCAACGCCGAAAGAGCAAGAGACCCATTGACCATCACCCCATCTATTTATGCCCGTTCCTGTCAGCCCTGACCGTCAGACATGCTGGGTACAGAGCTCATACCGGCATATCACCAAAAACTATGCTGACTTCCCGCGGGCACCTTCGCTTTGGCGCTTGCGCTTATCTGCTGCCTTGTCGGCGGCTTGGGCGTTGCGGCGCGCTGCGGAGGCGTTTTTCTTCATTTCCTTGACAGTCTTGGTTTTGATGCGGGCTGCGCCCTTGGTGGTACGGGTTCCAAGTGACTTTTCAGCGGCGAGACGCTTGCGCGCCTTGGGGATCTCACGCTTGTATTGCGGGAGCCACTTCGCCTGTGCGACCAGCATCTCATCGACCATCTGGCTAATTTCATTCGGGTCGCAGACGGCACCGGTCAGCGGGTCCATCATGGCCGCTTGCTTGAGCAGGTCGACATCGGCATGCACCGCGGCTTCAACGGCCAAGCGTTGTACACTAATTGAGGCATTGCAGATGGCCGCGCACCCCAGGGGCAGGTCGCCGACTTGGGGGACATTGATGCCGTTGCGATCGACATAGCAGGGGGTCTCAATGATGGCATCGTCGGGAAGGTTCGTAATGCAGCCCAGGTTCGGAACGTTGAAATGACCACGATAGGGGCGGCCGGTCACGAGTGACTCCACAATGTAGCTGCCGTGCTCTTTGCCACGCTTCGCGGGGGTGATCTCCCATGGAGCTTCTTTCATCCACTGCGGGAAGTCTTCTCTGAACCAGTTTCTGCCCTCGGTAGTGACGCGCAGATAGCCGCCGGTTTCGCCGTTGATCCAGGAGTCGAGCGAGATCCATTTTCGGATATCACGGAGACGCTTGCGGTACCAGGGGACGTACTCGGACACATGTCCATTGGACTCGGTGGTGTAGTAGCCGAAACGACGCAACAGGTCGATGCGTATCTTTTCGGTCTTGCTGTAGACCGGGTGTTTCTCAAATCCGGCAAGCAGCCGATCGGTCCATTCTTCACCCTTGTAGAGCACCTGAATATACCACGTCTGATGATTGATGCCGGCGCAGATGATATCAACATCTTTCAGGTCCACGGCGCGGTAGCCTTTGCTGCCCGGCTTGCGGGTCTTGTTGAGCATGGACTCGATGACGGTTCGGATCTGCTGATGTCCACCCATGACGCCGTGGCAGAGTCCGATGGTTTGAACGCCGCCATAGAGATTGGCCGCCCAGGTGTTCATGGCGTTGGGGTTGGCATAGCTCAAGAAGATGGCGTTGGGCTTGGCGACTTCGCGGATATCCTTGCAGAAGTCGAGGATGGCTGGGATGTTGCGCTGACCATACATGATGCCGCCAATACAGAGGGTGTCACCGACGCACTGGTCGACACCATACTTGAGTGGAATGTCAATGTCGGTGGCGAAGGCCTCCAAACCGCCGATTCGGGTCACGTTGTAGACAAAGTCGGCATCCTTCAGGGCGTCGCGGCGATTGGTTGTTCCGATCACCTTCGTGCTGAGGCCATTGTGCACAATGTCGCGCTGCACCAATTGCAACACCATGTCCAGATTGGCTTTGCTGATGTCCATGAAGGCGTATTCGGCCTTTTGTAGTTCGGGGACCGTGAGCATGTCCCGCATCAAGGTCCGTGTGAATCCCACGCTACCCGCTCCAATAATCGCGATTTTGAGTGTCATGTTCTTTTCCCTTTGTGTTCTGTGTTATCGATGGACGATTAGGGAGATTTCTCCCCTGTCCCGCTGCAACCCGAAGGGCGGAGGCGGATCGTAATCCGTAATCATCGCCGTAATTGTCAACCGATCCCCGCTCGGTGTGTACGCATCACTTCCCAATTCATGCTCACAGTATCACCTTGTATTTACTTGCTCTATATGAAATTTGTGCCATTAATAGCACAATTATGCGGTTAAATGGGAAAGAGGTGCCATTGGGTGAGGGGTCGTTGCTGTTTCCGCAACGGGACCTACCGCTGCATGCCATGGTTGGGGCGTATGGACATTCGAGGCAGACGTCACCGGCGTATGACTGGTATGGGGTGAAGCGGGGGCGTGCAGAGTGGGCTCTGCTCCAGTATACGACTGCCGGCAGGGGGGCACTTAGCTACGAAGATCATCGCTACGAGGTCGTGCCAGGACAGGCCATGCTCCTGCATTTTCCGCATGAGAACCACTACTGGTTGCCGGCAGATTCGGATGCATGGCAATTTCTCTATGTCTGCCTACATGGCAGCGAGGTGGTGCGGATCTGGCGGGAACTGGTAACCCAGAACGGTCCCCTGGTGACAGTGTCACCTGAGAGCTGCGCTATGACGCTCCTGCGCGAGTTTGTCCATAGCGCGCTAGACGGTCGTATCACCTCACAGTTCGACGCGTCATCACTCGCCTACGGGTTGGTCATGCGTCTGGCACAGACGCTATTGGAACAATCGGTGCCGGAGAAGGCACCGGATGCGGTCCGACGGGCCATCGCCTTCTGCGAGCAGCATGTGGCCGATGATATCGGGGTCGAGGACATTGCCCGAGCAGCCGGACTCAGCCGGTATCACTTCTCGCGGCTGTTCAAGACCTCGGTGGGCGTGGCGCCGGGCGAATTTGTGAAGGAACTGCGACTAGAGCGCGCCGCGCATCTTCTGACAGACTCGAGGCTAAGCATCAACGCCGTTGCGCTCCAGTGTGGATTTCGGGACCAAAACTACTTCTGCCGAGCTTTCCGTAAGGCCATCGGACTCTCGCCAGGGCAATACCGCCGGAGCGGGCTATTTGGGAACGCATAACATGAAATGCTGTTGACAACGGATCAGGTCTTCATCTCTTCTAGACTCTGTGGAATATCATGCATCGGTGATGGTGTCAGTTCGAATTAAGCAGTTCGGTTAACAGCCTCATTTCATCAGGGCATTCTTGCCCTTGATCGTGGCGAACGTCGCCGTGCAAGGCGTAATCCCACTCCACTGGGTTCTCCGTACGGACGGACGACAGGGAAGCGCGGCGGCACTTTTAGTACGTGTCCACCAAACTCCGTACCTGCAGTTTCTTTTTGAACTGCGCTGCGGTCAGCTTGCGTGCCGGTGTCATTGTCACCTGCACGCTCCGTCCCGGACGTAGGTTGATGAAGTTGTCAGAGCAGCGCGCGTCAACACCATTGAGCTCGAGCCAGGTCCACATTGCCGGATGCTTTGTTTTAAGCGAGACGCCGAAGGAACCGTTCTTGTTCGCGCTCACCTGCGCGCTGATCCCGGGTTTTTCCGCCAACTCCAGATGCTTCGGTCGCGCAAACGTCACAAGGTTGGTCGATTTGGGTTGCCCCTTTACCGACAACTCCAACCAGACGAGGAGATCACGCTCACCACAAGCAAGGCCGAGATGTTTGCTCAACTTTAATGTCGTCACCTTACGGTCGCCGTTCACCGGTGTGTAGACGCTTTTTGCGCCGCTCTCGAGCTTACGCCCAGCCGCGTCGGTCACCACCCAGCTCAGCTTGCCGTCGGCAACCTTGAGCAGGTCGCTGGTGACGTGAACGTCAATCGTGCCCTTCTTCACATCCTCCACCCCACTCACCAATACCGGCGCAAAGAAATGGCGAGCCATATAGTGCAGCGCCTTCCAGCGACCGTAGTAGTCGATCGAAGACCAACTCGCCACGGGCCAAACGTCATTAAGCTGCCAATACAGGGTACCCATACCGCGCGGCATGCTGCGACGCCAGTGTTCGCAAGCGTACTTGATCGCCATGCCCTGCAGGATCTGCGAAGCCCAAAGCGTCATCTCGAACCCGCTCGGCAGTCGGAACCAGTCCAGCATGTACTGCATAATCGTCATGTTGCCGATGCCCGAGCGCTGGTGATGCTCCATTACCGCTGTTGTGATGTTTCGATCCTGCTTCTCGGTATAACCGCAAGCGGTCCTCGGCTCGGGGAATGACTGGAACCCGAACTCGCTGTTGAAGCGGTGGTCGCAAGTGCGGTACCACTCAAACGGCTTCTTGCCATGCCACACCTCCCACAGATGCGCGTCGCCACACTCGGGGTTGTTGGAATTATTCCGGTCCCCATTCGGAGAATGCGGGCTGCTAGGCCAATAATCGGTGTGAGGGGCCTCCTCTCGAACCACCTTCGCCAACAGTATGTCGAAAAGCAACTCGTATTCCATCAAGCTCATCACCTGGTTACTGCCGCGGTTCATACCAGTCGCCACCATTTGTTCCATCTCGTTATTGCCACACCAAAGCGCCATGCAGGGATGATGCCGCAGCCTCCGGACGTTGTCGCACGCCTCGGCTTCAACATTCCTCACGAACGCCTTGTCCCCTATTGGATAGGCCATGCAGGCGAACATGAAGTCCTGCCAGACGCAGATGCCCAGTTCGTCGCAACGATCATAGAAGCAGTCATCCTCGTAGATTCCTCCTCCCCACACGCGCAACATGTTCATGTTGACCGCCGCGGCGTCTTCGATCAGGCCACGGTACATTTCCGGTGTCCGGCGCCCCAGCACGGCGTCGACAGGAATCCAGTTGGCACCCTTGGCAAAGAACGGCACGCCGTTGACCACAAACTGAAATGATTCGCCCCACTCGTCTTTGTGACGGTCCAGCCGCAGCGTGCGCAGGCCAATGCGTTTGGCCACACTGTCAAGCACCCCCCCCATCGCCATCCGACAGCTCCACCTGCAAGTCGTACAATGCCTGCTTGCCCATCCCATTCGGCCACCAGAGCTGCGGATCGGAAACCCTTAAGTCCAGCCGTCCGCTGCGTCCGCGCAAGGTCACGCATTCCTCGGCCACGACCTTGCCCTTGTGGCACAGTGTGGCGCGTAGGGAAACCGCATTGCGGGTGGTCTTCCCCAGGTCCACCTCAACGCCAAGGAACACCGAATCCGCGCTCTGGTGAGCGAGGCCACGTTTACCCGTAGCGCCCCCTGTTGCCTCGACTGCCAGCCCGTGGGTCTGCTCAATTTTGACATCCTCAATCCGTCCCACCGAATACCCCAGAAGCCGAATCCCACGCCAGATGCCAGCCGTCACCAGGATCGGCCCCCAGTCCCAGCCAAAGTTGCTCTGTTCTTTGCGTACCCAAGCCGGGTAAGCCGAGTCATGCGTCCCACTGAGACGCGAGCGAATCGGGCGTTCGTGGAAGCGCTTGCGAGTGTAGTCGTTCACGGAGCATAGCGTGATTCTGATCGTGTTATTCCCCTGCGTCAACAACGCCTTCACGTCCCACTCGTAGGACCGAAACATGTTGTCGGTCGACGCCACCTTCTTCCCATTGACCTCCACGGTCGCGAAGGTGTCGAGCCCGTCGCACTGTAGAAGCATACACTCCTCTTTGAACAGAGCGGCGGACACCTTGAACGTGCGCTCATACACCCAATCGCTCTCGCCAACCCACTGCACTTCCCGCTCGTTCTCGCGGTAAAACGGATCCGGAATCCGCTTCGCGTGCAAAAGGTCATTCATCACGTCACCCGGCACATTGGCCGCCAGCGACAGATCGCCGCTCTTCTTAGCAAGCGTCCATTTTCCATTAAGATTGCATATCTTCATCAGTACATCTCCCCTGTCTCTATTACCTAATCTCACTAATAATAAGTAAGCAATCGCGTTTCGATAAAGCTGGACGATCCGCCCCTGACAACCAGCCAGAAGCGGCGTCATCACGGGAACATGCCGAAATAGCGATACACAGTCAAGCGACAGGGCACCCAGTCCCGGCTGACCGGCTACGAAGTGGATGAGCTTATAACTCACATCAAGCGCAGTGCAGACACAGGCACTGCCGTTGAGGTGGAATGGCGCCTCTAGAAAATCTTTGCTTTCGCGGGGAGAAATTACTTGGTATTGATTTCGCATGAACACTACTTTTCATTTGGTATGCAATGCCCACCTCGATCCGGTCTGGTTGTGGGAGTGGGAAGAGGGGGCGGCCGAAGCGGTCAGCACATTTCGTGTTGCCGCAGACATGTGCGAGCAATTTGATTCGTTCATCTTCAATCACAATGAAGTCATTCTGTACAAATGGGTAGAGGAGTATGAACCGGAACTCTTTCGCCGAATTCAACGACTGGTGAAGGAGGGCCGCTGGCATATCATGGGCGGCTGGTATCTACAGCCGGACTGCAACATGCCCAGCGGTGAGTCATTCGTCCGGCAAATGCTGTTGGGGCGCCAATATTTTGATGAGAAGTTCGGCGTGCGGCCAACGACTGCCATCAATTTCGACCCCTTCGGGCATACGCGTGGACTCGTACAGATCATGCGCAAGAGTGGGTATGACAGCTACCTCTTCTGTCGTCCCGATCCCAACTCCTTTGACTTGCCACAAAACCAGATGATGTGGGAGGGGTATGATGGATCAAAGCTCGCGATCACGCGTAGCGCGGATATGTACCTCTCCGCGCGAGGACAGGCACGGAAGAAGGTCGAGAAGGCAATAGCTTCCGCGCCCGCGGGATCATGCAATGTCGTGTTGTGGGGCGTCGGCAATCACGGCGGCGGTCCCTCGCACCAGGATCTACAGGCACTGACCGAGCTGATTGCCGAATGCCCGGATGTTGACATCAAGCACTCGACTCCGGAGGCTTATTTTTCCGAGCTTTCGACTCACAATAAGCTCCCCGTTCTCAAGCGTGACCTCAACCCCTGGGGCGTGGGTTGCTATACGTCTCAGGTTCGCATTAAGCAGCAGCACCGCCTTTTGGAAAACGAACTGTTTTCCGCGGAAAAAATGGCTTCAGCAGCCTGGGTCCAAGGGGGCATGGCGTATCCTGCGGCCGCGCTGCGAGTGGTCAGCGAAGACCTGGCGACAGCGCAGTTCCATGACATCCTGCCGGGATCATCGATACAGCCTGTGGAGGAGTCATCGTTGCGCGGCATGAACCACGGTCTGGAGGAAGCATCACGAATCAAGACACGTGCCTTCTTCGCCCTGTCGGTCGGACAACCCGTCGCCAAAGCAGGAGAAATTCCCGTGCTGGTGTACAACCCGCATCCTTTCCCGGTGCAGACGACCGTGGAATGTGAATTCCAAATTGCTGATCAAAACCATAGCGGCACATTCACCAATATCGAGGTCTATCAGGGCAACCGTCTTCTGCCTTCGCAGGTTGAGCAGGAGGCCAGCAACATCAAATTGGACTGGCGCAAGCGGGTTGCATTCATCGCAGAGCTGGCACCATCGCAGATGAACCGGTTCGACTGTCATCTCGTCAAACTCAAGCGGAGCCCCCATCTGCGCGCCATGCGCAAAACGTCATCGATCCGGTTCCGTACAGATGAACTTCAGGTGACGATCAACAAGCGAACGGGGCTGATTGACCGGTTCGTCGTAGCGGGAACTCCCATTCTAGCCCCCGAAGCTTGTCGTCCGCTGGTGATGAAAGATAATGCAGACCCTTGGGGGACGAACGTTAAGCGATTCCGCACGCTTGCCGGACGATTTCGTCTGCTGTCGCGCAAGGCAGCGGGAGCGTTCGCCGGACTGAGTGAAACCCTTGATCCGGTTCGGGTGATTGAAGACGGCTCCGCCCGTGTGGTGGTGGAGGCCCTATTCGGCTATAATGACTCGTTTATCTGTCAGCGTTACCTGTTACCCAAGCGGGGCAGCGAGGTGGGGATCGAAACCCGTGTGCTGTGGAATGAAAAGGACCGGATGCTCAAGCTTTCTCTACCCACACTTCTGGATGATAGTCTGCTCGAGGGACAGGTGGCCTATGGCAGGGATAGGTTGCCAGACAATGGCGACGAAACAGTAGCTCAAAAATGGTTGGCGGTCACCTCGAAAGAGGGTAACACTGCATTCACCTGCATCAACGACGGATCATATGGTTGTGACTTCTCCAAGGGGGAGTTGCGTCTCTCACTACTTCGCTCATCAGGCTATTCTGCACTCCCCATCGGAACACAAAAACTGATGCCTGAGAACCGCTTTGCACCCCGCATCGATCAGGGCGAACGTCTATTCCATTTTTGGATCAACGGGGGCGATCTCCCGGAGCGACGGGCCGCGGTGGATCGCGAAGCCCTCGTGCACAACGAAAAACCAATGGCACTCTCCTTCTTCCCGTGTGGATCCGGCCAGAAACTGAAGCCATTGGTCGTTCTTGATGATAATGTCGTACAGGTAGCAGCTATCAAAAAGGCGGAAACAGGTGACACACTCATCGTACGACTGTTTGAGCCCACGGGAAAAGCACGCACCACAACGGTGTCATTGCCATTCGCGCATATGCAGAAGACATTCCGCCTAAAGAAATTTGAAATTCGAACGGTCAGAATCGACATCAAGCACGGTACATGGCACGAAACCGATTTGATGGAAAGCAAAGTCTGACGACCATTCAAGCACCACTAGACCTCAGCCAGAAGTTCAGCTCATAAGATACGAGGATACCTCTATGGGAAAAACCGTGACTCGTGATTCTGGAATTGTCAATGTAGTGCCTTACTATGTGTTTGCGTAGGGACGTTTGTTTATGACAAACCACTCTCGCCACCGTAGCCATCGTGCGTCAAGGCGCTGATGCTGATTCGCGTCCGGGCTAAAACGGGGTCCGTGTCCCTGGGGGGCGGCACATCCTGCGGCCATGGCGGCGGCACCTAGCAGACTATCCCCAGAGCCCTGAACCACCTCGCAGTCAAGGGCATCGGCAATCAGTTGCAGCCAGACCATACTATGACTCCCTCCCCCGATCACCCGCAGTGCTTTTTTTCTGCCCCACTCAAATTCCTCTTCCAGCAGCCGACGCAAGGCAAAGGTTAATCCCTCCAGTACAGCGTAGGCTTTCTCTTCGGCGTTCTTGAACGCACCCTGCCACGCATGTGACGAGCGCATCTGGGAGGGATAGAAAAAACCCATTTGCTTCGTAACACCAGCACGCGAGCGTGCCACCACTTCGTCGAAGGCCTTGAGTGTCTGACCGGGCGCCAACGTCTCGCGCGCCCAATCGAGAGCCAGACAACCCTCGCTATCCACAGCCAGCTCGTAATACCCGCCCCCCGGATAGGGGCCCCAGAAGCAACCGGTATGATAGGGCCCGATGGTTTGTCCGGCAAATTGATAGGCTACGAGCGCAGTACCCAGTGTGACGACAACCTGCGCGTTCCCGCAACCGTTGCCATAGGCACCAGCGGTCTGATCGTTCCCCGCCGCAACTAAGTCAATTTCGTTGGCAAGCGCCAACTCGGAGCAGCGGCTTTTAATCTGCACATGAGAACCCACCGGCACAATCCGTGGCAGAGCCGATACATCAACACCGCAGCGTTCCAGTATATCTGCTCGCCAGTCGCGCTGTTTCAGAGAGTAGCAGCCACTCATGGCGGCCAGATTGTCATCCGTAAGATTGACGCCGGCAAGCAGATGAAAAATGAGGCCCGGAAGCGACACAATCCGGATGTCGCCTTCGAGCGATTCCGGCTGGTGACGGTGAAACCACAGCAGGTGAGAGAGTTGCATCTGGGCGGAAAGACTCCCCATGCTGGCGTGTGTGTGCCAATCCTCTCCAAAGTCGGCCATGAGCGCTTCGGCCTCACGCGTGGCGCGGGTGTCCAACCAGCTTGTCACGTGCGTTCTGGCGCGACCTGCACCATCCAAAACCACAACATTCTGCGCCTGGCTGGTGATGGCAATGGTGCCAAGGTCGGTCGTGCGACACCCGGCGTCTCGGCATGCAGATTGGATAAGCGCCAGCGTCTCCCGTCTCACATCAGCGGCGTTCATCTCGACCCGCTCGCCGTCCCGGTGATGATACGGAGTGGCAACGGAGGCCCCGCCCAATCGCTCAAGCTCGGCCGTAAACGCCGCCGCTTTGAAATTGGTCGAACCAAGGTCAATCGCCAGGATCATCAGTACTCCTTCTGCGAGTCCACTGCGATCAGCGCAGCGGGGCCTTCTTCGTCGAAAATGCGACTCTTCCAGAGATTGACAGGCGTGTGCGCATCAATCACAACCGATTGGCTGCGCAGCTTGCGGATGATCCCGTTGTGTGTCTTCATGCCAAGAGTTCTTTCGCCAAGTTCAGAGCGGCCTCCACCATGCAGGCCCCACTTTCGGGTTTGAACATGGAAAGGTTTGCCTCGTATCCCGTGGCCTCTGGCGTTGTTATATAGCCCTGAAGGTGTCCGTTGGACATGCTGATCACAAACACACGCGCCGGAGCATCCTGTTTAATCTGTAGGGCATACTCCACGAAACATTCACCGGAGAGTCCCACTAGGACTGTATCACCAATGCGCAGCACCTGAACTTCTGCTTTCGCGTGTGCCTGCTGCACAGGTGTCAGCGTGCCATCGGCCTGAGCCGTGGCCATGGTGACAACTTCTTCTGCTCCGAAGACGGTACATTCAGCCGTTCGGATCATACCGTGTCCGGCATCCTCACGCTTCAAGTGCTCGTAATTCTCCGTCGCTTCCCGCAATCCCTCCTCGGCTTCGCCAAGTGACGGGAAGGTGCGCGGGGAGAGCTGCACATAAAACTGCGCGCTGCCCACCGTCAGATCGTCCCTGAAGTCGGTGTCGGAGAGTGCTTCGAGCACATCAACGGCAAAGCCGCCCAACCGACACCCTAACCGCTCGGCCTCGTCAAACGTCTGCCCCTTGACATGGTAGCGCGGACTCAGATTGCCACAGGGGCCATTGTGATAAACAACCTGTGCCCGAGGGAAGGCGTCTTGGATCTGAAGTCGTGTGTAGCCGGGGAAGTCGGACGATACAAGTGTTGTATCCTCGTGCAGCACTGTTGGGTGCATCGAGTAGAAAAGCTGCACTGCCATCAGAGATTTATCGCTCACCCGACGTACGGCCACGATGCCGGCTTCTGGATCACGCACAGCATCGGGAGCAAGACGATTACCCCCCACCCCATCAACTCGCACCGACGTGATCGCCACCGCCGCTGGCTCAAGCGTCCCCGCCGCTTGACAGGCCGCATCCAAAATGCCCTCAATGAGTTGCATCCGGTATGCAGGATCGGCTTTCGGTACAACGGGGTCACCGCCCATTGCAAAGACGTCGCACGTCACCGGCCCCGAATGCGTGTGTGTTGCACTGATCAACACATTGGTCGACGGAATGCCTGTGTGCGCCTCGATCTGCTGACGGCATGCGGCTACCAGGGTAGCATCAACGTACAGGACATCCACGCTGATCGAGACAACCCGGCACTCGCCATCGTCGATACAGAGTGCAGTCGCATATAGTGCATCATGAATTCCCGTCGACATCCGTTCAACATGCGGGTATCCCCACAGAAACATCGGCTCCCGCGGCGAGACATCCACCTTCACGATTCCTGCCTTTAACATTTGCATCCCATTCCGCAATCATGTTCTCTGCATGCTTCTGCAATCCTGCCAATCACGGCTTCCGCCTCGTCGGCGTCCATGTGTGCACTGCCCCATAAGTCACGCAGCAGATCACCCACGCCATCCGGCAGAACCAATGGATCCACAAGCCGTAGGGCAGCTTCGGCCGCTTGGGTGAAACGCACGGGTTCTACCCCCGCACCGATGGCCAGACGGATCGTTCCGATCAGGCGGTCGTCCCATCCTAGCTTCCGCTGAGGATCACGGATAATCCGTTCTACGCGATCTTCGAGGTAAGGGTTTGCCATTCGCTCGATGAGATCATCAACAAAGGCAGCATAGCCAACGGGCGTAAAGAGAGGGTCAAGTCCTGCATACTTCGCGATAATCGCACCACCCGATTCACCTAAGAATGCATCACGGGCAAAGGCCCTAAGATCAGGATCTGCCAGCGCTTCCGACATCGTCTCAGCCCCCTTGCGAGCCGCTAGGTACCCCACAAGCGCGTGCGTTGCGTTATGCCCATACAACTTCGCTTCCTCAAAGGGCAATAAATCCTGTTTCTCAACGAAAACATCTATCGTAGCCGGGGGGGGAACCAAATCGCATTTCGTCACTAGGATGCGGTTGAATGCTTCCACGAGGAAAGCACGATCCAAACCCGGTGCGACGCGTGCAAGTCCCAGCGCATCAATCCGCGCCGCATCTGCAAGCACTTGGCTCATCTTGCCAATGACGGTATTGAGAAATCGCCCGTGCGCTTTCAGTGTTGCAGCAGGTCCTTCGGTTAGGCGCTGGTTAACGGCCGAATCCAATAGCTCGGCAGCGTGGTTGTTGTTTTCTGCTGCGTAGATAACGAACGATCCGACGGCCGACCGCTGAGCTCGACGCCGGCAGCCTTCGGCCAACAAGTCTGCAACGCAGGGATCTCCTTTTTCATAGAAATCCACACTTGGCAACGCCGTGGCCATGGCCGACGCTTCCGCGATCGCATCGACCAATACACGGTAGTCATCGGGGTCAGATGGATTCAGAATTTCAACCCCTTCGATCGTTTCCTGCTCAACACCGGACGCCGTCGCAATATTAACTTGGAACGCGCCACTGGCCTTGACTGCCGACACGACATCAGGAATCACTTCGGCGACGACAAGCCGATCGAAGGTTCCTGAACGAAAAGCCTCGTAGAGGAACAGTCCCCCCTGTATGGCCCCAAAACCAATACCAACAAAGGTATTACCCATAACTATATAACCTCAGTGCTGTTGTGTTTTCGAATGCCAGCGTATCAAGGTCCAGATGAATCGTCATCTCACTGACCCAGAACCTGGCGGCGAGCTCGGAGACCGCACATTCCTTCCCCTCACGCACCAACTCAAGAACCACCGGTGCAAGCGAAGTGGAACCGGCCGCTTTTGGTATTCTATGTTATGGTATGTTCGTTTTGAACAGTCAACAGCATTAACACATTGCTGTTATCATATGTCGTAATACACTTCGTCGTTGCTCTCGAACTAGCCCTTTAATAGTATCCAATTATGGTTTATGGCGGCAATCACATTTTGACAACTTACAGGAGACAGTTATGACCAAGCGCGAGCGATTTCTTGCCTTTGCACGTTTCGAAGAGGTCGACCGGATCCCAAGGCGGGCGGACTACATTGAGAGCCTTCGGAGGAAAATGGTCGAGTTCCTGGGAGCGGATCCACTGACATTTTTTGATATAGATGGCGGCAAAGGAGCTGGCCTGCGGAAACCGGACGGGATCCTGTCGCCGGACTTCACCGGCTACTTCCCCGAATATGAAGTTGGGAAAGATGGCTTCACCATCGACGGCAACGGCTGTGGACACCGGGCCTCAGGATTTGAACATTTCACTGAGTACATCAGTCCACTACGAAACGCATCGTCGTTCGCAGAGCTGGAGGCATACCCGTTTGTTTCTAACGCGACTTTTCTTGACGACAAAATGCTAGCCACCTGCGAAGCGGCGCATGCGACGGGCGATTATGCCTCCATCTTCGTCGGCCACATGTATGAGAACGCCTGGCAGGTCAGGGGGTACGAGCCGTTCCTGATGGACCTGCTGACCCAGCCTGATTGGGCCGAATTTATTTTGGACAAGTTTTGCGAGAACAACTTGCGAAGCGCAGAAGCCGCTGCACGGGCCGGGTATGACTGCATTATGACGGGGGATGATATTGCAAATCAGAATACCATGATGTTTCATCCGGACCTCTGGCGCGAGGTGATGAAACCGCGTTGGGCCAAGGTGAATGCCGCCGCGCGCGCGATCAACCCCGACATTCAAATCTGGTACCACACGGACGGAAACGCGTGGGATGTTCTGGATGACTTGGTGGAGATCGGAGTTAATATCCTTAATCCCGTGCAGCCCGAATGCATGGATCCGCTGGCGGTGCGAAAACGCTTTGGCAAGCGGCTGGCCTTCGACGGATGCATTGGCACGCAAACCACATTTCCCTTCGGGACCCCGGAGAGTATGCATAAAACGGTTACCGAACTCGCCGATGCGCTCGATGCCCGTCACGGCGGGCTCATGCTCTCGCCAACCCATGTACTGGAACCTGAAGTACCCCCCGAGAACATCAGAGCCTTCTTCCAGGCGTGCGACGACGCATCCAATGTTGAGCCTCATGTGTAGCATTCGGTTTAAAGAATGGAGACTGAAGTATGACGACTCAGACGAAGAGACCCAATATCATCATCATGTACGCAGATGACCTTGGTTTCGGTGATGTAGGGTGTTACGGAGCGACAAGCATCTCTACCCCTAACATCGATCGACTTGCCGCCGAGGGGGTGACGTTTCATCGGGGTTATGCCACTGCGGCGACATGCACTCCCTCACGCTATAGCTTGCTCACTGGCTCCTATCCATGGCGGAACCCATGCGCTACCATTCTTCCGGGGGACGCACCTCTGATCATTGATTCACAAATGCCAACACTGCCTGGCATGCTTCAGCATGCCGGTTATAGAACAGGCGTTGTTGGCAAATGGCACCTGGGCCTTGGACAAAACGATCTCAATTGGAATCAAGAGATAAGCGCCACACCTAATGACGTGGGCTTCGATTATTCCTATATTATGGCGGCGACTAATGACCGCGTACCGTGTGTATACGTGGAAAACCGCAAGGTTGTTGGGCTTGATCCAGAAGATCCCATTGAGGTGACGTACGATTGGGATAAGGCAGATCCGAGTCAGCCCACAGGAAGACACAACCCGGAACTGCTGAAGATGAAGTATAGCCACGGTCATGATGCATCAATTGTTAATGGTGTCAGTCGTATCGGCCATATGCGCGGAGGTCGGGCCGCTCTCTGGGATGACGAATCCATGGCTGAAGTCTTTGCCGAAAAAGCAGTTGGCTTTGTTACCGAGAACAAGGACCAGCCATTCTTCCTTTATTATGCCTTCCACCAACCCCACGTCCCCCGTATACCGGGGCCACGCTTCAAAGGTGTCACCCCCCATGGGCCACGCGGCGATGTAATTGTCGAAATGGACTGGTGTGTTGGCGAAATGTTGGATGCACTGGAGCGATTAGGAATCAAGGAAAATACAATCGTCATTTTCTCCAGCGACAACGGCCCCGTGCTTGATGATGGGTATGACGATAAGGCAGAAGCATTGAATGACTCTCACCATGCAGCGGGGCCGCTACGTGGTGGAAAATACAGCATGTTCGATGGGGGAACCCGCGTCCCATTCCTTGTCAGCTGGCCCGGAACGGTCACTCCAGGGGAGTCGAATGCACTTGTTAGTCATGTTGACTTTTATGCATCCTTTGCGGCCATGACGAGTGAAGAAATACACGACAATATAGCTCCAGATAGCATAAACATTCTTGATGCATTACTCGGCAGGAGCAGCAAGGGACGGGACGAATTGGTCGTAGAAGGCACCCGGGGAAAGACCGTCCTACAAAAGAACGAGTGGGTCTTTATCCCGCCGCATGATGGTCCCGCTTTGAATGTGGACACGAATATAGAGCTGGGCAACTCCACGAAGCCTCAGCTTTATGATCTCTCGCAAGATATCGGGCAGATCAGCAACCTTGCAGCAGAGAATGTGGATATTGCCAGCAAGATGTCTGCTCGACTCAATGACATTTCTCAATCACAGCGATCTGCTGGTGGACCGGATCCAGTGTAATTTCCAGGGGAGCATCACCCGTAATGTGCTTGTGTAACGTAGCCGGAACCTAATGATGTATCCCGCATTTACGCCGACAGGGCAAAGCCCGCACTTTCGAATGCACGGCAAAGCCTAATGGATGACCCCCAAAGCTTTCTGAACACTCTCTCCTCTCTCCCTCTCTACCCTCTCACTCAAAGTCCCACCCCGGACGGCGCCGACCGCACGGCGCGACCGCCGTTGTTGTTGTTCCGATCCGCGTTCACGTTGGCAGCGTTGTTGCGGTCCGATGCGCGCGCGTACACGCTCGCATTGTTCCAATTGCCGCCGCGAAACCCGGCGCCGTCTTGCGCCTGTGTCCCGACCCCCGGCCTCCGCCGGGGGCGCATTGCCGCGCCCCGGAATGGCCCGAAGGCCGTACCGAGCCGCCGCTTCCGTATTCTCTCGTCCAACCGGACGAGACGGACCACAGGCCGGGTGGGTACACCCGCGCCTCGGCGGCCGAACCTTGATCCGACCGCAGCGAAAACACGGGCTTCTACTGCTCCACACTCTTCTGCCAACCGCCCAGCATCTTGCCGATTTCCGTCAGACTCTTCGCGCAGAAGCACCACGATCCCCGGCTCATGCACCGCGCGTCGCGCGCGAGCCGAAGCAGATACCGCAACTGGTCCAGCGTCAGACTCACGCGGCTGAGCGTCAACGCTTTCGCTTCGCCCTTCGCCATCAGGGCCGCGGCCACCAGATCGTCCTGAACATCCAGACTCTTGCCCATCAGACGTTCTCCCAGCAGAAACCGTTGGTCGCGCGGGAACTTCCCGACCTTATGCAACAGCCACACGTTGACCTCGTACATCTTCTCCACGATCGGCGGCATGTCCATCCGAGCGCCCTCCCTTCTCCGATACGCGGCTCGCGGCCCGACGCCCCTTCATCCCCGGCAGACCGTACTGGTTGATGATGGGGAAGCGATCATACAGGCATTTCCGTATCCGATACGTATCCCCGTTCAGCGCGTGTGCGTGGAAGCTCTGCGTGGACTGCCTGATCTCCCGCAGTAAAGTCGCCTGACCTTCCAGATCCGGCCACAGCGCATGATACTCCCTCGTGTAGCGGTTCATCCGGCGAATGAACCGCGTCACGCTCATCTTCTTGAGCTTCCGGCGCTCCGGGAACAGGCGAAACCCGAGAAAGCCGATGCCGCGTCGCACGGGCACCGGTCCGCCATCAGGGTGCAACTCCAGCCGCAACCTGCCTCTCGCAAATTCGCGAATACCCCTCTCCCACTCGCGCACGGGTTCCTTTTCGTCCGCAAACAGCAGCATGTCGTCCATGTAGCGCACATAGTACCGGACCTTCAGTGTGTGCTTCACGTACTGGTCCAGTTCGTTCAGATACAGGTTCGCGAAAAACTGGCTCGTCAGGTTCCCCAATGGCAATCCCCGTATCCGCCCGCCGCATGCGACGTCCGGAGCCAGATCCAACCCCCCCAGCGCCATCTCCAACTGCATTTGCTCCGTGGGCCCCATGCTCGTCACGCTCGCCCCCGCGCCGGCCTTGCGTGCCAGATAGTCGCTCGAGTCCACGATCCGTTCCAGCAGCCCCAGCGCCCGTTCGTCAGCCACGTACCGGCGGATCAACCCCTTCAATATCTCGTGATCGATCGTCGAGAAGTAGCTCTTAACATCCAGATGCAACCCGTAGCGGCAAGCCCTCAAGAACCCGTGCGCCCGGTCCAGCGCCCGGTGCGTGCCCTTCCCAAGTCTGCACGCATAACTGTCGTGAATGAACATGCGGTCCAGCCGCGGCGCAACCACGTCATGCACCGCATGGTGGAGCACGCGATCCCTGACCGTCCCCGCCGCGATCACCCGCACCTTCGGGTCCCACACCGTGAACAGCCGATATTTCCCATGCCGATAGCGCCCCGCCGCCAACTGCTCATGAAGCTTGAAGACCTCCTTCTCAAGATCGAACTTGAACCGGGCCCCCTCGCCACGAAAACGCCGACCATGAGCCAACGTCGCCTCCGCCGCGCGGAACAGGTTCTCCACGCTCACAATCTCGTCATACACATGGCACAGCGGCTTCATCCAAAAATCGCCTCCGGGGGGGGGGGGGGGGGCCCCCCCCCCCCCCCAAAAAAAAAAAAAAAACCCCCCCCCCCCCCCCCCCCCCCCCCCCCCCCCCGGGGGGCGGCGCCCCCCCCCC
>CAZNWT010000027.1:0-43843 GCA_964576795.1 uncultured Victivallales bacterium
CTTGAACTCGGAACTCGGAACCGTTGTTCGAAAAGACCTTTTCGGGCAGCGTCTAGTTATTGCGTGGCGACTACGGACACGCCGCAGCGGAAACGACGATTTCTTTCTCGCCGGGCGGAAGATGGGCTGGTTTCCCATCGGTCTGTCGGTCATGGTCACGACCTTCAGCGCCATCAACTATCTTGCATTCCCCAACGAGGTGTTCGGCTACGGACTCTACGTCATCGCCGCACTGCCCGTCTTCCTTCTGGCCGCATGGCCAATCACCCGTGTCTGGATGCCATTCTTCCACGACATGCAGTTGACCAGTGCCTACGCGTATCTTGAACGCCGTTTCGACAGGCGCGTCCGCACCCTGGCCAGCGGGCTCTTCATTCTCTGGCGCCTGCTCTGGATGGCAACGGCACTCTATGCCGCTTCACGGATCATGGCGATTCTCACCGGGCTTCCTGCCGCTGCCATCATCCTGCTCGGCGGTGTTGTGGCCACGGCATACACGTTCCTTGGCGGTATGCGAGCGGTCATGTGGACCGATGTCCTGCAATGCTTCGTGCTCTTCGGGGGCATCGCCATGGGGCTGCACAGCGCACTGGGTGAGGAGGGACTTTCGGGAGTGCTCAGGATTGCCTATGACGGGGGCCGGCTCCGCCCCTTTGTCCCGTTCGACCCTGCCTTCTTGTCACCGGACCCCCGCATCCGGATGACACTGTGGAGCGGCCTGATCGGGGTCTTTGTCGCCTTTCTCTCCCGTTACGGCGCCGACCAGGTCGTTATGCAGCGCTACTTCAGCGCACGCAGCCTGCGAATGGCTAAGCGCGGGCTCTGGCTCAATGCTGCCGTCTCCATACTGGCCCTTACGCTTCTGGCCGGCTTCGGACTGGCCGTCTATGCCCATGCCGTCAGAACCGGCTCGCTTCCACAGGGCGCGTGGGACACCGTGAGCGCGTTGCAGCGCAAGGCAATCGCCATGCGACAGCTTGCCGCCATGATTCGGTCATTCCCCCCCGGTGTCACGGGACTGGTCGTCGCCGGCCTCCTGGCCGCCACCATGTCCAGTATCGACTCCGGCATCAATGCCTGTTCTGCAGCCTACGTGTGCGATCTGCACCCGCACGTCTCGAGACGAAAGCGTGATGCCTCACAAGACGGACTGCGTCTCGACAGGGGGCTGACACTGGGGATAGGGATTGTGGCTACCCTTCTGGCTCTCGCGTGGATCCCGATTGCCGGCAGAGTTGGCAGTCTCTTCATGATCGTCAACAAGTTGGTCAACGGCGTTGGCAGTCCGCTGCTGGCGCTGATTCTACTCGGCATGTTCAGCCGCCGGGCCAACGCGCCGGGCATGTTCTACGGTGGCATCATCGGCATCGGGGCAAGCATCACCATTTCACTCTGCGTTCGCCCTCTGGCATTGCAGTACTATGCCGCGCTTAATCTGCTCGCCAGCGTGGCCCCGTGTATCCTGCTCAGCCTACTGGCCTCCCGCTGCGGACACGTTCCATCTGCCGAGAGCGAGCAATGGACTTGGGCCTCCTGGCGACAACGTCAACGTTCCACGAGATGAAGCTTACGCGCCGACGAGAACCATGCAGGGGACACCGCCGGGACTCACCCTCTCGCCTCGGTGGTCATAACGACAAAACCACCCATCTGCGACGCATTCCTCTTCGACAGGCAACCATTGACAAGTTCCGCAACATTTTAACTTATCAAGAAAACACTTGCTATTGTGATCTGTGGGGGGGTATGTGGAACAATATAACAAGATTGTTGCTATTATCGCGTATACGTAAGCAACCAACTACAAGGAGTCAAAAATGAATAGTGTCAACTGTAAGAAGAGGTCTTCCAGCGTTAATGGTATGAGGACTGTCGCAGTTCTTGTGTGTGTATTTTGCCTCCTTGTTTCCTCATCCCTGATGGCAGCCACACATACTGTTGGCATTGGCAGAGATTATGCCACCATCACAGAAGCAATTGCTGCTGCCGTTGCTGACGACACGATTGAAATCTACGGCACGATTACTCTTGCGGGTGATGGCCAGAGCAGTGTCACCGACGGTGTTACCGTAGACAAAGATCTGACCATTCAGGGACAGGGAACTGATCAGACATTTGTTCAGGCCGCGGCAAGTGAAGGCATTGCCGACCGGAGAGTGTTCACCATTCTGGTCGGAACTACCGTTACGTTAAAGGATATGACAATACGGTACGGGAACTGTTCAGGCAGTGGTGGAGGGGTTTATGATTATGGCACCCTCATCGTCACAGATTGTGTTATTTGCAATAATAAAACTTTGGCAGGAGCTGGCGGTGGGGTCAGGGTACATAACGCGAGTGCGGTTTTTTCCTCTACCAAAATCATCAACAATTCTTCAATTAATTATGTAGGTGGGATTTACAATTCAGCCTATGGCGGGGAGACCAACAGTTTGATTATGACCAATTGCACGGTCAGCGGTAATATCGGCGGCATTGTCGGCGGCATTGATAATCTGGCAGTACAGGGAAGTACTCTTATGGCCACATTCGATGGCTGTACAATCAATGGTAATGAGTCGGCAAGAGACACCAGTTCGGACGGAGGCGGAATCAGAGCTTATCTACCCGGTGATGGCTCAAATGTAGGAACCATTAATTTCACAAACTGTACACTCTCTGGAAACAAAGCCAGAAACAAGGGGGGCGCAATTGAACTTATTAGAGGAAACGCAGAGTCCACTCTCACGGTCAATCTCGTCAACTGCACCATTGTTGGCAATACTGCCGACAGCAACGACGATGGAGTTCATAGAGACTACATTACTAATCACCCAAAGGGCTTGGGCGGCGGTATCTTTGTACTTTCACAGGACCATCCTGTTCTTAATATAAAGAACTGCCTTATCGCCGACAACTATAGCGGCTCCGCAGCACCTGTCCCCAGCGATTTATGTCGCGACGCCAATTTTGCAGTTCCGTTTTTTGAACCAAACATTGATTACAGCGTTTTGGAGGTATGGGATGCGCGCGTAGCCCTGAACGGTACAAACAACCTGACCGGTGATCAGACTGGCCTCAATCTCGCCGCCGCGCTTGCCGACAACGGGGGTCCCACGAAGACCCTTGCGCTTCTAGACGACAGCGTTGCTATTGATGCCGGAACTGACGTAGGTGCGCCGACCACCGACCAGACGGGCTATAACAGAATTAGCCCCTGTGATATTGGCGCATACGAATTTGGCCCGCGGGCTTGCATCGGCACCGACTACAACGGTGACGGGATATCGGATCTAGCGGTGTTTGACATAGCTACGGGCGACTGGTACATCCGCACCGTGGCCGACACCATACTAGTGTGGGACGCGAACTGGGGTTATGCCGGTGCCGTGCCCGTGCCGGGCGACTATGACGGCGATGGGGTTGCAGATATGGCCGTGTACGATGAATTAGCGGGCAACTGGTACATCCGCACCGTGGCTGGCGCCGTGCTGGTGTGGGATGCGAACTGGGGTTATGCCGGTGCCGTGCCCGTTCCAGGCGACTATGACGGCGATGGGATTGCGGATATGGCCGTGTTCGACATAGCCACGGGCAACTGGCACATCCGCACCGTGGCTGGCACCGTGCTAGTGCGGGACGCAAACTGGGGATATGTCGGTGCCGTGCCCGTGTCAGGTGATTACGACGGTGACGGGGCATCGGATCTGGCGGTGTACGATGAATTAGCGGGCGACTGGTACATTCGCACCGTGGTCGGCACCGTGCTGGCGAGAGAAGCGAACTGGGGTTATGCTGGTGCCGTGCCCGTGCCGGGTGACTATGACGGTGATGGGATTGCAGATATGGCCGTGTACGATAAATTAGCGGGCGACTGGTACATCCGCACCGTGGTCGGCACCGTGCTGGCGAGGGACGCGAACTGGGGTTATGCCGATGCCGTGCCCGTGCCGGGCGACTATGACGGCGATGGGATTGCGGATATGGCCGTGTACGATGAATTAGCGGGCGACTGGTACATCCGCACTGTGGTCGGCACCGTGCTGGTGTGGGACGTGAATTGGGGCGCACCACTACTACAGGCGGTGGGCGTATCTCCAATGAACTGACATTTCCTACAGCGATTTCGGGGCCTTGAACTCATTCCCACGCCATGTGCTTGTCATCCCGACGAATGTCGGGTATCACCAATGCCCGCCAAGATTGCGCGGGGGTTCACTGTCATGGGCACTCAAAACAGTATAGTTCATTCAGCTCTACTATCATTGCTCACGACCGCATCGCAAATGGAAGTCTCCGACCCACAAGTGTGTTTTATGAGTTTAGCCGATCCCTCGACGCCCCATACATGGGCAGCATATCGAACCGGTATGGCAGTCGGCACAATCGAGAACCAGCTCGTTACAACTTTATCCATTTCATCGCAGTCACGCGCATTCCAATCCCACCGTGCTGCCTCCTGTGTATTGCTCTCCCCCTCTTTCAGAGCACCAACATGGACGTGATAGCGCTCGTCTCGACTCATGAGAATCGGGAGATCCCAATCAACCGTCTGACGGGCTTTGCTACACATTAGACAATAGAGCAGCATTGCACTTAGAGGATCTCGAGAATCTGCCGGTTCGTCCATCCCAAGATCCCACTCTGCATACTGCGCAGCGCCACCATTTTTAATCTTTCTTAAATATACCTTCCCTCCAAAATGGTCCCAAAGCACAGTATGCTGAAAATGAACAGAACCAGGACGCTTCATTACCAGTTTGTACTCATAAGGAAAGAGCCCCTGAGCATCAATGTAAGCATCTTCCTGCTGATATCGACGGCCTACCGTAATCTTTTGATGAATGTGATAGCCACGCGACCCGTTGTGGGACGCGCATGTGATCGTCCGCACCATGGTCCCCAGCCTCAGACGCAAAAACGACAACTTGGCACGAACCTTATACTCTAAAGTCTCGTCAGGAATACCACCCTCAAGCAAAGATGAATCACAGAATAATGCATCCACCCGTGACAGCATCTGCGCGGCAACCTCGCACACACTTGGCAAACGATTATCAGGGGGTTCACATGCGACAATATGCTCCGCATCCACAACGGATGCAGGGATCGTATACGCCTGAACGGGCCACGCGTTGTCCTGCCGAAGCGCTACAAATGCCTTCATATCTTCCCGCATTTCAACCGTGCTGAGCAGGCGGGAGGCTATATACCGCGTTCTCCAGTTTGGATCCTGATAAAGTCGATCAACCACCGCCATTACGAATGGATCATCAACGCCTTGCTCCGTTGCAGCCAAAACACGCTCAAGAAATGCCAAAGCCAAAATCTCAAGGGAAAGACTCCCCGATTCACTACATTCTCGGTCCGACAGTAAACAGCGTCTCAACTCCTCAAAATCCATCACAGCCACCAAGAGTATTGAAAGCTGCGTGCACCGTTTTCCATTGGCACCCTCTAACGCCTGCACAAGCGCGTCCTCTACGCCCTCCATCTCAATAAGACGTTCAAGGGTTCTGACGCAACGTTTGTGCTCAGGCGCACTCAATACAGATTCAATTTCCGCACAAATATCTGAAGTTGATCCCGCTAAAGCAGGGATTGCCTGCAACCCACATGCCATAAGTGGGATCAGAATGAAAACACAGATCACAACACAGGCGTGTTGCACGATGCTGCCTGACGATCGAAAAGTCATGGCGTCACACTAGCGTCCGTTTCAGGCAGCCCGGCAGAAAGCTCAAAGCGCGACGCTTGCAACACCTCACAGAGTTTTGCTTCGGCCTCATAACATGCCCTGTTGTCCTCAGCGATATCCGCGCAATGCGAATCCCACAAGAGTCGCTCTACAGCAAACTTGATGTTGGAAATGTCACCATTATCAAACTTAGCTTTTGCCTCCTCAAAACAACGTTCGGGCTTAGGATCTACACTCATACGTTCGAATGCCTGAACGGACTTCCGTAACTGCAAGAAAGCATCGGTTACCGTACTCGGAATATTGTTTTTCATTACGGCCATTCGGGCCAAAAGCGCATCACGCTGCGCAACAGCCTCATCTATGCGAGCACGCGTATGCCCCGCATCCCAAATGGGAATCGACAGGGCAAACATTGCAAAAGCACCACGGGGATCATCATCAAATTCAGATTCCGAGTGTCCATCGTCATACCCCACCCCCAATCGCGCACGTGGCCAGTGACCGAGCCGTGCAAGATGTATAACCTCTGACATCATTGTCACTTGTTTTTCTAACGCGATCACATCTGTACGATGATCCTGCCACCACGCCAAGCACCGGCTCAAACTGATAGGGGGGAACGCATAGCGAGGAAGTTTCTCAAGCAGACAATCATGGGGATCCAAACCACAAAGCATAGCAAGCTGCCCGAAGCAGGCCTCCTCGATAGCCTCAGAATCCTGATACGCATCCTTGGCGTGCCTTGCTTCGAGAGTCGCCATTGTTTGCTGCTCCGCAAGATCGGGATCCTCAAGTGTCATATCTTTCCAAACTTCGCCCGCTGCATGCGCCGACTCCCAGCGTGCATGCGCCAATTGAACATCATTCTGTGCTGAAAGGCATCGCAAATAGGCAAGCTGCACCTTCACGGCATGCTGTTCAGACGTCCGTCTGGCGCGCTGCTCTGCCTGATCCAGTCGTCCCCTTGCAATCCGCCGACGCGCAAGATTCTGGGGAATCTCCAGAAAGCGTTCACCCAAATCGACGCTTATATCAAGATCCGTGCTGGAACTGTCGCTAAGGAACGCCCGAATCTGAGGACTCAAGTGCAACTGAGGAAGGGAATCCGAATGTGCCTGACGCAGTTGCGCTTCTGCCTGAGGGACCTCTCCATTGAGCTGACCTGCCGTTTCTGCAGCATGCAGTGCAAGCACAACACAAGCATCCAGCGACAGGAGAATAGGGTGATTTGTTGGGGTTGTGCTGAGTGCATAATCCGTTGCCGTTGCGGAGGACTCCTCCGCGACGACATGATCATGTGCAAGCAACAGAACAAGAACCACAGCCCCTATTCTAACAACACGATATCTATTCATAGCGAAGGGCCTCCGTGGGTTCGAGTCGTGCGGCTACCAGCGCAGGGAATATCCCGGAAAGCAGTCCAATGAGAATGGTACTCCCCAGCGACAACACAAAAAATATCGGGCTGAAAATGGGCTTCCACGTTCCCATCTGAGTCACAGAGCTGGCAACAAAGCCTGCGGCATACGAAGCAAGCACAACCCCCAACAGAATACCCAGTGCTCCACCAATAATGCAGGTCAGTACGGATTCCGAAAGAAAATACAGCAAGATATCGGTATCCGTGGCACCAACAGCTTTCCAGACCCCAATTTCATGAGTCCGCTCGCGCACAGATACCAGCATGATATTCATGATGCCAATTCCACTTACCAGGAGCGAAAACGCCGCAACGCAAATCGTAAGCGTTTTGAAGGTGCTTAGCGTTTTGTCGCTCTGCTCAACGAGATCATCCTGAGAGAACACGCTGATATCTTCAGGATTGCGACCCTCCAATTTGTTCAACACCTCACCACGAAGTTCATTCCGGATCTTTGAAGCGGAGCGTTTGTCGTAGGCTTTGATAAGCAGCGCGTTCACAACTTCCATTCCATTGCGCTCATGCATTGCCGTAATGGGAACAATGATGAGTCGATCATAATCAAAGCGCATCATCGTCCCTTTACGCTCAAGCACACCGATCACCCTCCAGCGACTTCCCCGCATAGAGATGTAACGCCCTACGGCACGCCTATCCCCAAGCAGTTGCTCTGCAATGGCTGCCCCCAACACACAAACCTTCTCCGCCCGGTCGACATCCATCGGCAAAAGATAGCGTCCCATTTTAACTTTGAGATCGCGTACAATGGCACCGCGTGCGGTGCCTCCTTCGACCTCGGCACCAAAGGGACGCTCTCCGATTTTCCCGACTTGAGTCCACTGTACGGTAATGGGCTCGATGATTCTGGCCTCTGGAAAACGCTTGCGAAGATCCTCAACATCACGCATTCGCAATACACCAGACAATGCCGTTTCGCCGCCGTCATCCGCTCCACTCTGCATCGCTTGCTCACTCGCAAGGTTCTTCAGCGTATTCTTTTCGTTCTCCGTTCCCACCCAAGTTTCAACAAAAACAGACTCCATTTGATTCAATCTAAGCTGGTCCTCAAACTCACTCGGCACCTCTGGGCGAAACCGATCCTCAAGCACAACCATATTGACCCCGAGCTTTTCGAGATGCGCACGAAGCTGTTCACGCCCCCCCTCCACTACGGCTAGACTGGAAATGACGGCACCCGTACCAATAACGACTCCAAGAATGGACAGCAGTCGTCGAACCCGACTCGTCCGTAGATCCCGTATCAGTGCGCCTGTTGTGTATAACCAATCCATAGTCTACGCCTCTGTAGACTGAGAAGAGACAATCTTCCCATCTGCCATTTTGACAATTCGCCCTGCTCGCTGCGCCACAGACACGTCATGTGTTGCCATCACAATCGACGTTCCATAATCACCCGCCAAGCGGGTGATTAACTCCAGGATTTCCTGACCCGTATGACTATCTAAATTCCCGGTTGGCTCATCAGCAATCAAAAGTTTAGGGCGATTCACGAGTGCTCTAGCGACAGCAATGCGCTGTTGCTCACCACCGGACATCTGAGACGGATAGTGATTGGCCCGATTACTGAGTCCAACGGCGTCCAAAGCCTCCAGTGCCGCCCGTTTGCGCGTACGGCGTGTCTCAGGTCGGAACGTCAGAGGAAACATCACGTTTCGCCACGCCGTCTCGCGCGAAAGTAAATTGTAGGATTGAAAGATAAATCCAATCAGATCTCCGCGCAGGGCGGCCTGCTCGCGCCGCGATACCGCACGTGTATCTCGCCCAGCAAAACGATACGCCCCTGATGAGGGCCACATAAGGAGACCCAAAATCGAAAGCAGAGTCGTCTTTCCGCATCCGGATGCACCAACTAATGCAACGAATTCTCCTTCGCCAATCGACAAATTAATGCCACTGAGAGCAGGAACCGACACGCTCTCGGACATTTGATAGGTCTTGTTGATTAAAGAGAGTTCGACGTACATCATTCACTCCATGACAACTTCATCGCCAGACTTAAGCCCGGAAAGAATCTCTACAAAGTCTCGATCTGAAATTCCAATTTCCACTGCTGTGCGAATAAGATCCTCACCGTCGATCAGCCACACAAAATAGCCCTCGTCAGAACACCGCAAGAAGCATGACGGAATTGACAGCACGTTTTCCCGCTGCGAAACAATAATACTGACCTCTGCCGTCAACCCGGGTTTCAATAACCCTTTCTCATTGTTTACCATAACCTCAACGCTAACAGTAGAGGACTGACCGTGTGCATGGCCCAACTCACTAACCGTCGCAACGGAACCCGAAAAGACTTGCCCTGGAGCATGATCCGCGATCACATCTGCTTGCTGTCCGGGCTTGATAAATGCCACGGCAGCTTCAAAGAAACTGGCAATAATACGCATCTTGCTTGTGTCACCCAGAATCAGAAGCGGCCCTCGCCCCGAGTTGAAGCTGATGCCATTCTCCCCTAAATCATCGCCATAATCTTTAACCGCTCCATTAATGCTGAGGATGCGCCCCGCGAAAGGTGCGGTTCCAACACAGTCGGCAAGTTGCTTGTCAAGCTCACCAAGTTCACGATTACAGCGCTTCAATTCAATCTCAAGATCAGCAATCTCAGATGTAGACCTACCCGCAACAGCCCGCTCATAGCGCTCTTTTGAGAGCTGAAAAGAAAGCTCGGCACTTTGCTTATCGCGAAGCGCCTTGTCCAAGTCTGACTGCACAGCCAAGCCGCCTTGATTCATCTTTGTCCGAACATCAGCCACCCGCACAGCATCCTCATAGGAAGTCTGAGCTTCAATCAGATTCATCTCAGATTCAGCCGGACTCTCGACTTCCTTATGAAACCGAGCCGATTCAATCTTGTGCACAAGGGCATTTGTCCGAAGTTGAAGAATTTTAACCTGTTCAATCAAAGGTTCCGTCTCAAAAGCATACAACTTCTGCCCTACTTTAACAGAGGCCCCCTCTTTTATGTTGATTTCTATCAACTTCAGATCACCAACGACAGGCATAAAACTGAAAACCCGACACGCCTGCAACCGTCCATCCTCACGGCGAACATCTGTGATTGAGCGCGGTTGAGCATGGGTGCGTTCGATCTTCACCTCCGGCTTCTGCGGCTCACGAGAGCAACCGGCAATGGCAACCCCTGATAGAATGGCAAGCGTACACCAGTAGCGACGTTGAAGAAAATCCATTACTTACTCCTTTCTACCCGCACTCTTTGGTGCGGTTCAATGTTATAAACCTTCGCACGGGGGCGCATTCTCTGGCAACAGCAAACTACTTCCGAGGTTTACGGCCCGTAAGAAAACGTCTTGATGACTTTGCGCGATCGGCAAACGGAAGAACCCGCGATTAAAGCCACACCAAATTGTATATGGAGTCCCGTCGCCCACGCGGGATAATGGCACCTCATAGGTCTCTACCAAATGCAGCCCAGAAGTCCACACGCCAGTAGGAAGGGAGCCCCGCGCAGGCACAAACGACTCGGCAACCAAGTTCTGAGAACCCCTGCGCAATTGGATAAAGAAACGATAATCGCGATCCGCTTTTGCTGTTGCCTCCCATTCACAGCGAATGCGCAGCACATCCGCACCGCGGCTCATATGAACCGAACGCAAAAGAATTGAATCGCCAAACTGCGCAATGACTTGAGTACTGCTTCGTTCAGGAAGCAGCGTCCATTGGGGAGCGAACCGATTGCGTTGGTGATACAGCAGCGCATTAGAACCATCCGGCAATGCATAGTGACCTGACAGAACAAAGCCCTTCCCCTGCTCCGACTCTAGCCAGCTGTTGATAGCCTTGCTATGGGGTGCATACAGTGCAGGACCGTTATCGCCTGTTTTCGTGACCAGAAAATCAGCCTGCTCCAGTTCCTCTCTCCAAGCATTGCCCCTGATCAACCAAGTCGATTCATCGCGCAGACGAATTCCCTGCTCAAGCGCCTCCTGCATAAAGGATCCATGTCGAAAATGGCCAAGAAAAGGAACCACAGCAATCCTAAGCACAGAGTCACGATGATGCGCATCCACGACATCCTTGAAAATATCGCCAACGCACCAATCGTTTGCGATAGGACTAAGCTCAGCACTGGATATACCACTGACGTCAACAGTCCCGTGAACAAGACCATTCATGCAGAGCAATCGAAAACATGCGATCGCGATGATTATTGCGGCGGCGAGTCGGCGTAGCCAAACAGTACGCAGCATATCCAGCGGTGCTGCCGCTCCGAGCGCCAGCAGAAATAGACATGGGGTCAAGAACCGGACACTCTTTCCAGGCAAAAGCAGAAGCACCAAATAGGTGACAAAAAGGCCACTAAGAATAAACCCCGTCCCACGCGCCCGCCGCACCAGCATCAAAAACAAACCGAGAAGCGAAAAGACAAGAAATGGCCACGACAACAAATTCCGCAGTCCCCGTAGATAGAATAGAAGGTTTTCGCTCGAAAGAAACTCAGGCATTCCTGTATGGTGCGCCCAGGCGGAGTTTAGCTCACGCTCTGTAAAGTAGCGCATCACGCCCCCGGCATGGAACAGATACCAGGGAGCTGCAACACAAAGCGCAATGCCAAACGCAGTTGCAATCCGAATCCAAAATGCTCTATCACGCCACCCTCCTGCCCATAGTGCCACAGCAAGAATGGCACCATAGAATGGGTAGCTAATACGGGTTAACATCCCCAGAGCCATGGTAATGGCAGCAAATTCTATTGCATGACGGGACGCGTGCTCATGCAACATTAGCATTGCCCAAAAAGTCACAGCAACGATGGCTGAAAGTGGCAGATCGGCTTTATACTCCTTCATGAATGAATAGGCAGGGTAAAGCGGCTCAACAACGGCAAAATGATGAAAGGCGAGAACGAGAACCGCAGCAGTAACCGATGCAGCACACGAAAGATAACGCCGTGCGATTTGATATAAGGCAAGCATAAGAAAGCCGGCAAAGGGCAGCAGTGAAAGCACAGCAACATCAGCACGACATCCAAAAACGGCAAGCACAGGAGCTGTCCAAAGCGTCAACAATGGAGAGTGACGAACATACCCGGCTTTGGGAGGATAAACCCCACTCAAAGTATCGCGGCGGAGCACATGCCCCCAATGCGCCACGCGAATAAAGTCGCGGTCCTCTACGACGGGTCGCTCATCCACCGCAAGCCAGCCAATCTGCAAGATCGCGTAAAAACAAAAAACACCAATCAATAGCGCTGCCGTCCCGGTCTGTGAGAGTGATAAACGCATCTAAAGCAGGCCTCGTTATCGCGCTATTGGCTGATCATTCTTCGAAATGCGCCGTATTGACGAATTTTGAACATCGTCAGTTCGCCGTGCAGTAGCATGTTTAGGGCGATGAACGCATTCTTCGTAAGATCGGAAAGCTGCGTCAATATTCGAAGCAATGCAGGATGCCGCATCAACCAGGATGTTGCCATCAAGCGCCGGATCACGGCACGCGGAATAAACGACTTGGCACTCAGAATGGCCAAACAAATCCAGAATTGGTCCTCCCGGCTTCGTGGATACCCCAAACTCACCCGGAATTGTTTAAATGACTTTGTCGCCTGTCCCTCAATATCGTCTGGTGTAATCAAGCCACGCTGTAGGAGATCATCAGCCAATCCTGTTTTTGGAAAGACAGTTAGCGAATAAAGGTAAACCTTGAAGGGGCGTTCAAGCGACAGCAACAACTCAATCATGCGACGTTTGTCTTCACGCCCAGCCAGCGGATTGTCAAAGATCAGGTCGTAGACCACAGGGACGCCAATCTTGTGAGTCAGCATTGAGAACTTGTGAATCTTGCTACTCGTTGATTTTCGTTTATAGACTTTCACCTCATCATCCGAGCCCGATTGAATGCCCGTTTGCACCTTGCACAATCCTGCCGCCTTCAACTGCTTCAGGTCGTCTCCGTTTAGTTCGCCGGGGTAGGTCAAAATCTCAAATGGAAGTCTGATTCGCTCAGCATACGCTTCACTGAAGCGGCTAATCCAATCGCCTGGAAATGCAAACACGTCACCATCAAACTTGATACGCCGTATGCGCGGCAACGTTTGTCGCGCCACTTCTAACTCGCCTATCACGCTTTCAACACTACGCACCCTATAGTACTTACCCTTTCCATCATAGATCGTGCGAAGAATACTATTGTTGCAGTAAGAACATGCGTAGGGACACCCCCGCGTGGGATAAATGCGATACTCGGCAGTCTCCGCAATCGGATCCATCTTCCGAAGCACATCATCTTCGATGAAAACCGTCTCCGGCATGCAGTATTCCGGAAGCGGAAGCGCATCAATATCTTGATTAAGCAGACGGGGCTGGTTCTTGTGAATCGTCCCCCCAAAACGCACCCACAGATTCTCAATAGTTTCATACGGAGTCCTCTTTACCAAGTTGCGGCAAAGCTCAAGAGAGGCAAACTCCCCCTCCCCAACGCACACCATATCTGCATGCTCAATACAGTCTTCAGGGCACACGGTAGGATAAACACCTCCCCACAAAACCGGAACCGCTGACACCTCCCGTATTCGCTTCGTCAAATGCGTGACAACTTTGAAATAGGGAGCGCCAAATCCGAAACCAACCAAAAGCGGGTTAAGCTCACGCACCAAATTCTGTAGCAGAGCGACTTCCGTCTCCGTTGGCGGTGAGATCTGATTATTGATCCACCGTTTCATTAGTACCAGAACCGGTTCAAACCCCGCGGCCCTGAGTACAGCAGCAATGTAACGGATTCCGCGATTCTCGATTCCATACGGAGACACCAACATCACCGGTCGATCCAAATTCACCTCACTCATGCCGATCCCTCCTTCAAAAGTGCAAGCGCGGCTGTCGCCTTATGACGAAGTTCACTCCAGCTCCCCAATTGCCTCAGATTTCTAAAAACAACAGTCGGTCGCAAGTAGAACTTGCGATAACACAACTTCAAAAGCTCGGCTAATTCTGCGCCGCTCAGAAACTCATCCCAAAAACGCATCTTGAAATCCGGCTGTGGATCCGTCACAAAACCATTCCACAATTCTCGCTTAACCAACCCGCGCTCAACAGCCCTATCAAACAGCTCTGTATGCGGATAAATCGCAAGTACGTTGAACATCGCAAAGTCGGGATTGATGCGTATTGCAAAGGATATTGTCCGCAAGACATCCTCACGATTGCGTTCATGCGGCAACCCGATAATGAAATACGTCACTGTCGTGATGCCTGCCTGCCGGGTTAATGCCAGAGCCGTGCGAGCCTGCTCCGTTGTAATCTGCTTCCGGAGCACCTTGAGCCCCTCATCCGTGCCGGTCTCAACGCCATAGTGGATTCGTTCGCAACCCGCCCGGCGTGCCAGCTTCAGACTCTCTGCATCGATCTTATCCACACGCCCTCTAAAACTCCACCGGGCCTTCACTCCTCGAGCCAGAATCGCCTCCGAAACAGCACGGATTCTGCCGAGGTGAATATTGAAAGTATCATCTATAAAGTGAAGTTCTTCGGCTCCCTGTTTTAGACAGGATTCCATTTCATCAACAATGCTCTCGGGCGATCGCAAACGACAGGCCCCATGCGGAGTGCTGCAAAAGATACATCGATAGGGACATCCGCGCGTTGTCAATAATGTCGTGAAGGTCGATTTTTTGCCAAGGACATAGCAATAATCCGATGGGTTAAGGAGATCACGCGCCGGAAACGGCAATGTATCAAGATCCTCAAGCAGTGGCGCGGGTGCATTGGAGCAAATGTCTCCATGCGTCCGATAGATAAGCCCCGGAACACCCTCGAACCCGACATCTGCCTCTACCGCTTCAAGATACTGTAGAAAAGCGACCTCCCCCTCCCCGCGAATGGCAACATCAATACAGGAGAGAGCCAGAGCCTGTTCAGGAAACGCGTCCACATGCGGTCCACCAAAACACACCGTGATGTCAGAATCGACAGACTTAACCGTCTCAGCAGCACGCCGGACCTCGACAAGATTATGAGTCGTCCCCGTGATGCCCACAATATCCGGGGCCTCCTCACGAATGGAATTTGCAAGAGCCTCATAACTCATATCCCGTGCTGGCATATCCAGGAGCACAAGGTCGTGAGACGAATGGGCACGCAAATAACCAGCCACATACAAAAGTCCAAGCGGAGGAAAGCAACCGACTTCCTCGGAGACGAAACTAGGAAGCTCCGAGGAAATCATACCCTCTGTCCGTGGATTGATCAGCCATACTTTCATATATTGTTCTCCGTTCTCACTTAGCCCTCTTTCCCCACGCGTGGGGTCTGGTATACAAGGCGAAACGCATCAATGCTGCTACGCCAATCATGTACGGCATGCGTCAACTCGGCCCAACAGGGGCGCATGCAACCCTCACACGCTGCCCGGGTTTCTCGCGCAGTCCGGCGAGTCTCCTTGCTCATTAAAACAGCCGCAAGATTCGGTGTATCAAAACGCGCCACCGGTGGAAACTTATGACAAATCGAAATGTCTCCCCGTGGACTCACTGAGAAATATAGCGTCCCCGCGTCACAAGACCAATCCTGCTTTCCATCCCGTAAGAACAAAAGCGAATCACGAAGGAATCGTTGCGTGTTGGCAATTGGGGCACCGCGTCGCTTGAGGCGTAACAAATGCGTGTAGGCGCTCTCCAGACGTTCATGATCCTCCGCACGCACCGCGAGCTCTCTATCCGCCGCAGCAAACCCGTCACTCTCCGCTTCGGAGGGAGAGAGCGTGATAGGCACAAACGAGCAGCAAAACCCCTCCTTGGCAGCAAACCCCACAAGCGGCACAAGCTCATCCAGATTCATTCGTGAAACACAAACATTCATGATGGGAATTGAAGGTGGGGTTTTCAGTCGCTCACGAAATCGGCGCATGGTGTCAACAATATCGTGCCATACATCCTGCCCACCGTAGATATCCTGTTCCTTTACCGGATCCAGAGTATCAAGCGAAATGGAGACATGCCGGACCCCTGCCTCAATCACGGCATCTATTTGCTCGTCCGATGATCCAATACCATTGGTCAGAATGCGCACATCACATCCCTCCCCATGAAAGGCACTGACGATCTCGGGCAAATCTTGACGGACAAAGGGTTCCCCCCCACCCAGCGTGACCATGCTGACACCCACATCTGCAAAAGCACGTGCCATCGGAGCCACAGAAGCCGCACTTATTTCATCCTTGATATTGCCATCTTTCCAAACCACGCACATCCGGCACCGCATATTACAACGATGCGTAACCCCATAGTGCACATACAACGGTCGTGCAGCGCCAATCCGCGCCGCGACTAATGCCCTCGCTTGTTTCAAAAGACTCACGCCGCCACACTCGCTTCCTCAAAATCCAAACGTAAAAGGTCATTCGCCTTGTCCGCAAACCGGAACGATTGAATCACCTCAAACTCCTTCTGAGCCAAGATTGCTTTGATTCCCTTGTTCTCGCTCTCCACGGTAACATACACCCGCCGAATTCCACGGGTTCTGTATTCTGAAAGAACCGCATCAATCAGCTGTTGCGCAACCCCCTGCCCTCGACATACGGGAGAAACCGTAATGAAAATCATCTCTGACTCAATTCGCTCTCCATCAACGTTTCCCGGATAGCTCCGTAGCTGTGAAATTAAATGACGACAGGCAGGTCGAAACAGCCCCACCACGGAAAAGAACGCTAATTTCACACCATGCCGAAGCAGTAATTCACGCAAGAAAAGGGAACGATTTGATGTGGCGGATATCACTGCAAGCGGTTCGCCCTCCTGTTCCCAGACATACGCAATAGCCGACTTTGATTTTGCAAAGCGAGAATAGAAACACTCCAGAAAATGTGGACCAAATGCAGCAAAGACAGAATGACTCATCAGCGCAGCGTGTTGCCGCGCAGCCCAGGGAACATCAGCTGGACAAAGCGCCCGGATCATGAAACATGATCTCCGCTACGCTTGCGACGATCACATACGAACATGCCCACCAGAAGCAAAAGTGCCCGGGTGTACCGTTTAATATCACTTACCTTCTTCAGCATCCGTAGATGACGCCAAATGATAATCGGACGAAAGTAAAATGAGCGGTAGAATTTGCGATGCAACGCTTCCAATTCTGCTGCTGTCATTCCATTCGGAACGAAAACCGGCTCCCAAAATGAAAAGTCCTCAAGATCGTTGGTAACCAAATCACCATATTGGGGATACAGTTCCCACTGTTCTGTCCCTGGTAGCGGCGTGTTGATCTGCACCGTAATATCGGTCAGCGCGAGTGATTTTGCCAAACGAATCGACTTCATAATCGTTTCGTGGGTCTCACCAACATGCCCCACCATGAAGAACCCCTTCGGATGTAAATTCAGTTTGTCGGCAACAGTAACCACCCAGCGAACCTGCTCCAGACTTACCTCTTTGCGGATCAACTTAAGAATGCCCTCATCACCTGCCTCAATACCAATCCGCACACGCCAACACCCGGCCTGCTTCATCTTCCGCAGAATCTCCTCGTCAGCAATGTTAGCTCGAATCGTACACGTCCAATGCACCTTGATTCCACGGCGAGCAATCTCTGCAATGATATTACTCACCCGTTCACGACTGATCATGAAGAGCGAATCTACAAAGGCGATATCCTTGACCCCATGATTGTTTACGAGATCCGCCATCTCATCGACAATGCGCTCTGCACTAAAACTGCGATAGTGCGAACCAAAAGTCCCATGATCACAGAAGATGCAAGAGTACGGGCAACCGCGACTGCTGATAACCGCCGCTTTAGGAAGATAGGGACCATCGTTAGGTTGTGGAACATACTTATCCAGAGGCAACAAGTGACGGGCCGGCATGGGCAGCGTATCAAGGTCCTTCACAAGCGGGCGTGACTCTGAAAAAACAAGATTCCCATCCCGCCGAAACACAATTCCCTTCACCTGCTGCAAATCACCACCATCGGTCAGGGTGCGTACAAGCTCAAGAGCTGTAATTTCCCCCTCACCGACACAGCCTATATCAAACACATCCTGCTGCATTGCCGATTCCGCATTTGACGTCATGTGCGATCCGCCAAGAACAGTCGTCACCTTGGGGAGCTCTTGTTTCACCCGCCGCGCCAACTCAATCGCATTCACAAAGAAATTGGAGGTCGACGTCATACCGACGATCGACGCATCGAAATTGCGAATTCGGTCAACCGTTTCTTCTACTGTTAGCTCCTCGACTGCCGCGTCGATGATCTGAACGGATATATTTTCCCTCGCCAAATAACCTGCAATGTAGGCAATACCCAGAGGAGGTGAATTAAAATAGAGACTCTTGATAACCGGTCCAAGATACCCATTTCGCTGGCCTTGCGTGATCGGCGGATTGACTAAAACGACACATGGTAACGTATTACTCAACGAAATCCCTCCCTAAACAAAAGGCCCATCGCAACCATCACGCGACGCACCCCACCTCGACGAACAAAAAATAACACATTGCGAACGAGAACCCCCGGTCGCATGTAAAACCGAATATAGGCCTGCCGCTTCATGCGCTGAAGACACGTGACCGAACACGCCTCAGAGGTAAAGAAAATACAGTCTTTCGGTTCCCGACCAAATGTATGATCTTTCCAGTAATCCGCGCGCAACACACCATCCTGTACTGCCCGCTTGTACAGCGGCGTTTCTGGACTGGGAATAGTAATAGTAAAGCTCGCCCAATCCAATCTCAATCGACGTGAAAAACGCAACGTTTCGGAAATCTCTCCCCGTGTCTCACCTGGATAGCCAATCATAAAGTACGCGTGTGTCTGAAATCCAAGTTCCCGGGCAAGAGCAACGGCCTCTTCAATCGCATGCGTCGTGATCTTCTTATTCATCATCTCCAGCACACGATCAGTCCCCGATTCAATCCCAAGGTGCAGCGCATAGCACCCCGCACGCCGCATCGCAATGAGCAACTCCCGATCCAAAAGGTTAATTCGCGTTCGTGCATTCCAGCGAATCTTGAGCCCTCGCTCCTGAATCAACTCACACACACGCAGGGCAACCTGCTTTTTGACGCCAAAGGTCTCATCAAACAGGACAATTTCCTTCGCCCCGT
The DNA here is from genome assembly GCA_964576795.1 of uncultured Victivallales bacterium. Lineage (GTDB taxonomy): Bacteria > Verrucomicrobiota > Kiritimatiellia > UBA8416 > UBA8416 > JABGOW01. Next base: position 19,180 of record CAZNWT010000027.1, read on the forward strand.
AACGCTCAATCCAATGCGCAATCTCATCAACGATATTCTCTGCACTTCGCGATCGCAGTGTACCTCCACAATAAATCTGTGAGCAAAAATCACACCGATAGGGACACCCGCGCGAGGTGATCATACTCACAAAGGGTTCTTCTACCATCACACAACGGTAACGCTCCATCGGAAGCAGTTCCAATGCGGGAAACGGAATGGTATCCAAGTCATCTATCCAGGGAATGCACCCATTAATCTGGACATCGTCTTCAGTGCGTACAACGCACCCTGGCACATCAAAGATATCGCCACCCGCACTCATCCGAGTAACCAGTTCAACCAGCGTAGGTTCGCCATCTCCCAGAACACCCAGATCAAACAGAGAGGCGCGCAAGGTGTCTTCCGGAAACGCAGTCACCTGCGGTCCTCCGATGATAAGTAATGCATTGGGAAACGTAGCCTTCACCCGCTCGGCAGCATGCCGTGTCGAGGGCCATGCCAGCGTCGTCGCCGTAAAGCCAATCAGATCGACCTCCGCCGGAATGTGAGAGAGGAGAGCGCTATGGCCAAGCCCCAGCACCTCGGCATCAATGATCGAGACATCAACCTTCAGCCTCTGCAACTCTGCTGCGAGATAGGCCAAACCCAAGGGGGGATAACATCCCGTAACATTGGTTTCCCCCTCGCGCGTCTCGCCGCATCTTATAAGCACAATTTTCATCACAACAACCAAGCTAAAGCGATATAAACAATACAACGGCCATATTCCTATTGGCACATCCCAGAGATATGCGCCCCTTATAGCCAAATATGGCCGCATCTTCGAGGCGTCCCGGAACGGCTACACGTATTCTTGAGCCACTCTGACCGCACACCAATCTACCAACTCAAACACCAGCCAACTGAGGTTGCCAACATGTCCACATGCAGTCAAGATGGGAATGATTTCAGGACTTTCCCTCTACTTTAAGGTGAAGCCTGTCAGAACGGTCATACTGGCCGACACAAACCAAGCCACTATTTATACGGAGGAGACATTCTACAATCTTTCCAGCGCGACGCCCGAGACGCTCATAAGATTCCAGACTGATACAACCCTGGATGTGAAGTCCGTAATCGTGCGGAACAGCAATGCGACCAACTACTCCTCGACGATCAGTCCCACCTCGTCTTGGTCAATCACCATGAACCCGAGTTCGGTCAGAGGACTGTCGGGGAGGAGGTGGAAGTCTCCATTCACTGCGTCGACGAAACCGGGGTCGGCCACCATGCTCTCCTCCTCCACACCAAACTCCCGTTCTACCATCAAATGATCCTCTGCAGCAGACGGGGCCGATTCACACCAGTAAAGATTGTGGTCGGTGAGGCAGTCGCGAAGAAGGGGCTCCGGGCCCTCGCCGTGGCACCCCAGACGCTTCTGAGCATAGAACCGGTGTTCCGGGGTGAGGGCGTAGAGGATGTTGCCCGCAATGGTAGAACCATGAATGGGCCCCACCTCCAGGCTGATCAACCCCCGACCGGTCTTCTCTACCAAAGGAGCAGCCACGGTGTTATTGGTGACCACATTCACACCCTTGATCGTAATACCCGTGGCCAAGCCGCCCAGATGATAGATCAGGTTGCCATCGGTCACCGTATCATGCTGGTCGTCATCGCAGCGAATGCCCTCGGCGAGGCTAGCACTGGGACAATCGTGAACGGCGTTGTGGCAGACCTGATTGCCCCCCCCCGTTCCCGAGATGTAGACTCCGTTGCCGTCCCCCATGATCTCCATCACATCGTGAATATCATTCCACTCAATCCGATTGTTGCGACTGTGCATGAGGGGTTCACGCAGCAACCAATCCTGCCGCCAGCGCTCCGGCACATGCCATGCCATGGGTTTGTAGTCACCCCCCAGCAGGCCGTCCACTTCCTTCCAACGAATCGCCCCGGCCCCCTCGCCCTTCCCCGAGCGATCCCATTGGGTGCGTCCACTGCAAACAATCCCAGTATAGGGGGTATTATGGATCAGGTTATGCCCAACATAGTTGGTCCCACTCTGCCAGATGAAGACCGCCGGACTGTGCCAATAGACCTCGCCGATATGATGAATATGACAGTTGTTGACAACATTGCCCCGGTTCACATCCTTGGTGCCCAGACCATACCCGGCGAAGGTCACACCTGTCCCGCCGAGGTGAGCAAAGACGCAATCATCAAAGGTGTTTTGCTGTGCATAGAGGTCGAGGCGGGCTCCCCCCGATGCACTGTCCCGGAAGGTACATCCCGCAATCGTACACCGCGCCGCTCCACGAAGTCGCAGAAGGGCTGTGGCACTGTCATGGAGATCCCAGTCGTGCTGAAGGCCACCACCAGTCCGGCCATGCCAGGCTACGCGTTCACCGTGGGCAAAAGTCAAGCCCTGTAATTCAATATCCTGGACGGGGTGATCACTACCCGCTTCCAATCGACAATCGCCCTCGATACGAATGAGCTCCGTGAGGCGACCAACGGCGATGGCGTCACCAGGTTCTTCCTCCAACGGCCAGAGGTAAAGCTTGCGGACCGTCGGGTCACAGCACCACATCCCCGGCTCTCTCAATACGGCAAGACTGTTCTCCACCCACGTATTGACCTTCCGGTGGTTAGGGGCAAGGGAGTAGGTACAGGGGACAGCCGTCTCGGCAATGCCTGCGGATTCGTCTACGGTCTTCACCGGCAGGATATTCATGGTCCAAGTCCTGGACGGAATGATGACGAGCTCCGCATGGGCCACGTCGGGCCAATTGGCCAGGACACCCTTGGGGAAGGCAAAACGCTGGTTGGGATTCTCCGTGTCACTTTCGGGCATGGGCAATCGGGGAAAACCCTCTCCCTGGGCCCGCTGCAGGCGGCGGTCGCCATCGTAGAGTGTCCGAGTGTCGTCCATCCCTGCGGGGAGATCAGCCATCCAGACCTTGCCACGAGCATCGGGGGGAAGATGATCCGGTTCTACAGCAAGACGTTCCCAGGCCGTCACGGAAACGGCGCCGCTGAGAACGGGATTCGTCCCATCGGCTGCTCTCCAAACCGTAGGCCGACAGGGGTGGCCGCCATCCTGCCGCTCAAGGGACAAGGTCTCATCCAGCCGGTAGACACCGTCCGCCAGAATGATCTCAATACCGACATTCTCATCCCCAGACCGCAACTGACGGGCCAGATCACGTGCACACTGCAACGAAGCAACGGCGGAAACTGCCGTCAGACCATCGGCTGTATCATCGCCCTTGGGGCTTAGATGAAGTTCCATCACATCTCCTTGAATTCAAGTTTCGAAGGGGTTAGCACAGCCATTGCTCTCTGTCAACAATACCAACGATTTTCGTCAATTTCGAAACGGATCTCGCCTTCACGGTCCCCGCATCACTGATTAGAATAGAAGGCTGTCAGAGTTTCGAAATGCGACCGTCGCCAGATTTGTCACCAAATCCGCTTCGGTACAACATGCTGAAGCATACACGTTCTGATCTCGCCAAGGCAGCTGGTGTCAGTAAGATGTTGCATGATCTGTACCCACTGTTCGTCATATGATGCTATGATGGGATTGTGCGTTGGCGGGCATGCGATGGCGCTGCGTGACCAAAAGAAGAACCTCGAGTTTCTCACACGGCTGGGACTCCAATATGGAGATACTCGCGCCGTGTAGCGCTTCTCTGACCGTCTCGTTCAAACTCTGCAACCGCGGATTCACGGTCTGCCATACGTCTTGCAAATCGCGACGTGCCGTGGTGGGTAGACGGAAATAATCAATATGGGATCAATATCTTTGGCGTCATGCAAATATCCTGAGTTCGTAAACTGATACAACACAGCGTACATACGCCAAAACAAACGTCCCGGTCTTTTTAAAAACGCTGGTTACCGTTTTTTTGCGTGTCGAAAGTGAGAATCTTTCGCGCGTGGGAATCCATACTTTGACTGCTAGGTCTACAGCAGCCCACAATCAGATTCATCACCCGCCTCAATAAGCAACCAGGTAATACTGCAAGCAGGGACCTTTACCGGCACCTCAACACTGTAATCACGATTCAGACGATAATCGACTGCTGCTGCGTTCCGCTCACGAATGCGCGCTGTCTCAGTCAGTCCGGTGTAGTAAAGCGGCAAGACTAAGGTTTCCTGCAGATTGCACGCCGTTGGGTTGTAGAGCATTACCAACCCTCGCTCCAGCAGTGTGGAGTTTGCATGCATCATGCAATCGATCCGCCGCCCGTCCGGTCGCCGCACATGAATGATGTCGGAATCAAGAATTGCGCGGTGGGCCCGATAAAAAACCACCCACTTGGAAATCACAGCACACGTCTTCTCCGTGTCATACAGCCGCCGACCGCGATAGGCCGCCATAACTCCGCTGCCGAAATTCTGCGCCAAGTGCCACTCCAGCTCATCTAAATGTTCCTCCAGCGGTTCAAAGACCGCCTCAGGGCTATCGGCATGATAGGCAGTGAGCGGCACAAACATCCAGCCCATCGAAGGGGCTTTCTTCCACGAACCATCAAAGATATTCTGCCGAGCATGGAGAATCTGGATCGGGCGGGGTAACGAGAAGTTCGTTTCCCGATACTCCATTGGCATCTTGTTCGTCCCTTGCAGGAGGTACGAGTCCGGCACATTGAGGTAAACCCCCTGCGCACGACATTTCTGATAGAACCCGGTGATCCGTTCCCACTGCCGATACTGTGAATCCGACACGCCTTCATGGTAAGCATGTGCGGTTGATGCGCACTGATCTCCTGGGTAGGACCCGTCATCCTCAACGCAGTCGAGGCCAGTCTCTTCGATGAATCTGTGGATATGCTCATAGTAGGTATCGGCCCATTCACTGGCGAGGCAGGGTGCCTGTCCAAAAATCGCCCCATCCGGACGCCCCGTTTCCGGATGGATCACATTCCACTCCGGCCCGGCGTCAGCGCTTGAGGTCAACGTATACGAGCCGACCTCAATTCCCCGACCATGGGCATAGGCTATATCCTCACGCATCCGTTTTAGAAAGTTGGAGTTGCCATTCTGCAGAGAGAAGGCCTCCTCATCGACCTGCGATTCGCCCTTGGTCCCGTCAGTGTGAACGGGCAAGCCAAATGAGATAAGCAGCATATCAAAACCCGCGGCCACACACTGGTCGACCGCATTCCGAATGCTCTGCGAGTCCGACCCAACCAGATGAAAATACACAGGATTCTCCAGAATCCACGGCGCAAGCGTTCGGTACATTCGCCGGATGGACAACCCCTGACGCTCACGGTCATCATCATCGAAGAACAATTCATAGGTTCGATACGATTCAAATATCTCATCCGACTTCAATACAATACCAACACCCTTTGGGTAACTACTGGTCAAGAGCGCAGGAGTTAACCTGGCGTAATTGACCTGAGTGTCATACTGAGGATCAACCGTCCATGCCACCGTTTGATTGGCGGAGACACTGTCCATGCCATGAAAACAGTAATCGCTCTCGACATGCATCAACGGCTTGCGCCATTCCAGACGATACTCCACCGCCGATTCTGGTTCGACCACGGCCAAGCATTCGGTCGTGATATTATCGAGCGTAACAGCCTGCCCAGTGCCATTGTGCAGACTAATGCGCTTGGAAAGAAGGGGCAAACCCTCATAGATCTCATAATGCACACACACAGTCATCCCTGCCAATTCCGGCGCTGCATCAGGTGCATCAAAAGAGAGTACTACCTCAATACCTGGCGGAGGCCAAGCTGCCCCCTCCGCTCCGGCACGACGACAACTCCACGGAAAACGTTCACGCAACGGACCAATCTCATGCCCGCGATACTGAAAAGCATTCGGATTAGCAGTCATCTCGTCCAACCAAGCCGAATCAAGGTATCCATAGTCCGGCTGTCCATCAAGACCACCGACCGACCAAGTCACCCCGTCCAGGGACAGTTCCGCCTCCGGTTTGGCACCGCGCAACAAGGACTCACCCGTGCTATGATTAACGAGTTCAACTGTTGCAGCATTAGGTGCAAGGCGGATGTAACGGCTCACTAATTCATTCGAGAGCTGCAAAGTCGTTCCATCATCAGAAAGGCGTGCCTCCGCCTTGAGGGAGACGGGATGGACAAGCCAATCCGGCATGTTAGCGTTACGCATAGACATTCTCCAGAAATAGCTACATGAGTGAATTTGTAGTGAAAAAAGCGTTGGAGAACATTGCATTCTCCGCGAAATATAAAACCTGTGGGAGAATTATCGTTCTCTGAGAGACTTAGCAAGAAGTATCGCGTTATTGATCTGCGGTTCCCCCCGAAATCTGACCACCCCTTAAGAGAGAGTTTGCATCCGAAATACGGTAAAGAAGGAGGATGCAAATGGGAGTCATCGTGCTGGCAAAACCGAGTGCCGTTCCAACTGCCGCTCTAATTCAGGCGTGAAATCCCAAGAGACAATCATGCTATCTACAAAGCGCTCACTCAGAAACGGCGCCCCGTCCTCGCCATTCAAACGTAAACACAGCGTATGCAATTCCTGACTACCCAATACTTCCTCAATACCGTTGAGGGCATCCCAAGGAAAATCCCGAAAACTCGCCACCAGAAGCCCCACCGCTCCCTGAGCAAAGAGGGAAACCACGCTGATACTATGGGCGCTTCACGGAAGTGTCATTGCCGATCATGAACAATACCCGCTTGGACAATGTTGGGCGTCAGCCCGACAACCATAGGGGCCTCGCCGCGCCAACTTCCTTCCAGAACGACGCGAAGCGTTCCGGACTCATCGGGTTCTGCAATAGTCCCGTCGTTGTAGATCGCCTTCGCCCCAACGCCGTCGGGAATCTTGAATTCGATGTCGGCTTTTTTGGAAAGATCCGTCAGCCACAAATAACAGTGGTGGACGCCGTCCCGAAAAATGCAACGCCCCTGAATCGCACCCAAATCCACATCCGCGCTCCGAAGCTCTCGTTTCACGCCCCTTAACGTCAGGCGATACTCCGAGTCCCCCACCTTCACATCCTTCAGCACCATGATCCCGTGCAGATTGCCTGTATTGCCATCACAGACGCCGATCCAACGGCATGCGGCCGCTTCACCATGGTCCGCCGGTTGTGCCTGTTCTAGCGGGACATTCCAGATACCGACGGGAAGCTCGGCAATCGCCCTGCAAACCGTGATACGGACCGCGAGGTCCACACCATCGTCGGTGACCGTCAACTGGCAATTCACGTGAACTCCTTCGGTATCCACCTGCTCGGGAACCACCGCAGGATTCACCTTGCCATTAGGGGTGATCAGCCCGTATTTGTTCCTCAGATCCGTCTGCGGAGCCCATTCGGGTTGATCCCATTCCCGCGTATAATCCCAGAAATATACGGGAAGCGACTGGCCTTCCTCATGCAGACTGTGAAACCTCACATTGTTGAGCTCGATTCGGTCCGGCACGCGCGCGGGTTTCATGCCCACACGATAACCGCAATACACATCGGGCTGATAGTAAACATGTTCGGGCTGCACGGTGTAGTGCGCCTGATAGTAATCGGCAATATCCGCAGCCGACGCGAAAAGCAACTTCTCGCCCTTCGCACGCTTGACGAGATAGTCAACCGCCAGCCGGTTGGCCTTCGCCCAGTCTTCACTCTTGGCAAAATTCTCCAGCCCCACCGTAAAGAACAACGGTTCCGGATTGTTCTTCACATCGTGAAGCCATCCTTCCACCGCGTCATAGAAACGATGAACGTTGGCGCTGACCGCACCTTTTCCAGAATACCGCTGTGCAGCTGACGCATTCGTGGGACACCCCTCGAGACACATTATGCTGTAATTGCGAAGCGAACTGGCAGTACCCATGCCGAAACCGAGCAACGAGGGTCCGGCAGCGGTCTTTCGAAAATCGTCATCGGCAATGAAATAGGGCGGAACCGGCCCCCCGCAGTGATCAATTTTCCAGTGGTTATCATCGCTGCCGTCGAGCCAGTTTTGCCACGTGCATAATGAGTTCAGAGCTTTGATGCCAAGCTCCCGGAATATTTTCGTGCTATGGTGCCCAGCCGTATAGCTACCAACAATTTCAAGTGGGCCGGCACCGATCACCTCCCAGAGACGTTTGACCAGCGAGAAACCCTCTCGCTGGGTTTCGCTGTCGATCTCAAACAGGTTGAAGTTGGGGACGCCCGGCAGAATCCATCCGGCATTCGCAAAGGGTACGAGACGATCACCAAAACGGTGCCTGAGATCGATATACGGTCGCAGATAATCCAAAACGTCCTGTGGACGCTTGTCGAACGGTGACCACCAATCCCCGATCCAGTAATCCCCCGGAAGATCGAATCGATGGATCTCCTCGTCAATAATCGGGGTGTTAGAGCCCACCCACAAGGTGCACACGGCGTATCCGTCATCAATGACGCCGAATACACGCGACAGGCGTTTAGTGCCGACCATCCATGTCACACGCCAATTTCCGGGCCGGTCGACGTTGAACTCTGAACACGCGACGACGGTATCGTCTCCCTGCTCGCGCCAGTGCAACGCGATGGGCTCAACCCGTGAGTCCCCCTCTGACAGATAGTCGGCCTCAACAAACGCTTCCGAGTTCTCGGGTATGCTCCCGCTCGATTTGAACGTGATACTGACGGTCTCCCCCACTGCGAGCAGTCCGGGAGAAACGACCAGGTCCGTCGAAAACCCCCATTCATTGCGTGCACCGGCGTCTTCTGCCGCGTCCTCGAGAGTCGACAGGGCTTCCGTATTCCGCGCCATGCGCCATGCCTTCCACGAAGCGATATCGTCCTCCCGCTGACCGTCCGTCATGGGGACGTGATCAAGATTCGACTCGATCGAGATTGCCGGGATCGAAAGTGGAGCGTTCTCTGCCATGATGGTGAAGAAGCCACTCGTATCACACGCTGCTGCAGGAAGTGGAAACGATTGATCGCCGACCCTGATGGAATCACCGTACCGCCTAACCTGCAGCGTTTTCACTTCCGAGGTCGCCGACGGAACGTCGAGCGTTCCGATCACATGCTCCTTGTTGCTGATCTCCACCCCACCGGAACGGTCAACGCGTATTTGCAGGACAGCCTCAGCAACGGAGCTCCACTCGTGAGCTTTACCAAATGCCAGAACGATCGCGGCGTCCTCCGCTAGCTCTGTGAAGGCCCACGAGAGCGATAGGTCGAATTCACAAAAACATGACGGATGAAACACGCATCCGGAAAGCGTGAAATGGTTATCCATCTGGCCTCTCTTGATCTCGAGCGGGCCCGGCTTTTCCGTTCCCACGCACACCCCACGAAGCCAGGCGCAGGAGGGTTCAACAAATCGGTCACTGTAGTTACTCATGCTTTTAAATCCTTAATTATAAGTCTTTTACATGTTTTTTGCAGGCTTATACCACATCTCACTGACATTGGCTTGGATGACCACTATTTTTTTTCTTTCTCTAACCTCATAAATCTTCGGGTATCAATCATCATTAATTTTAGCCTAACCATTTGTTGTATTTATCACAATGGAGACGGCAAAAAATCAGGTTTCAGCTCCTACCCCCACGTAATCCTTGTACCAGCGTTGCCGTCCAGTGCGTCTTCCAACCTCTCAGGACTTGTGATGATCACCTCCTGACCACTCGATTCATCGATACGCAGGTGGTTTAGGATCAAGCCACTCAACAAGGGCTTCGCGCAAGGCGAAAGCAAACCAGAAGTTGCCGTAGGGACGATAGTGCCCAAAAACCTGGGCACCCGCGCGTTCAATGTAGAACCTTTCCAGGAACTGCTCGAGCGGAAGACTGTAGGCTTTGAACTCCTCGGCCTTCTTCTTCAGACAGTCCACATAAAGAATGCCGTTCGTTTCGAGATACTCCACGAACATCTCGTCAAAACGCTCGCCCTTCTCGATGTAACTCATGTAGGCTGGCACATCGTAGCTGAGCAGCACCATCAGCTTTCGCCCCTGCTCCGCAGCCCATGTCCGCATCTTATCGACGATGAACATGGTCGACTTCATGCCGTAGGCATAATGCAACCGCCGCGCTTCGGTCGCCCGCGTCGCGGGCGTATGCAGATCTACTTTCAGGCCAAATGCCTCAGCCAGCTTCTCCAATTCCTCGACAGGGGCCTCTCCACCTTCGCAAAGCGTGTAGAGATGAACCACAGGGTCATCCTTGAAAATCTCATAATAGGCATCTTTGCCCACCAGTCTGCGGAGATCCTCGCCGGTCTTACACATGCCCGGCCGCTCCTCGAACTCGCCGCGCGCCAGATCATAGCGCACATGCCCCCAGGGGAAGCCATGCACCGGGTACCCATCCGTTTTGCCGCGCGGCAGGTCGCGGCACATCCAACCCACGCGATTCCAGCGGGCCGCGTCAATGTTACGCATGTGGTCATCATCCCAAATGTTCAGGATGATGTACTCAGCAGCCTCGTCCGTCGTTTCAATCTGCATCGCCTTGCGGTAGGCCTGGTAGACGCCATATCCGCCCACCCCGTAGTTGCGGATGGGTTCACTGATATGCGCCGCCAGAATCTCCTGCCAGGTTTCGCCGTCGCTGACTTGCGCGCACATCGTGTAGCTGTCGCCATAAGTATTGATCCGGCAGGGCTGATCGGCATAGTTGATCAGCTTGCGGTGGTTCCCTGCCGACTCAAAGCGGTAGGTCGACAGGCTCTTCTGCATGCCGTCATTGAAGGCGTGGTCATGCATGACATAGCCCAGCACCGGATCGAACTCCAAGAACAACGGGTTCGTCTTGTCGAGGACCTTGTCGATCTCGACCTCGTGATACGCGGCGGCATCCAAAACCTCTCTTACACCAAACGTCATTAGCGTTGCTCCTTGTTTCATTGCTGTGCCGATCCCGATGCGGCATAGAGCCAGCGGGCGTTCACAAATAATTTAGAGACATTCTACAATCTATATGAATATTTTGTAAACTGCGGAAATCCATCAAAAGGAAAAACTTTCGGGACTCACCCGGCCAACGGTTGAGCAGGACCGTGTGGCAAACTGAGTACGCATTCGAATTCAAGGAACGCGCTTAATGCTTTGCGATGTTCTCCTGATGGGCATCACTTTATCCCTGCATCCAGATGATACCGTTAGGAGCTGGAACACCCATGCGGTTTTCGTTCGGGCACGCCAGGCGGACTCCGCGAGCATTGCGAGTAGAAGAGCCCCGTACATGCCCAACATGAAGCAGTTGTTGTAAAGCGGGTTGAGCGGGAATTCCTGCCATTGTTTCGCCGCCATGTACTTGAGCCCCGTTCCGAAGATTCCGGTGAGCAACACCATGAGAATCAAAACACCGAGGTAGATGATTTTTTACCACCGTCCCCAAACCCTGGTTTTGTCCCCAGTCTTCTGTCCCAGCGAGGACACGATCACACAGAAAAGGGCGGCCAGCATTCCCAACGTCTGCGCGGCGTTCAGGCTCTCTCCCAGATCAAATTGGGAGGCTCGCAAAGTGTCTTCTGGAAACGCAGTCACCTGCGGTCCTCCAATGACCAGTAATGCACTGGGAAACGTAGCCTTAACCCGCTCAGCAACATGCCGCGTCGAAGGCCATGTCAGCGTCCGTCGACGTAAATCCAATCAGATCTGCATCAGCCGGAATGTGAGAGAGTAAAGCGTCATAGCTAAGCCCCAGAACCTATCGAAGGCTGTCAGGCGTTTGGGCTCGGGTGTAGGGACAGGCCATCATGCACATTTCCGCCACGCAGGGCCGCACCTTGAGAATGGTGTCCTGTTGCGTCATGCCCTCGACCAGGGCCTCTGCCGTGACCTTCTCGGGTATGGGCACGTTACTCTTGGAACCGGTGTACATCACGCCTTCCTCCGGCACCAGACCGTAACGCAAGGCCCAGTCGCACCGAACCTGCTCCACTGGGTTGAAGCTCAACGAACAACCGTCCAGCTCCACACTTACCGGCGCCTTGAAGGCGTTGACCGTGCAGCCCTGCACGCACTTGTCGCAACCGCTGTCGCACTGTACACGCAGTCCAGCGAGGTCGGCCAGCGCATCTTGCATGAGTTCCGCATCCACAACAATCGCCAGGTAACGCATATTGGGCCCGTACTGGGGATTGCGCACAAAGCCGCCCTTGGTGAGCGTGCCAAGCCCTGCAGCAACCGCAGTAAAGCGGTTGGTGAAGGCGTTTGGCTGCGGCCCGCGCGGATTGGCCGCATAGGAAGCGGTGCCGCCCAGATCGTAGGTGACCGCGCAGCTCATGCCCCACCCCTTCAGCTTCTTTGTCAAGCCAAGCGCCGCCAGGCGCAGCAAATGCTGGCTCTCGTACGTCGCGAACGCGTAGGGCCCAATCGCTTCAGCCGGCGGCCGAATCGTGCGCTCCACGCTTTCGGCGGGCAGACGCATGCCCAGCACGATCACCGAGCTGGCCCCGTCCAGGTAATCGGAGGGTCCGAACACATGCCGCGTACGCTCACTGACCTCAGCGGACGAGGTCAGCCAGGCCTTGCCTGTTTCACGTGCATCGAGAATCTTTTCACCCTCAAACAGAGGCCGGGCCTGGTCGAGCAACCCCTCCAGACGGGCAACGGAGGTGATGCCGACCACATCCGCCCCTGCGGCCAAAGCCGTCTTGCGCACGGTATCGGTCAGGTCCAGCCGTGCCGGCAAGGCCGTATACGTTGCATCGCGCCGTACAGGCTCAAGCGCAGCACTAGTAACCATGAAACAGCGATAGCCCTCGCGCCCGAGTCGCTGCTCCTGCAAATAGCCCGTGATGGCCTGCGCCACGCTGCGGCCCGGTTCGCCATCAGTACCACCCTCGCTGTAGGGCGCTCCGCTGTAGCCGAGCTGCTCAAGGCCGTGCGCCATGTAAAACGCACACTTATTGCCGACATAGCTCAGTGTGAAGCCGAATTGAGTGGAGGGAACCGCGTCATTGCAAAAACTGACCGGCGGGGTGTCGACAGCCAACATGACCACACTCTTCACATCCGGAAGCAGACAGGACAGGTCAATCCCACGCGCCTTCCAGTCAGCCGCACTTTCGACCAGCACCGTATCGGCTCCCCATCCAATTGCATCAACAATAAGCCGTTCCTGGACGCTCCGCTCCGGGGTGTCCTGAACGGGCATCACGGCCTTCTTGCGGATGGGTGCACTCGAGTAATCCCGGTCCCAGGTACGTTTGTCTTTCGGCAGACAGAACTTCAGGCAACAGCCCATGGTACCGCCGCGCAGGCCGATTTCCTCGATGTTCTTGAGGATTGATTCCTCCGTAACCGCGTCGGGGATATTCGCTTCCACGTCCAGGCCAAAGTGCTCGGCCCAAGCGCAGCGCCACAGATTCTTGTCGGCGCGAGTGTACGTATGCCCCTCAATCTGGATGGAGACTTCCCCCTTGACCTCTTTATCAATGGCACGAGTCGGACAATGTTTGATGCACATCCCGCAATTGTCACACATCGTGTTGCCAGGCATCAACGGAGTCGGTACAAGCGGAGCATCGGTGATAATCGAAACGAAACGGTTGCGAGGGCCGTACTCGGGACTCATCGCCAGTCCACTGTAACCCAATTCGGTCAGCCCGGCTGCCACCGAGGCGTAGATGTGACTGATGTCCGGCGCAAAGGTCGCAGTCAGCTCCTTGTACGGCCGGTAGCGCCAGATGTTGCTAGCACTGATGGGCACGGCCCGGTAGCCGGCATCCTCAAGAAAGCGAGCCATAGTGTAGCTTATGACATCCAAATGGTAGTTCATCAGCATCTGGTAGCCGTAGCTGCCCTGCTCGTGCGGAGAGACTTCGCCCCCCATTTCGATCATGCCGTCTGTATGGTGAATAGCGCAAACCAGCACGGATTTGGCCGTCGGCATGATGCCCTTCGGGCTCATGAGCGCAGGACACTCATCCCAGCGCTCGATATTTCCAACCCCCACCAGATGCGCACCCATACGAAATGCCTTGCCCTTGATATCCGCCGTCAGTGACTCATTCATAATGCGTCTTCCTTTTGTACCTTGATCCCGTCAGCCCACACACCGGCCAGCCGTAATGCTGCCGACGCCAGGGCCTTTGCTTTGCTATTCCGAATTTCAGATGTCCAGCGGTATTCCGGCATGTGCATGCCCAGCGCCCCCAGCAGAATGCCATCGACGGCGCGCACCGGAACCGCCAGCCCCGCAACTTCGTGTCCATGCTGTTCGGCAAGTTCGGCTTCACGAATTCCAGCCAGCGCCCGCGTCAAAGCCAAACGTGTGCGAATGCCGTCCCATCGCTCTCCCGGCAACCCCTCGCGAGCGACAATTGCGTCCCGTTCGCTACTCGTACAGAAAGCCGTCAGCATCCAACCGGTGCAGGTTGCCCAAATACTCCCGCCCGGTCGGTCCATCACGGTCGAATTGACCTGCACCGCACGCGTGCTCGATATACGAATTAAGACACGGCGATAACCACCCGCCAACGTGGTGAGCACCACGCTCTCGTTCAGCTGCCCCGCCAATTCTTGCAAGAGCTCCCGTACGCTTTCCGGGACGGGCATGGTGGCGGTCACGAGACGAGCGATATCCACCGCTTTCTCACCCAGACAGTACGGTCCAGCCCCCGCGTTATGCGCATACCCGCACATACTCAGCGTCTTCAATAAGTTGTGGGTCGTCGTCGGCTTGAGATCCATGCGCGCGGCGACCTCGCCCAGCGCCAACCCCTCGCGTCCCGCCCCACACAGCAATTCTAGGATCTGCAGTCCCTTGCGCAGCGATTCAACCGGCGTCCGCACTGTTTTTTGTACTACATTGATGAATGTCATACCGTAATCTAGGATATCGAATGCAGAACGTCAAGTCGCTTTCATTGCTGACAGTCCCTAATCGGGAGTCCCAACTCCGGGGTGTAGCCCCGAGCCTTATACATAAGTGCAGTTCTGCGTTCGATGTTGGACGTTGAATGTTCAATGTTCGAATTGAAGTTTCTACCCCCGCCGTCATCGCTCCGCTGGATCATTCAGTTAAAAAACCACCAAGGGCTAAGAATGCGCGTAATCTGTACTACCAACACGAGACATCGTCAGCCCCTGCAGCAAGAGCACACGCTCGCCCTTTATGGTGATCTCAGCATCAACACAAATACAGTTGGTCTCTTGAGATTCTCTATACACGACGATAGCTTCAACAGGTGCATCGGTCAGGGCGCTCTCGCTGCACCATAGGGTATCAATATCTGTTGGCAAGTATGTCCCTTCAAAGTGATGCATCCCGTAAACCGCCGCCATCTGAAGCACCCCATCCAGAAGCGTCGCAGGGATACGTGTGGGCAGGGATTCGACGTCATCCGATGAGGTGTTCCGCTGGAGCGTCGCTCGTGCCCAGAGATCCCCCACATCCAGATTGTTGGCAAGCACCTGGAACAAGGGGCCTGAAAACAACAGCCCCCCTTCCCCATACAGGTCTGAGATCTCATAGTGCCGCAGAACGGTATCATCATCCATTACGAGACCGCTACCGCACGGCACCTCAGAAACGCCCCATTCCAACTGTCCCGAAATTACATCCTGCCTTACATCTTTAAGATCACTACAGCAGAAGGCTGCGCTCTGGCTGCCGACCGGGGTCCAGCCCATGGACAAAACCAATCCATCCTCACCCGCAGTCACGAGGCGGCAAAGATTAACATCGCGCCACATCAGGGGGTAGCACGCATTTGCGATTGCATGCACGCTTAACTCCAGAGCCATGACACCGGGAAACACAGGAACCCCATCAATGGTATGGTCTTTCAGAAACAGTTCTTGCCGGTCAAATCGACGGGAGCGCAGCGAAACCTTAGCGCCCACAACGCGCTGTTGAGCCCAGACGCCCTCATCTCCCAAAGACCGCTGGTCTGCAAAGTAATCCAGATCACCACTGTATACGACAACCGCATCCTCAACCGAATTCAGTTCCTGACAGAAGGATTCGAGCCCCTCCTCCACACCGATCATCGGAATTCCAAGCGTCTTGAACCGAGACTCTAGCCCTTGCGCCACCACCATCCCGACGCCTGACCAAGGTCCCCACAAAATCGTCTTCACCCTCGAAACGCATTTCCCGCGCAGTCGGTATGCCTGCGTAACGAGATCCTGACTCGCAGCCGCATAATCAGTCTGCCCTGCATTTCCAAGAAGGGCAGAAATGGATGACATCGACACCCAAAATCGTATCGCGGAAAGATCAAGCATGGATTCCAAAATACGGGCACTCCCCGATTTCACATCGACCACTCGGCTAAACGCTTCAACAGACTTATCTTCAATCCCTGAATCTGATAGAACTCCGGCACCATGAATTACCCCTGTAATCTTCGGACAGTCCTTGATGATCGCTTCAATCCTCACATGCGGCGCATCACAATCCGAAAGATCACATTGCTCGTATTCTGCTCGACACCCCAACGCCTTCAGCTCGCTTAGAGTCGTTTTCGTTTCGTGGGCCGATTCTGAGTCGTGATTAAGATCCGTTGAGCCGACGATGATCCATGTGGGAGTCACCGTCGCAGACAGAGCAAGAATCATTCGCGCCGTAATGCCACGTCCACCACCTGTCACCAGAACGACATCGGATGCCGTAATTAACTCGCAGGCGTCGCCGCATTCGCTTTCAACAACATCCGTGACCCATCGCTTTGCATCGCAGGTGCTAACAAATGCATACGGGTCCAGATCGGCAAAGGCTTCTTGGTAGAGTATCGTTACCGCAGCTTCTGCCGTGATGCTCTCACAAAACGAGACGTGCCCACATCGCACCTGTGGCAACTCTTTCTGCAAGCTTCTCGAGAAGGCTGAAAGGGGGGCTTCCTCGGGATGCTCTACATCCGAAAATGTTGCCGTCATAAAATGAAACACTCCCCTACCCTCTGATTGCATCCGCCCCGGCAACTGCCGCTGCACAAGCGCCAACACAGGCCGTAAGACATCCAACAATGAGGATTCTATCAAATCCCCTTTAGGAGGGCGTACCGCATAGACAATCCCCTCAAGCGATGCATCGGCCAGTGCCATATGCAGCGCCTCATGGGGATCTTTCACGAGATCAATACTGTCATAGCTTGGACCATAACCCTGCTCGGTCCAGGCAGAAAGGAGTTGGGGATCGTTGGAAAGCAAAGCGCACTTACCACAGGGCTCCATGACTGCAGCCACAGGCGGAACCTCCACCGGGCTGAGAACGTATCGTTTAATATCGTCGACCGCTAGAGATTGAGTGCCCTCTAGAACACAACGCACCTCCTCGGCAAGCGATCGAACGGTTAGCGCACCGGAGAACGTGGATCCTGTAAGACGGGCACCCAGCTGTCGTTCGATTTCCATTCCAATCTCAATGGTCTTAAGAGAATCAATACCAAGCGTGCCTTGCAGCTCATGGTCTGGCTCAATCAATGACTCCTCAAAGCCAGAATACTCCGACAAGATTCCACGCACTTTACGGTAGATGTCATCTGCATCCTTTGATGAATGTTGCACCGTACTTCCAGATGCCAGCGCCGAGTTTCCCTCTTCCTGTAAATCCGCGACAGAAGGTTGATCTGCGATGGGGCGCCGCATGCCAAACCCCGTTCGAATCGGGCTAAGATGAAAATCGAAACAGGCGGCATAGGCACCGAAGTCGATCGGGATTCCCTGTTCAACGTAGAGCCTTGCCAGCAATTCGTGCCAATGGTGAACCGTATCATCCCTTGCCGTATCCACGGGGTAGCACCGGATGCCCTCGACTGCTACCGTATCGCGTGCGAAGCGAGATAGAGTGCCGCGAGCACCCACTTCCACGAAACATTCAACCCCATCCCGATGCATGGCATTCAGCAATTCTACAAATCGAACGGGCTTCACTATATGATTTGCAAACCAATCGGGACAACCCGAATCAAAAGCACCCGCAGCGACAGAGTCGCCAAGGGTTTCACTGTAGAGCGCACAATACGGTTCATGGAATGTCGCCGCTCGCAAATGCTTCTCAAACTGGGCGCCAGCATCGGCGACAAATGGTGAATGGAACCCACACATGACCGCTAGACGCTGACTTTCAACCCCGTGCTGTGCGAAGAAATCTGCACCCGCTTGGACGTCATCTACCGAGAGGGAAACCACGGTCTGATTCGGAGAGTTCATGTTGGCGAGATAGCAGGGAACGGGACACTCGGCGAGAAGAGCCTCTACCCCATGTGCATCAGCATCCAGGGCAAGCATCGTTCCCATTTCATTGTCATCTAGCGCATCAAAACACGTTGCGCGTTCCTGCAGCAATTGCAACGCGTCCCGTTCTGCAATGCCCCCGGACGATACCAATGCCGCATAAAAGCCCAGACTATGCCCGGCAACGGCATCTGGTGTTACCCCCACCGATTTAAGAAGGTGTGCCAATGCCAGCGAGAGCGATGTTGTTGCAGGTTGTAGTCGTGGATCCTTACGCCAGCTTGCACCCGAGCTGCCAGTTCGTGACTCCCGCCATAGTAACGTGTCAAAGTCTAGATCAAGCATTTTTCCAGATTCTGCAAGTCGGGCTGCAAATGCAGGCATGGTATGCCGGAATTGCTGAAAAGAGTCCCCCCCAACAGATCCCTGTCCGGGAAAAAGGAAAGCAACCTTTTTGCGAACACACTGATCTCGCAACCAGATACCATCCACGGTTCCACCGGCGAGCACATCACGAATCTGCATTTCCAACTGAGACCACGCCAACAATGCGCGCCACACAACAGCCAGGCGACAGGGTGCATCACCCCCTAAATGACACATCTGCCGGGGATCGGAAACATACACTTCACCACGCGCCTGCACGGCCATGCTGAATGCATTGACCTTCTGCAGAAGCGATTGCCTATCAACACCGGAAAACAGCAGCAATCGAGAATCCGTCCGATGCTGCTGACGGTCGTCAAATGCTTCCATGTGCAAGTGATAGTTACTGCCCCCAAAACCAAACGAACTGATTGCGGCTCGTAGGGGAAGCGCACCCCATTGACGCCAGGATTGCGCTTTGGAGGGCAACCGAAATGGCGAATGCCCTTCCGTTAGATCGTGCCGAATCTCACCCTCAATCCATGTTGGAGGAATCGTTTTGTGATTGAATGCTTCAATCACCTTAATGATCGAAGCAATTCCGGCGGCACTCTTCAGGTGCCCAATATGCGCTTTCACGGTTCCTAACGCCACACTACCGGGGCGCGCGCCTTCAAACACACGACTCAACTCCTGCACCTCCACAGCATCACCAACGGAGGTGCCCGTGCCATGCGCCTCTACGTACCCAATAGATTCCGGCCGAAAACCGCTCGCTTCAAATGCACGCTGCAAAGCTCGCCGTTGTCCCAACGGCGAGGGAATCGTTAGTGCCCCTGCTTCTCCGTCTGATGACATGCCACTGCCAGAAAGGGTTGCATAGATGTGATCCCCTTCCCTTAGCGCATCATCCATCCGTTTCAGAATGATAACGCCAGCACCCTCGCCCATGGTAAACCCATCACTCCCCTCCATGAAGGGACGAGAAATAGTCTTTGAAAGAGCCTTCAACCGACAGAAACTGGCAAAGGTATCAATGGTAAGATCGGAATCAACGCCTCCAATGACCGCACAGGAACAGCGCCCGGAACGAAGCATCTCACTGGCAACCGTCACCGCCGCCAGTGATGAGGCGCAAGCGGCATCAACCGTCATATTGCCACCGAAGACTTTCAGGTAGGCCGAAATGCGACCGGCCAGCGTACTGGCGGCACCCCCTACCAGTGAGTCCTCTGTTGTTTCCGGGCTGCACGTTGAAAGCGTCTCTGCAACATCCGCCAGCAGGCTTTCACGCTGCTCAGCGTCTAACACCTCAAATGCAGATGAACGACGAACGGCCTCAAGAACATCGGGGATATGCATGCGAATGACGCCACGCTTGGTCCGCTCGCCGCCCATGCTGTTCCCAATCATCACAGCAGTCGATTCGCTTGGGAATACAAAATCGACACCCGCAGAGACGCGGGCTTGATCTGTTGCCTTCAGAAGCATGAGGTGGATTCGGTCCGCAACCTCTGCGGCCTTAGGTGAAATGTGAAACTTAAGGCAATCAAAATGGTCAAACGTGAAGTCCGTAATCATGCCGGCATGCCAGCTGTACGAGCTGTTTGCCCGATCCTCTGTGGAAGAGCGGTAGGATCCCATACCCCAGTAATCGGGGGGAACTTCTTGAATTTGACGTTGGTTGGATTCCAGATTATCCCAAAACATATCTACGTTGTAGGCTCCCGGAAACACCCCCCCCACCCCGACAATCGCGAGGGCATCATCCTGACCTGCATGCGTAGACCGAAAAGCAGTACGCGCTTCACAGGCTTCCCCGTGGCACATCGTCTCCCAAGCGTCCCCGTATGCCATCAGCTCACGAAACAAAAGTGAAAGTGTCGAGGGATCGCTACAGTGAGCAACACTTTCCCCCGCTAAACACAATGCTTCAGGCTCCCCCTTCACGGCGTGGCCATAGGCTTCGTATACCGATGTCATACTGCTATCAGGAGAAAGCGCCGTTCCATCCGCTTCTACCGCAGCACGAACCCCGGTTCCCGGAGTTCCTACAACCTGCGTTAGCCGGGCAACTGATAACGTTTTCTGATAGGCGGCGTGAAGGGCACCACTGGTGACGGCAGCATCGGTCAACAGCAGACGCGTTCCCACGATAAATGAGAGTTGTCCTGTAAAACCGTATGCCTTCGCGGTAAGCATTCCGAAAAGTAAGGACTGTGCATCATGAATCCCCCCCGCCAATACACAATGAAGATCCTGAGTTTCACCTTCAAGGTCACGGCTTGCACGCATCATGAGCGGCCATAATACGTCAGACGGCAGCATCCCCACATGGCCGCCGGACTCACATCCCTCAAATACGAAATGTCGAAAGCCCTCCGTCCATGCCTGCTCCACCATAGCGGGGTGCTGCACATGCAGCCACACATCAGCATCGGCCACGTCACGCCATGCACTGCCCTGCCCCCACTGATCTCCCGACAGAAGGATCACCGAGGGAGGGGTTTCGCGCAGAGAGTCCATCAATGCTTGCGGACTAAGCGCCATCGTACCGGCAATGCCAATTCCGTAGTCAGAAAGATGGGTTGCCTTGCAAATGCGTCCAGTCAAATCTAATACGGCATCAGGGGTAAGCCCCGTGAACGCAAAGACGGGGAAAATGCCTTCATTGCTTAACGCACACGCAAATTTAGTCGAGGTGCTAATACTTGCCAGGGGGCCCTGAATGAGCGTGGGCTTCGCACAAAGCGCATCTAGCGCATCAGACGTCACATCCAACAAAAGGCGAACCGTAAGCGCGACATCGTCTCGAAAGATTCTTGAAGGACGCTCGCCAGCTTGCACGGGCTGTGGGTGAAAAGTGAGAACACCAGGCCCAATTGCAGAGGTAACAGCACTAGTGCTGCTGTTGGTTGTGTACTGCACATCAACCCAATCATTTCCAAGGGCTCTTTTCGAAAAACCACTTTGACTAATCGCATGGGGCTCCCCCGTTGGCGAAAGTCCGTCGGAGAAGTGCGCAGAACCCTCAAGGATAAATCCTGCGGCTCCAAGAACGAGAAATACGGCCACCATCTCAGGACTCTCAATCCCCTGTACCACAATCGGAAGAGTTGCGTATTGCGAACGCGCAAGGGTATACAGCGTGCGAACCGATTCACTTCGCGAGATGCCTCCACTCTCGCATCCTCGCACCACAACACCACTCAGCAACCCCTCCTCCACAGGACACCCCATGCCAATCGCATACTCCCAATAGACACGGATACCCCGTCGACAAAGCGCATGAACACCCTTCTCAGCGCCTTGCTCAAAACCATCACCAACCAGAACAACCCACCCCAAGTCTGTCCCAGCGGCAGCGTCAGCGTGCTGCAATTTTGCAATCTGGCCACATCCCAATCGCAAACCATAGTGGGTCGGCCATGCACCCGCTCGCGTCTGGAGGAAGCCAAGCCACACATCCAAAGCACTGTCGCTACCTTCTAAACAGAAGGCGTCCGCAATAACACACTCCCCTGCTGTCACACCGAGGTCGAAGGTCTCTTGACCCTCGGGGCTATTGGCTGCGCAGTACCCAAGCGTATAGTCATCCATCATGATCCGGCTCCAATCCGATTCCACCCAACCGCCATTCCCCAATCCAAAAGCGCCTCAAACCATGCCTGACGATTATCCATCGCCATATGCTCTTCCGCAGTCAGTTCTGCCGCGATGCTATCCGACAAACATTCAGGGGAAGCTAAAGCGTAAGATTCATAGAGCTTAAACAGCACACTTGCCTCGGCCTGCAATGCCTGCAGAGTCGACACCTGCACACGAGCCGGTGCCGCATTCGATGACATGTGCTGGTGAAAATACTCAGCAGTCGCTTTAAACAAATCGAGAATAGGCCAATTATGCGGATTGATTAGCGTAATGATACGAGCCTGATCCGGCCACGTCTGTGCCAACCGGGCAATCAAAGATCCTAACACCTCTGCGGGAACAAGGTTTACTCCTGCATTTTCAGAAAAGGCTTTCGGCAACCAACTCTCCAGCGCTGTGCTTTGAAGATGCTCCCAATGCTCTGCACCAAAACGGATAAAGGGGTAAACTCCATTAAACACAGGCGTAAACCCAAACACACAATCACCGGTCACGATGCTGGGGCGCACAATAATGGCGTCAATATCACACACGGCCGCTTGCGACTGAAGCATGCGCTCGCCATCATGCTTCGTCCGCTCATACTCCGTTCGATACGCCGCATCTCTTCCCCCCTTGTCCACATATGCCGTGCTGACGTGAATCATCCGTTGACAGCTCAGTTTCTTTGTGAGTGCGATCACGTTGCACAACCCCTCCGTGTTAACGCGAAGCTTCGGAACGGGCTCCCCAGGCGCAGAAAAGGAAACCACACCGCCACAGTTGATGACGACATCAACGTGAGCCTTCAACATATCAAGCATGTCGGGATCAATGCCACAGTCAGCCGCAAGCATGTCCCCTTCAACCACAAGCATATTGGAAAGCGGACCTTTACGCCCCGCCCAACCCGGATAGGCACTCACGGTTCGCATCACACGACTTTCCGCAGAACCCCCCTCTCCAGCCCGAGCGAGAGCAATAACCCGAATGCCCCGCTGGAGAAGCGCAATCGCCACATGACATCCAACCAGCCCTGTAATCCCTGTAAGAAAAACTGTCATAAGTGCCTTACCAAACTTGCTTAAGAATAGGGATCTGCCGAAGAATGTGTGGGGTCTGCCAGGGGACTCTAACCACGGATGGGCACGGCTGGGCACGGATAAGAAAAGACATGGACAGAATTACGCTACGAATCAGGTTGGTCTTTCTCGTATCAAGATATCGTACGGCATTGAAACTCTGGTTTTGCATCAGTATTCCCATTATCCGTGCCCATCCGCACCCATCCGCGGTGAAAATGACTTTCTGTTACCCACATAGTGTCGCCCCTTCCACATTACCTGCCCATGGGTATAAGCATGAATCGAATGTAATGCGAGAGCGGAAAATAGCAGAAAAGAGAGAGGAGCAAGGATCAACGCTGCGCGGGCAAGAGACTCCCGATCGAGAATGCGTCTCATCACCCCGTACATTACGCCAATCGCCAGTAACGCAGCGAGGGCAAGCGTCATGCTCCCCTCTGAAACTGGCGCACGTATAGCGAGCCCAATGGCCACAACAAAAGTGCTAAGTGGAAACACGACAAGGCCAACATATGCCAGCGTAGACAGCAGCATCCTGCCAATCGAATACCCCATCACAGGATATAAATGCTTGCAGATCCCCTGCCACGCCTCCGAGAACGACGTGTACATCGTCGTCATTATCAAGGGAGAGGATGGCAGTGTCCGCACGCGACACCCCGCATCATGCAAAAGGTGTCCCAGCTCCACATCTTCCAGCAAGGACCCCCGTAGGGATTCAAAGCCCGCAACGGCATTGAAGGACGACCGACGGATCACCAGAAATGCACCCTGAACCATACCGCGTTTTCCCGGTGACGCGGGACGGAGCAAGATAGCGCGGGCAAGCGAAAGACAGGAGAGCAGCACAGAAACAGAAAGCCGAGTTGCCTTCATCTGTGGAATAACGGAGAAGCAATCCAGATTCTCATGCTGAATCACATTCACAGCAGTCGCGAGCAAGGCAGGATCAAGAACCGTATCAGCATCACAAAAAAGCAACCACTCCCCCGATGTCGCATTCACGCCCTGCGTGAGAGCCCACGTTTTTCCGGACCAAGACTCGGGGCGAGGTGCAGCCGGAATGAGGCGAATGCGCGGATCCTGTTCACGGGCATTCCGAGCCCACTGTGCAGTGTCATCAGTTGATCCATCGTCAACAACAACGAGTTCCATCGAACCGTTTCCCTGTCCACGAAGACTCTCCAAACAGGCACCGATATTTGCAGCTTCATTTCTGGCAGGAATGATACAACTGATAGACAACGCATGGATTGGGAGATCGACAAAAACAGGAGCCGCCACACCCCACTCTCGCAAGCGCAAAAACCATAGCAGAATCCAAGCTGCTACAATCCCCAAAAGTGCGACTATCCAAATTGTAATCATATCCCCATTCGTTTTCGATCGAGAGTCACTCCATACTAATTGCAACAATCCGATCAATCAACTGTGAATGGTTTCAGCGGTTCCAAATAGGCGGCAATGCCGGGGGTCTGATCCTGTCGCGAGGAA